>DATMSY010000034.1:0-5822 GCA_035565135.1 Devosia sp.
GCCGCCGCGCAACCGGCTACTCCGGCGCCGACCCAATCGCCGCGGCCGCCCGCGCCGGCCCAGCTCGATTCCGCGCTGGCCGACGATATTTCCTCGATCATCAATCGGGACAATTCGACCGGCGCGACGACCGGGCAGGGCGGCTCGCCCACGCTGGGCGACACCGCCGGCACTTCGGCAACGCTGAGCCAGACCGAGATCGGCGCGCTCGTCGCCAAGATCAAGCAGTGCTGGTACCTCTTGCCCAATGAAGAGGCGAGCGGGGCGGAAGTCGTCGTCAATATGCGGCTGAAACAGGATGGTTCGCTGGCCGACGTGCCGCGCATCGTCTCGGTCAGCCAGCAGCCCGAAGCCATCGGCATCGCCCAGAAAGCGGTGAGTGCGGTGGCCGGCTGCGGTCCCTACAGCATGCTATCGGCCAATACTTATGACCAATGGCAGAATATCAACGTCACGTTGCGGCCGTGACATCTTGGAAGCGCCTTTGTCTGGCAGCATTGTCGGCGAACGGCAGGAATGGAGACTGAAATGACCCTTCTCACCCGGCGCAACGCCCTCAAGCTCGGCCTGGCCGGCGGCGTGGCCCTGGCCGCCGCCGGCCAGGCCAATGCCCAGCTCAACATCACGGTGGAAGGCGCCAATTTCCGCCCGCTACCGATCGCCATCCCCGATTTCGCCTCGTCCGACCCCACTTTCGGGCGTGAGATCGCCGATATCGTGCGCAATAACCTGCGCCGCTCGGGCCTGTTCCAGCCGCTCGACCCGGCCTCGCTGCCGGTGCAGGTGGGCGATGTGAACGCCACGCCCGATTTCAACACCTGGCGCACCGCCAATGTGGATGCGCTGGTGATGGGCGCCGTCGAGCGCGGCGGGCAGATTTCGGCCTCGGTGCGCGTCTGGGATACCCGCCAGGGCGCCCAGGTGGTGGGCAGCAGCTATAATACCGATCCCAATTCCTCGCGCCGCATCGGCCATATCATTTCCGACGCCATCTATTCCAACCTGACCGGCGGCGGCGGCTATTTCGATACGCGCGTGGTCTATGTGGCCGAAAGCGGGCCCAAGGCCAATCGCGTGCGGCGCCTCGCCATCATGGATCAGGACGGCGCCAATTCGCAGTATCTGACCGATGGCAGCACCATGGCGCTGACGCCGCGCTTTTCGCCCAATGGCGATATGCTGACCTATATGAATTTTGCCAGCGGCAATCCGCAGGTCTATCTGCTGCAGCTGTCCACCGGCCGCCAGCAGCAGCTTGCTTCGGTGGGCGCCATGACCTTTGCGCCGCGCTTTTCGCCCGATGGCGGCACGGTGGCCTTTTCGGTCGAGCAGGGCGGCGCCACCAATATCTATTCGGTCGGCACCGGGGGCGGCCAGCCCATGCAGCTCACCTCGGGCGCCGCGATCGACACCGGCCCCTCCTATTCGCCCGATGGCAGCCGCATCGCCTTTGAAAGCGACCGGGGCGGCTCGCCGCAGATCTATATGATGGGCGCGGGCGGCGGCAATGCGCAGCGCGTCAGCTTCGGCCAGGGCAGCTATTCCACCCCCGTCTGGTCCCCCAAGGGGGATCTGCTCGCCTTTACCCGCCAGTCCGGCGGCCAGTTCAGTATCGGGGTGATGAACCCCGATGGCTCGGGCGAACGCATGCTCTATTCGAGCTTCCACGCCGAAGGCCCCACCTGGGCGCCGAACGGTCGCGTCATCATGTTCTTCCAGGATCCGGGCGGCAATGACGGCCCGCGCCTGATGAGCATCGACATCTGGGGCCGCAATCTTTTGACCATCCCCACCGACGGTTATGCCTCGGACCCGGCATGGTCGGGCCTGCGGGCCTAAAGGGTTGAGGGGCAATGCGAACGCGATTTCGCGTTGCCCCACTTAACCTTAACGTGATCCGCCGCACCCCCTGTGGCCGAACTGCACCATCACGAAAAAGCCCGGATTTCCGCCACATTTGTGCCCGGATAGGCAAACATTAACCAGACACGCAAACGCGGTCTTAAGAATAAGCGCGGTAAATGCCGTCCTTAAGATTGTAAGCCTTTCAGGAGCCTCCATTGGCCATTTCCGCACCCCTCAACACCGCGTTGCGCGCATTCGCAATGCTGCTCTTCGTCGTCGCGATTGCGGCCTGTTCCCGCACCCCCAATGCGATGCCGACTGGTGTCGGCAATCTCGGCCCCGGCGGCGGCGCCCCCGGCAGCCAGCAGGAATTCCTGGTTTCGGTCGGTGACCGCGTGTTCTTCGAGACCGATTCGAGCAACCTGACCCCGACCGCCATGGCGACCCTGGACAAGCAGGCCGCCTGGCTCAACCAGTATTCGAACTACCGCATCATGATCGAAGGCCATGCCGACGAGCGCGGCACCCGCGAATACAATATCGCCCTGGGCGCCCGCCGCGCCTCCATCGTGGTCAATTACCTGACCTCCAAGGGCGTCAATGGCCAGCGCATCACCAGCCAGTCCTTCGGCAAGGAACGTCCGGTGGCCATCTGTAACGATATTTCCTGCTGGAGCCAGAACCGCCGCGCGGTTACTGTGGTCCAGTAAGACAAAACCGGCTTTGCCGCGAGGCGAGGCCGAAGCGATCCAGTGCAAACTGGAGGCAAGAGCGCCCGGTGCCCGTAAAAGGACCCGGGCGCTTTCTTTTGACCAAAATTTGTCTTTATTCGCGTGCCTAGCAAAGTTCATGCTGTGCCGCAGGAGCGGCGTGTTTGGAGACCGATTGCTTTGACGACCAAGATTGATGTGACGGCGCGGTTCGCGCTGGCGGGCATGCTGGCCCTGGGGGTGACGGCTCCCGTTCTTGCCCAGTCCGCGCTGGTGACGCCGCCGGCTCTGGTTGGCCGCACGCTGAGCGATGAAAATCCGCCCATGCTGGTGGCCCAGGCCAATGACACGGCCCAGCTGATGCTGCGCATCCAGCAGCTCGAAGAGCAGATCCGCTCGCTCAATGGCCAGGTCGAGGGGCTGACCTTCCAGCTCACCCAGATGCAGACGCTGGTGCAGCGCCAGAGCGAAGAAAACGAAGCGCGCTTCAAGGCGCTTGAAGGCGGTGCCGCGGGAAAACCTGAGGCGGCAAGTCCGGCGGGTGGCGCGACGCCGTCCCAGACTTCGCCGCAGGCCCCCGCTGACGAATCCAATGTGCCGCTGACCGATATCCCTCCCCAGGGCGTGCAGCCGCTGCCGGGCGAAGCCGAGTTCGACCCAACGTTCGACGATGGCAGCGTGCCGATGGACGATCTGGGCAATTCCAACGATCCGCTGGTGGGCACCGGCCGCACCGGGGGCGTCGACCTCACCACGGGCGAGCCGCTCGATCTTACCTATGATCCGGCCGCGGGCCCCTCGGACAATCCCGATGCCGATGCGCAATTCCGCGCCGGCTATGAAGCCCTGGCGCGTGGCGACTACGCCTTCGCCGAGGACCAGTTCAGCCAGTTTATCGAGCTTTATCCGGACAATCCGCAGGCCACCGACGCCGCCAACTGGCTGGGCGATGCGCTGTTGCAGCGCCAGGCCTATAGCGAAGCGGCCGATGTATTACTCAACGCCTTCCAGAAGGCGCCCGATAGCCCCCGCGCGCCCGAATTGCTGCTCAAGCTGGGCATGTCGCTGTCGGGTGCCGGCGAACGCGAAACTGCCTGCCGCACCTTTGCCGAAGTCGATCGGCGCTATACCAGCCTCCCCGATGCGGTCAAAGGCAAGCTGGCCGAGGAAAAGACCAAGGCCGAATGCCCGCCCGCATGACGCCAAGCCTCGATGACGCGGCAGGGCTGGACCAGCTCTTTGCTACGGTTGCTGGCGAAGCCGCGATCGGGCTGGCCGTTTCGGGTGGCGCCGATAGTCTGGCGCTGCTCCTGCTGGCCCAGCGCTGGGCCGGCGAGGATGGTCCCCGGCTCCACGTCTATTCGGTCGATCACGGCCTGCGGCCCGAGGCGGCCGCAGAGGTCGCCATGGTGCTGGCTGCCGCCAAGCGGCTTGGCATTGCCGCCAGGGGGCTCAAATGGACCGGCCCCAAGCCCGCCGCCGGCATGCAGGAGGCGGCCCGTGCCGCCCGCTACCGGCTGATCGGGGAGGCGATGAAACAGGACGGCGTCGGCGTCCTGCTCACTGCTCACCATCGCAATGACCAGGCCGAAACCGTGCTGATGCGCATGGCCCATGGCAGCGGCATCGAGGGCCTCAAGGGCATGGCCGACATGGCCCATGTCGAAGGCGTCCGTGTCCACCGGCCGCTGCTCGGCATCGATCCCGTCGCCTTGCGCGCCGTGGTGGATGCGGCCGGGCTGGTACCGGCAGAAGACCCGTCCAATAGCGACGAGCATTACGAGCGCGTGCGCTGGCGCAAGGCGCTGCCGCAATTGGCCGCGCTCGGCCTCGACGCGGCGGCGCTGGGCACTTTTGCCGAACGCATGGCCGAGGCCGATGCCGCTATCGCGCAAATGGCCGAAAGCTGCTTTGCTGCCATGGTGAGGCTTGATGGCTTCGGTTCGGCGCGGATCGAATTGGCCAGCTTTATCGGCCTCAGTCCGGCGGTTTCCGTGCGGGTGCTGGGCCGGGTGCTCAATATTGTCGGGGGCCGGCAGAAGCCGCGCGCTCTGGGGCAGGTCGAGCGCCTGCGCCAGTCGATTGCCGATGGCGCCCTGCCCAAATCCACCACGGTGCTGGGCTGCGTCATCCGCCTCAAGGACGATGCCGTCGTGGTCGCCCGCGAGCCCGGCCGCGCCGTGCCGGCCGACGCGATCTTATTGCCCCATGCCGAACTGGTCTGGGACGAACGCTTTCTCATCATCAATGGCTCGGGCGATAGCGACCTCACGGCCAGCGTCGCCGACTATCTGCCGCGCCACCGGCTCGAAGAATTCCTGGGCTTCAAGGTCACCGCCCCCGCCGAAGCCATCCGCACCGCCCCCATCGTCCGCGACGCAGCCGGCGGCGTGCTCTCGCTGGGTGGCTGGTCGTTCGATGACCGTATCAAGGTGCAATTGCTGATCGACTGAGTGTTTTACCCGATACTCACCCCAACCACGGTGTCATTCCGGCGAGGGCCGGAATCCATGCTGTGAAGCATCCACCAACACCAGTGGTTGTAAAAACATGCGGACATGGATTCCGGCCTGCGCCGGAATGACACCGCGTTTTTGGATGCGCTCAGAGCAACGCTGCGGGGAGGGAGGGAAAGGACCCCAATTTATCCACTTTACTCAGCTTATCCCCGCCCCCGCAGTCCCGTGCCATCATTCCCCCATCACCCCGCCAGAGCGCGGTCATGACGAGTGGATGAGTGGGGTGACAGTCGGGGATTGGAGGTCGCTCCAATCGCGCGGGGGTAGTGGCAGATCTGCTTGAAACACAGCGGTAACGCCATCCTTGCGGGACAAAAAATCCCGGCACGATGGCGAGACCGACGTTTCACCATTTTACCAAATCCTCCGAGACGCCGGTCTCGCCATCGTCGCTCAACTCGATAGCCGCCAGCGCAAGCCGGCGGAGGTTTTGTCATGTTCCTGTGGGAACTTTCCGCTTCGCCACCGCGTATTAACCCAATCGCGACAATATGACTGGACGGTGCGCCCAAAGGACAGCAGGTCTTGCCCTTGTAACGCCCCAATGCCGGACATACATTCGGCCTTACTGCTGGCCGGGTCATTTGGCCGGCTTCTCCGGGACAGGATTGATGAACGGAAACTTCCGCAACTTCGCCATCTGGCTAGTCATACTCTTCATGCTGATGGGCCTGTTCCAGGTCTTCCAGTCGTCGACCCGCTCGATTTCGGTCTCCGACAAGAGCTACAGCCAGTTCGTCACCGATGT
>DATMSY010000035.1:0-4067 GCA_035565135.1 Devosia sp.
GTGGGACCATGCGGACATGGATTCCGGCCTTCGCCGGAATGACACCGCATTCCTGGACGCATCCGGGGAAACACTGCCCGTGATGGTGAGGCCAGGAGGGGGTATCCCACAAAAAAACGCCCGCAGCCAAAGCTGCGGGCGCCAAAACCTGAAACGGCTAAAAACTAGTAGCGATACTCACCCGACTTGAACGGGCCGTTTTCCGGCACGCCGATATAGTCGGCCTGGTCCTTGGTCAGCTTGGTGAGCTTGGCGCCCAGCTTGGCCAGGTGCAGTTCGGCGACTTTTTCGTCCAGGTGCTTGGGCAGCACGTGCACTTTCTTTTCCAGCTTATTGCCATTGGTCCAGAGTTCGATCTGGGCCAGGGTCTGGTTGGAGAAGCTGGCGGACATCACAAAGCTGGGGTGGCCGGTGGCATTGCCGAGATTAACCAGGCGCCCCTCGGACAAAAGGATCAGGCGCTTGCCATCGGGCTTTTCGACCAGGTCGACCTGCGGCTTCACATTGGTCCACTTGAAATTGCGCAGCGCGGCGACCTGAATTTCGTTATCGAAATGGCCGATATTGGCGACGATGGCCATGTCCTTGAGATTGCGCATGTCATCGAGCGTCAGCACGTCGCGATTGCCGGTGGCGGTGACGACGATATCGGCGCGCGGGGCGGCGTCTTCCAGCGTCACCACTTCAAAGCCTTCCATGGCCGCCTGCAGGGCGCAGATGGGGTCGACTTCGGTCACCAGCACGCGAGCGCCGGCGCCACGCAGCGATTCCGCCGATCCCTTGCCCACATCGCCATAGCCGCAGACGATCGCGACCTTGCCGGCCAGCATGACGTCGGTGCCGCGACGGATGGCATCGACCAGGGATTCACGGGTGCCGTATTTGTTGTCGAACTTGGACTTGGTGACCGAGTCATTGACGTTGATGGCCGGGAAGGGCAGCTCGCCCTTGGCGTGGAGCTGATAGAGCCGCATCACGCCGGTGGTGGTTTCTTCCGAGACGCCACGGATATTGGCGCGAATGGTCGAGAAGAAGTTCGGCGACGTCGCCAGGCGCTTCTTGATGGTGGCGAAGAAGATTTCCTCTTCCTCATTGCCGGGCTTGTCGAGGAAGGACGCGTCCTTTTCGGCCTTGGCGCCATTGAGGATATACATGGTGGCGTCGCCGCCATCGTCGAGGATCATGTTGGGGGTGAGGCCACTGCCCCAATCCATCATGCGGTCGGTAAAGGCCCAGTATTCTTCCAGCGTCTCGCCCTTATGCGCGAACACCGGAATGCCGGCGGCGGCAATGGCGGCGGCGGCGTGGTCCTGGGTCGAAAAGATATTGCAGCTCACCCAGCGCACTTCGGCGCCAAGAGCCACCAGCGTCTCGATCAGCACGGCGGTCTGGATGGTCATGTGGAGCGAGCCGGCAATGCGCGCGCCCTTGAGCGGCTGGGCGGCGGCATATTCCTCGCGGATGGCCATCAGGCCGGGCATTTCGATTTCGGCGATCTGGATTTCCTTGCGGCCGAATTCGGCCAGCGAAATGTCCTTGATCGCGTAGTCGCTCGATTGGGTGGTCATGTGGCAGGCTCCGCCTAGCATAGAAATGTCTTGGCTTTGCTATAGCCAAGGCGGGCCGCAGGATCAACCGGGACATAAAGATAAGTTTATATCCCTCATGCATTCACAATCGGCTTGACGATCTACCTACCAATAGGTAGACAGAGCCCATGAGCACGCTTTCCTCGACCGCCGACGACATTCTTGCCTGTGCGCGCAGCCTGATCATTGCGGGCGGCTATAATGGCTTCAGCTATGCCGACATTGCCGCGGTGGTGGGCATTCGCAAGGCCAGCATCCATCACCATTTCCCCAGCAAGGTCGATCTGGTGCGCACCCTCGTACAGCTTTATCGCGAGGATGCCCGGGCCGGATTTGCCGAATTGGCGCGGAGCGCCGCCGATCCGCGCGAACAGCTCGCCAATTATGCCGCCTATTGGGAAAAGTGCATCATCGAGGCGAGCGATCCGTTCTGCGTCTGCGCCCTTCTGGCCAGCGAACTCCCCGCCTTGCCGCCCCCGGTGGCCGCCGAGGTCAGGCTACACTTCGAGACCCTCTCGGCCTGGCTGACCTCGGCCTTCGAGCGCGGCTCGGCTTCCGGCCTTTTCCGCCTCGCCGGCACGCCGCAAGCGGAGGCCGAGACTTTCATGGCCATTGTCCATGGCGGCATGCTCTCCGCCCGCGCCCAGGACGATCCCCGCCTCTTCGGCGATATCACCCGGTCCTGGCTCAACCGCCTCGCCAGCTGATCACACCCCGGCCTTCGCGCCATTTCCCCAACAGCCTACCAATTAGTAGATAGGATATCTCATGTCACATCCCGCCCCGTCCCTCCAGGATCGCTGGCTCACGCAATATTACCTTGCCCGCACCGCCTTCTCACTGATCTGGGTCGCCGCCGCCCTGACGCTTGGCCTGCAGCATCCCGGTTTCGGCGCCGTCCTGCTGGTAATCTACCCGCTCTGGGATGCGGCGGCCAATTATGCCGATGCCGCCCGCAATGGCGGCCTGGGCCGCAATCGCACACAGGCCGTCAATGTCCTGGTGAGCGTGGTCACAACCCTCTCCGTATTGATCGCCCTGCAATCGGGGCTGAGCGCTGTGCTCGCGGTGTTCGGGGCCTGGGCCGTGCTGTCGGGCCTGCTGCAATTGGCAACGGCCATCCGCCGCTGGAAAGCCGGCGCGCAATGGGCCATGGTCCTGAGCGGCGCCCAATCGGCGCTGGCCGGCACATTCTTCGTCATCCAGGCCCAGCAATCGGTCCCGGGCTTGCTCCCCACCATAGCCGGCTACGCCGCCTTCGGCGCCATCTATTTCCTGGTATCCGCGCTCTGGCTCATCATCGGCAACAGACTGCGCCGGCGGTGATAGGGTTCTGGGGCTCTCATACCCCCACCCTTGATCCCTCCCCACAAGGGGGGAGTGTTTACTCAGGCCTCACACCACCCACGGCGTCATTCCGGCGGAGGCCGGAATCCATGCTGTGCTTTCTCCACGCATGCGATGTTCGGATAGCCTTCAGCATGGATCCCGGCCTGCGCCGGGATGACACCGCGTTCTTGAGGCGTCCAGCGTGAACACTGCCCCACAAGGGGGAGGGAGACGCAAGACCTACGCTCCCGGATATCCCCAAGCATGCGAGCCACTGGCCGGGCTTCCCTCCCCCCCTTGTGGGGAGGGATTGAGGGTGGGGGTATTCCGGGCACCGGCCCCAGCGCAGCCCCCTACCCCGCCGCCCCGTCACTATCCTCGTCAAACCCGTTATTCACCAGCTCGACAATGGCCTCCAGCGCTTCCCGCGCCTGTTTGCCGCTGGCTTGCACCAGGATCGTGCTGCCCGGCCCCGCGCCCAGCATCATCAAGCCCATGATGGAATTGCCCGCCACGGACGTCCCGTCCTTGATGACCGCAATGCTCGCGTCGAAACACTCGGCGGTGCGCACGAAGCGGGCGGAGGCGCGGGCGTGCAGGCCCTTGCGGTTGACGATGGTCAATTGCTGGGCGACGGCGCGGCCGGTGCTGGCGGCGTCCATGGCTTACCCCGCGCTCAGGATGGAATTGGCGACGGTGATATATTTGCGGCCCGCTTCCTGCGCCAGGTTGACCGCATCCTTGATGCTCATGTCGCTGCGGACGCGGCCAAGCTTGACCAGCATGGGCAGGTTGACCCCGGCGATCACTTCCACATCGCGGTTCTGCATCACCGAAATGGCCAGGTTCGATGGCGTGCCGCCGAACATGTCGGTGAGGATGATGACGCCCGAGCCATTATCGGCGCGGTCGACCGCAGCCAGAATGTCGTTGCGGCGGTTTTCCATATTGTCGTCGGGACCAATGGCGATGGTTTCGCAATAATCCTGCGGGCCGACGACATGTTCCAGTGCCGACTTGAACTCATTGGCGAGCGCACCATGCGTCACCAGAACCAGACCGATCATGCAACGTCCCCAGCCTGCCGAGATGCGCCTGCGTCGTGGCGCCGACGGCATTCCAGTATTGTCTGCCCCCTGCCCGCGCAAG
>DATMSY010000036.1:0-22114 GCA_035565135.1 Devosia sp.
ATTGCACTCTAGCCCTTACGGACGTTTCCGCAGGAGGGTGATCATGGATTATCGCTATCTCGGCCGCTCGGGTCTTCGGGTTTCGACGCTCACCATGGGCACGATGACCTTTGGCGGCTCGGAAAAGGTGGGGCATACGCCCCAAGCCGAGGCGACGCGGCAGATCGATCTGTGCCTTGATCACGGCATCAACCTGCTCGACACCGCCAATGTCTATAATGCCGGGGTCTCCGAGGAGATGATCGGGGTGGCGCTGGCCGAAAATGGTCGCCGGCAAAAGGCGCTGGTCGCCACCAAGGTGCGCTTCAGGATGGGCGATGGGCCCAATGATGTGGGGCTGAGCCGGCACCATATCGTGGCGCAGGCGGAAGCGAGCCTCAAGCGGCTCAAGACCGATGTGATCGATCTCTATCAGGTGCATGAATGGGACGGGATGACGCCCATCGAGGAGACGATGGAAGCGCTCGATACGCTCGTGAAACAGGGCAAGGTGCGCTATATCGGCTGCTCGAATTATTCGGGCTGGCACATCATGAAGGCGCTTGCGGCCGCTGATAAGAGCCACGGCCAGCGCTTCATCTCCCAGCAAATTCACTACACGCTGCATTCGCGCGAAGCTGAATATGAACTGGTGCCGATCAGTCAGGACCAAGGGCTGGGCATTCTGATCTGGTCGCCGCTGGCCGGTGGCTTGCTGAGTGGCAAATATCGTCGGGATGGTGGGCCGGAGAGTGGTCGGCATGTCGGGGGCTCGCGTGAGCCGCCGGTGCCCGATTGGGACAAGCTTTATGATATTGTCGATGTGATCGTGGCCATCGCGGAAGACCGCGGCGTGTCTGGCGCGCAGGTGGCTTTGGCCTGGGCTTTGGGGCGGCCGGGGGTGACCTCGGTGATCATTGGCGGGCGCAGCGAAGCGCAGTTCAAGGATAATCTGGCGGCCGCTGATTTGAAGCTCAGTGCCGAAGAACGGCAGAAACTCGATGCGGTCAGTCGGCCGCCGCTGCTCTATCCCTATTGGCACCAGACGTTTACGGCCAATGACCGGCTTGGTCCGGCCGACCAGGACCTGCTCTCAACCTATGTGGAAGATTTCAAACGTGGCTGATTTCCTGTTTGAGCCTTATGCGCCCGTCACCATTCCCATTGCCCGGGGCGGGCTGTTTGCGGTGCGGCGCATCTATTGCGTGGGCCGCAATTATGTCGAGCACATCCGCGAAATGGGCAATGACGAGCGCGAGCCGCCGTTCTTTTTCGCCAAGCCCGCTGATGCCGTCGTGGTAGGTGGGGCAGCCATCCCCTATCCGCCGCAGACCGACGACTTTCACCATGAGATCGAGCTGGTCGTCGCCATCGGCAAGGAAGGCGCGGACATTCCGGTGGAGCAGGCGCTGGCCCATGTCTATGGCTATGCCGCCGGGCTCGATATGACGCGGCGCGATATCCAGGCCATTGCCAAAAAGAGCGGGCGGCCGTGGGAAATGGCCAAGGCGTTCGATCATTCCGCGCCCATCGGCACGATCGAGCCGGCCAGCGAAATCGGGCATCCCGACACGGGCGCCATCACGCTGTCGGTCAATGGCACGGTGCGCCAGAAGGGCGATCTCTCCGAGCAGATCTGGAATGTCAGCGAAGCCATTGCCTATCTCAGCGGCTTTGTGACGCTGAAGCCCGGCGACCTGATCATGACCGGCACGCCGTCGGGCGTTGGCGCGGTGGTCAAGGGCGATGTGCTGGAAGGCGCCATCGAGGGCGTGGGCAGCGTACGGACCAGCATCGTCTGATGCCGGTCTGGTCGCCCCAGCAGGATGCGGCGCTGGTCGCGGTGTCCAATTGGCTTAGGGATCGGGACGGCCCGCAGGTGTTCCGCCTGTTCGGCTGGGCCGGTACGGGCAAATCGACGCTGGCCGTGCATCTGGCGCAGGACGTCAAGAGCGTCAAATATGCCGCCTTTACCGGCAAGGCCGCTTTGGTCATGCGCAAGCGCGGCTGCAAGGGCACCCAGACCATCCATAGCCTGATCTATACTTTGGTCAGCGAGAAGGAGGGCGAGCCGCGTTTCGTGCTGGATGATGAATCCCCTGCCGCCGATGCCGATCTCATCGTCATCGACGAAGTCTCCATGGTGGATGAGCAATTGGGACGGGACCTGCTCTCGTTTGGGGTCAAGGTGCTGGTGCTGGGCGATCCGTTCCAATTGCCGCCGGTGCAGGGGGCGGGGTTTTTCACCGCCGACGAGCCCGATGTCATGCTGACCGAAATCCATCGCCAGGCGGCGGATAATCCGATCATTGCGCTGTCCATGCAGGTGCGCGAGGGCGGCTATATCGAGCGCGGGCGCTATGGGGAATCTCTGGTGGTCGGGCGCGATGAGGTGGATCGCGATGCGGTGCTGGAGGCCGACCAGGTGCTGGTGGGGCGCAACAAGACGCGGCTGCAATATAATGACCGATTGCGTGAGTTGCGCGGCTTGCCGTTCCACGAGCCGGTGGTGGGCGATCGCATGGTGTGCCTGCGCAACAATGCGCGCAAGCGGCTGCTCAATGGGCAGATCTGGATCGTCACCGATGTGAGCCGCAAGGCCAATGGCAAATATTCGCTATTGCTGGGGGCCGATGAGGGCAAGGGCGAGGCCAAGGTGTTGACGCATAAGGCGTTTTTCTCGGGTGAGGAAGACGCCATGAGCTGGCCCGAGCGGCGGCAATATGACGAATTTACCTTCGGCTATTGCCTCACCGTGCACAAGGCGCAGGGCAGCCAATGGGACAATGTCTATCTGTTCGATGAGAGCTTTGTGTTCCGCGAGGAGCGGGCGCGCTGGCTTTATACCGGGATTACGCGGGCGGCCGAAAAGATCACCGTGGTGTCGTGAGCGGCGCCGGGGTGAAGTCTTGCGGCCAAGTTCGCCCAATTGCTGACGAATTTTGCCGCACCGCGTGCTTGCGAATGCCGCAATGATACCCCATCTTCCAACTAGGGATTTCCTGACAGGTCACAATACTTGCGGAGGCGCTGAATGCATCACGATACCCCCCTGATCACCACGATCGTTGCGGGTCTCGTACTTGCATTCATCTTCGGCATGATTGCCAACCGCTTCCGGCTGCCGCCGCTGGTGGGGTATCTGTTTGCCGGCGTGCTGGTGGGGCCGAACACGCCCGGCTTCGTCGCCGATCAGGCGCTGGGGGCGGAGCTGGCCGAGCTGGGGGTGATCCTCCTGATGTTCGGGGTGGGGCTGCATTTTTCGCTCAAGGATCTGATGAGCGTGCGGGCGCTGGCCATTCCCGGGGCGCTGGCGCAGATCGCGCTGGCGACGCTGTTGGGGCTGGGGCTGGCGACGCTATTGGGCTGGAGCCTGGGGGCGGGGTTGCTGTTTGGCCTGGCGCTGTCGGTGGCGTCCACGGTGGTGCTGCTCAAGGCGCTGCAGGACAGGCGGTTGATCGAGACCGAGCGGGGACGGATCGCGGTTGGCTGGCTGATCGTCGAAGACCTTGCCATGGTGCTGGCGCTGGTGCTGATCCCGGCTATTGCGAGCCTTAATGGCGCCGATAGCGGGGTGCATGATCCGTTTGTGTCGTTTGTCGAGCGCATTGTGGGCGGCTCGGTCGGTATCTGGGGCGTGCTGGGGCTGACGGTCATCAAGGTCGCCGCCTTTGTCGGCTTCATGCTGATCGTGGGACGGCGGCTCATTCCCTGGGCGCTGCATGCCACGGCCCATACCGGGAGCCGCGAATTGTTCCGGCTGGCGGTGCTGGCCATTGCCCTGGGCGTGGCTTTGGGGTCGGCTGTGTTGTTCGGGGTGTCGCTGGCGCTGGGGGCGTTCTTTGCCGGCATGATCCTTAGCGAAAGCGAGCTCAGCCATCGGGCGGCGCAGGAAACGCTGCCGCTGCGCGACGCTTTTGCCGTGCTGTTCTTCGTGTCGGTCGGCATGCTGTTCGACCCCTCGATCATCATCACCAATCCGCTGCCGGTGCTGGCGACGGTGTTCATCATCATCATCGGCAAGTCGCTGGCGGCGTTCGGCATCGTGCTGCTGTTCGGCCGGCCCATGGCGACGGCGCTGACCATTTCGGCCTCGCTGGCGCAGATCGGCGAATTTTCGTTCATCCTGGCCAGCATGGGCGTGTCGCTCGCCATCCTGCCGCCCGAGGGGCAGGATCTGATCCTGGCCGGCGCGCTGATTTCCATCGTGCTTAACCCCTTGGTCTTCTGGGGGGTGGACCTGGTGCGGCCGCGGCTCGAAGCGCGGGTGGCGCAGCGCAAGGCCGAGCAATTCGAGCGCGATGGCGTGCGCATCGAGCCGGTGGAACGGGTCGATGCCGCCGAAGGGCCGATTACCAGCGATGCGCCGGGCGAGGCGGCGGTGGATCGTGGCGCGCCGGGCGCCGATGACGATGTGCCCGATGCTTCCAACCAGATCGATCATACCGTGCTGGTGGGCTATGGGCAGGTTGGGCGCGTGGTGGCCGATGGGCTCAAGGCCGCTGGTTCGCCAGTCGTCGTGATCGAGGATTCCGATCATGACGTGGCCGCGGCGCGGGCGGCGGGACTGGAAGTTGTGTTCGGCAATGCGGCCAGTTCGGCGGTGCTGAAGCTGGCCAATCTGGAGGCCGCCAAGACGCTGCTGATTGCCATTTCCAATGGGTTCGAGGCCGGTACGGTCTGCGAATCCGGGCGCAAGCTCAATCCGGGCATTCGCATCATCACGCGGGCCTATTCCGAAGAGGAAGACCAGCATCTGCGAGGGCTGGGGGCCGATATCGTCATTCGCGGCGAGCGCGAAATCGGCATCGGCATGCTGGCCTGGCTGCGTGGCGAACGGTCCGAGGATGTTCCGGTGGGCAATGTCGAGCCGGAAGCGCCCGAGCCCAAATTGCCGCCGGTCGAGAATCTGCTGGCCAAGGCGGTGGCGACACCGGCTGCGGCGCTTGTCGTGACCGAACCGGCGCCGGTTGCGGTGGTGGATGCGCCTCTGGTGGCGGAGCCGGAGGCGCCGGAGGCGGCCGTAGTGGAGGATGCGGTGCCGGTGGCCGATGTCATCATCCTGCCGCCGCCCGAGCAGCCGCAGGAGAGCGAAGCGGCCGAGATTCCGGCTGCAAGCCTCGAAAGCGTTGCCACCACGCCGGCAGTGGGCGAGGCGCCGGCCCACATCGACGAGATTGTGGTGCCGCCGGTCAGCGATCAGCCGGAGGCGGTGGAGCCGGCTGAGCCGGAGATTGATGGCGTGGCCCCTGCCGATGTGGTGGTGGATGAGCCTGTGACTGCCGAGGCGGAGGAGCCGGAGACCGAGGCTGTTGAAGAGCAGGTCGCGACGGAGCCCGAGCTGGAAGACAGTGTTGCCGAGCCTGATGATCTGGCGGACCTTGAGAAGCTGGATGCCGAGGTTGCCGAGCCGGAGGCGGACGAGGGCGAGGCTGACGACACTGACGCCGGGGAACCGGACGAGGCGGAAAAGCCTGGCACTGTGCCGCCGGTGACGCCGGAACCCAAGGGCTAGGTGGGCATGATCGGGCGCATGGATCGGAATTGGCGGAATGCGGTCATTGCCGGCCGGGAGCGGTTGGGACGATGATTTCGCAGAAAGCCAAATATGCCCTGCGGGCTTTGGTATCGCTGGCCCGGGCGGGGCGGGGCGAGACCATGATGATCGGCGAAATCTCCAAGGCCCAGGCCATCCCCAAGAAGTTTCTCGAGCAGATTCTTTTGGAACTTAAGCGGGCGGGTTATGTGGCCAGCCGGCGTGGGCGGACCGGGGGCTATGAGCTGCTGCGGGCGCCCGAGGAGATCAAGTTCGGTGAGGTATTGCGGCTGATCGATGGGCCGATCGCCCCGCTGCCATGCCTGTCCAAGATTGCCTATCGCAAATGCGAGGATTGCCGGGACGAGGCGTCGTGTGAAATCCGGCATGTGTTCGAGCGGGTGACGCTGGCGACGCGGGCGGTGCTGGATCAGACGACGCTGGCGGATTCGCTGCGGCTGGAAGATTTGCCGGTATGATACCTTCCTTCTCCCCTTGTGGGAGAAGGTGCCTGCAGGGTCACCGAATTCGCCGATGCGAATTCGGTTGGGATGAGGGGGGCAGTGATGTACCCAATGACTCGGCGCGTGGGGAGAGAACCCCTCACCCTGATTTTCTGCTGAACGCAGAAAATCTGTCCCTCTCCCACAAGGGGCGAGGGGAAGAAAGAAGCGCTTTACCCGAACACTACGGTCTTTTTGCCGTTCAGCATGACGCGGTTTTCCAGGTGCAGTTTGACGGCGCGGGCGAGGACGCGGGATTCGATGTCGCGGCCGGCGGCGACCAGGTCGTCGGGGCTCATGGCGTGAGTGACGCGGGCGGTTTCCTGCTCGATGAT
Source organism: Devosia sp. (assembly GCA_035565135.1). Lineage (GTDB taxonomy): Bacteria > Pseudomonadota > Alphaproteobacteria > Rhizobiales > Devosiaceae > Devosia. The sequence goes on from DATMSY010000036.1 coordinate 6,354, forward strand.
CGGGCCTTCGTCGAGGTCGGGCGTGACGTAATGGGCGGTGGCGCCGATGATCTTGACGCCGCGCTCATGGGCCTGGTGATAGGGCTTGGCGCCCTTGAAGCTGGGCAGGAAGGAATGGTGGATATTGATCACCTGGCCGAAGAGGCGGGTGGAGAGATTATCCGACAGCACCTGCATATAGCGGGCCAGCACGACGAGATCGGCACCCGACTGCTTGACGATGGCGAGCACCTGCTCCTCCTGCGCCGCCTTGGTGGCGGCGGTGACGGGCAGCAGGTGGAAGGGGATATTTTCCGCCTCGGCCAGCTTTTTTGTGGCGTCGTGATTGGAAATGATGGCGGCCACTTCCGCATCGAGCCAGCCGACCTGGATCTGGTAGAGCAGGTGGCGCAGGGTATGGTCGAACTTAGAGACCATGATGACGATGCGCTTCTTGCGCGCCTGATCGGCCAGATTCGTCTTCATCGAAAAGCGCTCGATGGGCGATTGCAGGGCGCGTTCAATGGCTTCGCGGTCGATGCCTTCGGGGGCGGTAAAGGCCAGGCGCATGAAGAAGCGGTCAGTTTCGCGATCCCAGAACTGGTTGGATTCGGCGATATTGGCATTGAGCGCGGCCAGCTCGGTGGTCACGGCGGCAACGATGCCGGGACGGTCGGCGCAGGACAGGGTCAGGACGAAATTGGCCGTGGTCATAGGAGCCTCGAAATTATCTTGGCAGCGGTATCAATGGCTTGGGCCGCTCCGTCAAGTCGGCAATAAAAAGGGCCGCCCACGACGGAGCGGCCCTTCCTGAGTTTATCGGCCTCAAGTGCCTTGAAGGAGCGTGCTAGCGGAGGGCTGCCTCCATGGCCAGCACTGAAAATCCAAGACCTGCTTCGAGAACCTTAATCTCAATCGACACTGGATCACCTCCTTCACGTTGGTTGAACATGACACCAGCATGACAGATTTTTCCCGACGTGCAACCCGGGACGGATCACTATTTTCGTGAGCGTCAGGCGCGCGCCTTTTTGGGGCGCGAGCGCAATTGAATGATGGTGGCCGCCAGCACGCCCAAAGCGACGATGCCGATGATGATGGTAGCCAGCGCATTGACATCGGGCGAGACGCCCAGCCGCACCTTGGAAAAGATTACCATGGGCAGGGTGGACGAGCCCGGGCCGGAGACGAAGCTGGCAATGACCAGATCGTCGAGCGAGAGGGTGAAGCCCAATAGCCAGCCCGAGACCAGAGCCGGGGCGATGATGGGCAGGGTCACATCGAAAAAGGTGCGCAGCGGGGAAGCGCCCAGATCCATGGCAGCTTCCTCGAGGCTCCGATCGAAATCGGAGAGGCGCGACTGCACCACGACGCAGACATAGGCCATGCAGAAGGTGGAATGGGCGATGACGATGGTGAGCGTGCCACGGCCGCGCGGCCAGCCGAGCAGGCTTTCCATGGCGACGAAGAGCAAGAGCAGGGAGAGGCCGGTGATCACGTCGGGCATGACGAGGGGCGCCGAAACCATGCCGGAAAAGAGGGTACGGCCCTTGAAGCGCCGGAAGCGCACCAGGGCCACGGCGGCGAGGGTGCCCAGGACCAGCGCGATGGTGGCGCTGAGTGCCGCGATCTGCAGGCTGAGCCAGGCGGCGCCCAGCATCTGGGGATCGTTGAACAGCTCGCCATACCACTTGGTCGAAAAGCCCGACCAGACGGTCACCAGCCGGCTCTCGTTGAAGGAGAAGATGACCAGCGAGATGATGGGCGCATAGAGGAAGGAAAAGCCGAGCGCTGCGGCGATGGGAAGGAACCAGCCACGACGCATGTTATTTCTCCACCACGGCGCTCTGGGCGCGTTGCAGCAGCATGATGGGGACCACGACCACCACCAGCATGGCAATGGCCACCGCCGCAGCGCGGGGCCAATTGGCGGCGGTGAAGAATTCGTCCCAGAGGACACGGCCGATCATCAGGGTATCCGGGCCGCCCAGCAGCGAGGGGATGACGAATTCGCCGATGGCGGGGATGAAGACCAGCATGGAGCCGGCAATGATCCCTGGCAGCGACAGCGGCAGGGTGACCGAGAGGAAGGTGCGCAGCGGGCGCGCGCCCAGATCGGCCGAGGCCTCGAGCAGGGAATTGTCGAGCTTCACCAGCGTCGTATAGAGCGGCAGGATCATGAAGGGCAAATAGGTATAGACGATGCCGACATAGACGGCGAAATCGGTCTGCATCATCACCAGCGGCTCGATGCCGAAGAGGCCCAGGAACTGGTTGATCACGCCATTGCCACGCATGAAGCCGATCAGCGCATAGACGCGCAGCAGCAGCGAGGTGAAAAAGGGCAGCACCACCAGCATGAGCAGGATATTGCGCCATTGGTCGGGGGCGCGGGCGATGGCATAGGCCATGGGATAGCCGACGAGCAGGGTAATCACCGTGGCGATGAAGGCGATGCGGATCGAAGAGAGATAGGCCGCGACATAGAGATTGTCGTTGAAGAGGCGGATATAGTTGGAGAGGTGCAGGGTGAGCTGCACGGTGCCTTCCTCGGTGGTGAGGAGGGGCGAATAGGGCGGGCGGCCGAATTGCTTGGTGGCCAGCGAAATGCCGAAGACCACAAAGAGCGGCACGAGGAAGAAGACCAGCATCCAGATGACCGGGGCGACCAGCACCAGGAAGCGGCCGGAAATGCCGACCTTGGCAAGGCCGCGTTCGACCGCATTCCAGGGGCGCAGGCGTCGCGGCGGGGGAATGGTGGGTTCGTGGCTGGTGGTCATGGCTTGCCTCGAATCGCTCAAACAGTCAGCACGGAACCGGAGCTGTCGCCCCAGGTGACGTAGACCTGTTCGTCCCAGGTGATGGCGTCGGGATTGCCGCGCACGGTATTGGTCTGGCTGACGCGGATGCGTTTGCCGCTGTCGAGCACGATCTGGTAGACGCTCATATCGCCGAGATAGCCGATATCCTCGACTATGCCGCGCGTGACATTGGCCTCGAAGGGCGTGTCGGGCTTGTCGCGGCTGAGATGCATCTTTTCAGGGCGGATGGCCCACCACAGGATCTGGTCGGGGGCGCAATCGACGCCGTGGCCGACATAGATATCGCAACCCAGTTCCGCCGAGCGGATGCGGACATGATCGGGCTCGTCCTCGATGACGATGCCCTCGGCCATGTTGACCGAGCCGATAAAGCCGGCGACGAAGCGGGAATTGGGGAATTCATAGATATCGGTGGGCTCGCCGATCATGGCGATTTCGCCCTGGTTCATCACCCCGATGCGGGTGGCCAGCGTCATGGCCTCTTCCTGGTCGTGGGTGACGACGATGAAGGTGACGCCGAGCGATTCCTGGATCTTGACCAGTTCGAACTGGGTTTCCTCGCGCAGCTTCTTGTCGAGCGCGCCAAGGGGTTCATCGAGCAGGAGCAGTTTTGGCCGCTTGGCCAAAGCGCGGGCGAGGGCGACGCGCTGGCGCTGGCCGCCGGAGAGCTGATGCGGCTTGCGCTTGCCGTAGTCCTGCAGTTTGACGAGGCTCAAAAGCTCCGCCACGCGGTCCGCTATCTCGGGTTTGGGCAGGTGGTCGCGCTTGAGGCCATAGGCGATGTTCTGTTCGACATTCATATGCGGGAAGAGCGCATAGGACTGGAACATCATGTTGACCGGCCGGTTATAGGGCGGAGCATTGGTCATGTCCTGCCCGTCGATCTCGATCGTGCCGCTGGTGGGCTGCTCGAAGCCGGCCAGCATGCGCAACAGGGTCGACTTGCCCGAACCCGAACCGCCGAGCAGGCAAAACAGCTCGGACTTGTAGATATCGAGCGAGACATCGTGGACGGCCGCGACGTCACCGAATTTCTTGGTGACGTTCTTGATGCGGACGAAGGGTTTCGCCGCCGGATCGCGCCAGGGTCTCGTGTCGATAGCGAGTTGGGGCTTTTTAGCCATGTCGGTCCCTAGCAATCCTATCAGTAGACCTCATCCTGAGCCCGTCGAAGGACGAGGTCGTGACTGGATGGTGCCATGCCCTCGTGGTTCGACAGGCTCACCATGAGGGCTGCTGGTGGGCCAAAGGTGGAAGGGGCGGCTGGTGCCGCCCCTGACTATTACTGGCCGGTTTTGATGCGGGTCCAGGTGCGGGTCAAGACCTCTTCGAAGTCCGGGCTATGCGCCTTCATCACGAAGGCCTTGGCGATGGTTTCGGCGGGCGGGTAGATGCCCGGGTTGGACTTGACTTCCTCGTCCACGAATTCGAGCGCGGGCAGGTTGGGATTGGCGTAGAACACGTAATTGGTGATCGCGGCCACGACCTGGGGCTCGAGGATATAGTTGATGAACTTGTGGGCGTTGTCCGGATGGGGGGCATCGACCGGGATCGCCAGGAAGTCAAAGAGCGTCGCGGCGCCTTCCTTGGGGATCAGATAGGTGACTTCATTGCCCTGGCCGGCCTGGGCGGCGGCATCGGCGGCGATGAAGATATCGCCGGAATAGCCCAGAGCCAGGCAGATTTCGCCATTGCCCAGGTCATCGATATATTGGGAAGAGTGGAAGTAGCGGATATAGGGCTTGACGGAATTGAGCAGCGCCTCGGCCTTGGCCAGGTCTTCCTCGCTCTCCGAATTGGGATCGAGCCCGAGATAGTGCAGGGCAATGCCCATGACTTCGGAGGGACTGTCGAGCACGGCAATGCCGCAGGAGGCGAGCTTTTCGGCGACTTCCGGCTTGAACAGCAGGTCCCAGCTTTCAAGGTCGGCATCGGCGCCCAATGCGGCGGTGACCTTGGCAGTGTTGTAGCCTAGCCCGATCGTATTGATCATATAGGGCACGGCATGGGCATTGTCGGGGTCCTGGCTGGCGGCGGTCGCCATCACAGAGGGGTCGAGATTGCCCAGATTGGTCAGCTTGGACTTGTCGAGCGGCAGGATCAGGCCGGCCTTGATCTGGCGCTCGAGAAAGTTGCCCGAGGGGACGACAATGTCATAGCCCGAATTGCCGGCCAGCAGCTTGGCGTCGACGATCTCGTTATTGTCGTAGACGTCGTAGTTCACCCTGATGCCGGTTTCGGCCTCGAAATTGGCGATGGTGTCTTCGGCGATATAGTCGGACCAGTTGTAGACGTTGAGAACGGCTTCTTCCTGGGCCAAGGCCGGGGAAGCGATCATGAGTGCTCCCAAGGCAAGGGCGAGCGACTTGTTCATCTGCGTTTGAGCTCCTGTATTTTTGGTTTTTGGTCTGTTTCGATCTTGCCGGGCTGGCGGCGCGGCAAGCGGCCTGTGGTCGGGGCGCGCGACCAGCAATGGCCGCGCTGGGATCAACTGGTCCGGCTCATCTGGGAGACCCCGGGACGCGAACGGGAAAGGAAATGGGCCGTACGCGGAAAGAGCGCCCGGAAGCGCTGGTGGACTTCGCTCTGCTATGCCCGGAGCCGGGCGCGTATCGATTGGCGCGAGGCGCGCAATCAACAATGAGAGTCTGCAGCGAAGTGCCCTTTCCCGCTGGATTTCTGAGGGGCAACCTAGAGCCAAAAACCGAGGGCGACAAGCGGTTTTGGCCGCTCTTTCCGCTCTTTCCGCGTTGTTTTGCCGGGGGTTGACGCCTTGGTGTCTGCCAGCGCACAACCCAGGCCAACAGGCGCCCGCTGGCGGCGCGAACAGACCCATTGTGGAGGCCGCCCATGAGCGCCAAGGCTTATCTTTCCATCGGCTCCGAAGTCAAAGCCGCCCTCAAGGCCGGCAAGGCCGTGGTGGCGCTGGAATCGACCATCATCACCCATGGCATGCCCTATCCGCAGAACCTGGAGATGGCCAAGAATGTCGAGGCGGTGATCCGCGCGCATGGCGCGGTGCCGGCGACCATCGCCATCATGGATGGACGGTTCTGCGTGGGCGTTTCAGGCGAGGACCTGGAGCGGCTGGCGCTCGAAGGCGGCAAGGCGGCCAAGGCCAGCCGGCGCGATGTGTCATCCTTGCTGGTCAAGGGGGCGATTGCCGGGACGACCGTGGCGACGACCATGCAGATCGCGGCTCTGGCGGGCATTCATGTGTTTGCCACGGGCGGCATTGGCGGGGTGCATCGCGGCGCCGAGGATACGTTCGATATTTCGGCGGACCTTGAGGAGCTGAGCCGCACGCCGGTGGCGGTGGTGTGTGCGGGGGCCAAGTCGATCCTCGATATCGCCAAGACGCTCGAAGTACTCGAAACCAATGGCGTGCCGGTGATCGGCTATGGCACCGACGATTTCCCGGCCTTCTGGGCGCGCAAGAGCGGGCAGAAGGTCGATCACCGCTTCGACAATGTCGGCGATATCGCCCGGGTGGTGGGCATGCAGGCCGATCTGGGCATGGGGGGCGTCTTGATCGCCAATCCGATCCCCGAGGCCGATGAACTGGATGCCGCCTCGATCGAGGCGCGGATTGCCGAGGCTATTCGCGGTGCCGAGGCCGAGGGCGTGAGCCGGAAGGAGCTGACGCCATTCCTGCTCAAGCGCATTTTTGAATTGACCGACGGCAAGTCGCTGGTGGCCAACATCGCGCTGGTGGAAAACAATGCCAAGGTGGCGGCGCAGATCGCGGTGGCTTTGGCCGGGCGCGAGCAACCGCAGCCGGCCGTGCGCCGCGCATGAGTGCAAAAGTCCTCGTCGTCGGGGATGTGATGACCGACATCATCGTGATGCCCGAGGGCCCGATCGTCAGGGGATCGGACCGGCGGGCGCAGGTGCGCCAAAAGCCGGGCGGGTCGGGGGCCAACCAGGCGGTGTGGCTGGGCGCCATGGGCGCCGATGTGCTGTTTGCCGCAAAGGTGGGGGCGGAGGACCTGGTGCGGCATGAAGCCTATTTCCGGGAGCGCGGCGTTACGCCCGTGCTGGCGGCGGATGCGGCTTTGCCCTCGGGCGTTCTGGTGACCATGGTCGATCCCGATGGGGAGCGCAGTTTTTTGACCGATCGGGGGGCCAATCTCAATCTGTCCTCCGCTGACCTGCCCGATAGCCTGCTTGATGGGGTGGGGATGGTCATGGTGTCGGGCTATAGCTTTTTTGCCGATGGGCCGCGGCAGGCGGTGCAGGCGCTGGTGGTCAAGGCGAAAAGCCGGGGGATTGCGGTGGCGATCGATCCGGCTTCGGAGGGGTTTCTGGCCGAGGTGGGGGCGGGCCAGTTCATCGACTGGACCGGGGGCGCCGATTGGCTCTTTGCCAATGAGGATGAGGCCAGGGCGCTGTGCGGCCTCGCCGGCATGGCCGAGTGCATCGCGGCCCTGGGCGGCCATTACGGGCAGGTCGTCATCAAGCGGGGACGGCATGGCGCGGTGCTGGGCGGGCGGGACGGGGTCGAGCTGACCCTGCCGGCGCCTATTGTCGAAATGGTGGATTCCACCGGGGCGGGGGATGCTTTTGCGGCCGGGTTCGTCGCGGCGCTGCTGGCGGGCGCGGACAGAGCGGGGGCGCTGGAGAAGGCTGTCCAGGCGGGCGCCAGGGCGGTGCAATCGATTGGGGGACAACCGGCGTAAGGCAAGTTGACGAAGCCGCCTTGTTTGGGTCGCAATCGCCATGGCAGAACAGTGCCCTGGCGCGCCGGGAGTGGCGGCCTGAGGGATTGAGTTGAGGAGCGACTATTGATGAAGCGGTTTCTGATCGGCACCAGCCTGGCCGGCATGCTGCTGGCCGCCACGCCGGCGCTGGCCGATGGCAAGATCTATGTGCAGCTGCCCGATCTGTCGGGTCTCAGCGGCCAGGAGGCGGAAGAGTTCCTGCATCAGTTGGTGCTGGCCAATGTGGTGTCGTCCAATTGCGAGGGCTTTGAGGTGACCGACGCGGAATGGTCGCTGCTGACCGATTCCGCCGATATCGTGGGCAAGGGGATTCTGGGGCTCGATAGCGCCAAGTTCGACGACGATTATTACGGCCCGGCCTTTGCCGCGCTGGATGAGGATGGCACCTGCCAGATTGAAGGTCCGCAGGTGGAGCCGGTGCTCGAATATCTTGTCGACCAGGGCGGCTCGCGCGATCCGCTGCCGGACCAGGAAGCCGCCTATATCGAATGGCGGGCGCTGCAGGATTATTGGGATGGCGGCGGCAAGGGCATGCCCGAGACAGCCGCGCCCGCAGGCAAGTCCAAGACCAAATGAGCTATATCGGCCCCATACTCGTCGCGCTGGTGGCGCTGATCCATATCTACATTCTCGTGCTCGAAATGTTTTTGTGGACCAGCGCGCAGGGCCGCAAGGCGTTCGGGACCACGCCCGAGTTTGCGGGGCAGACCAAGGTGCTCGCGGCCAATCAGGGGCTTTATAACGGCTTCCTGGCCGCGGGGCTGATCTGGGGGCTGCTGCAGCCCGAGCCGGGCTTTGGCTGGCAGATCCAGCTGTTTTTCCTCGCCTGCGTGGCAGTGGCGGGGCTTTATGGCGCGATGAGCGTGGGGCCCAAGATATTGCTGGTGCAGACCGTGCCGGCCGTGTTGGCGATCCTGGCGGTGATGTTTTTGTGAGGGCGACGCTGGAGGAGATCGAGGCGACGGTTTTGCGCATATAGCGCTATGCCGGGTCCGCGCTCTTTCCGGCCTATCGGGCGCTGTGCCTGAGATTTGCGGCCGATCTGGAAGATCCAAGAGACCTCGCCCTGGCGAAGTCGGCGGCCCTGATGCTGATCAAGCAGGCGGACCGCGGCCAGTAATATCGGGCTGAACCGATGCCTCTTGCATCGGGCGCTTCAGCCGTGAAAGCTGGGGAGCGATGATTTGCAACTTTAGCTCGACTGGATTTTTTTGATGTCTGCTAGCCTTACTGACTTGCTGCTTGCTGCCCGCCGTAGCGGGACACCGGTTGATCTGCTCGATCCGGCTTTGGTGCCGGCCAGTGCCGAGGCGGCTTATGCCATTCAGAACGAGATTGTTGCGGCGTTGGGGCCGGTTGGGGCCTGGAAGGTGACGCCTACGCCAGCCGAGGGGGCGCTATTTGCCTCGCCGATCCTGAAGTCGACGGTTTATCAGGATGGGGCGACGCTGAAGGCTGCCGATCTGCCGGGGATCGGCATCGAGGTCGAGGTGGCGGTGACTATCGGCCAGGACCTGCCGGGCAAGGCGGGCGGCTATACGCCCGAGGATATTCGGGCGGCTTTGGGCAGCATTCACATTGCCATCGAAGTGCTGGCGAGCCGCTACAGGGATCGCAAGGCGGTGCCGCAATTGGCGGGGATTGCCGATCTCCAGAGCAGCGGCGCGGTGGTTTTGGGGCCGGCGGTTTCGGCGGCGGCGCTGCCCGAATTCGGGCAGCAGGCCATGGCGCTGGTCTATGATGGGGTCGAGGTCAAGACCACGGCAGGCAATGCCAGCACGCAAAATGTGCTGGCCTCGCTGGCCTGGCTGGCGGACCATGCGGCGGCGCGCGGATTGCCGCTGACAGCAGGCACTGTGGTGATTACCGGGGCGCGGATCGGGCCGCTGGATGTGTCGGCCAAACTGATCACGGCCGAGGCGCCGGGCCTGGGCAAGGTGTCATTCGCGCTGGCCTAGTGCCTCGCCGCCGCTGTGCGGCGAGGGCGGGATCAGGCCGCGTCGAGCTGGGTGAAGACCGCCTGGCGCTGGGCGGCGTCGAGGGCGACGAAGGGCGGGCGGACGCGGCACCAGCCTTCGTCCCCCGTGCGATGGGCCACCATGGTCTTGATGGTGGGGATCTGCACATAGGAATTGGAGAGGTTGCGCAGCGAGACGATCCGTCCCTGTGCGGCTTCGACAGCCTGGGCCTGTTCGGGCTTGTCGAAATTGTCGAAGACCGTGCGCAGTTGCGCGCCGACGAGATTGGAGGTGGCGGTGATGCAACCGGCGCCACCTTCCCTCAGCAGCGGCAGCATGAAGGGATCGGCGCCGGCCAGGATCGAGAGATTGGGGAAGGTTTTGACCAGCATTTTCATGTGATCGAGATCGCCGCTGGAATCCTTGACGCCGACGAAGGTGCCGGGGAATTTTTCGAGCAGGGCGGCAATCACGCTGGCGGGGATGGCGACCTGGGCGATGGGCGGGATGTGGTAGAGGATGACCTGGAGGCGATTGTCGCCAATGGTGTCGATGATGCGCGAGTAGCTATCGATCAGGCCCTGATCGGTGACGCCCTTGTAGTAGAAGGGCGGCAGCATGACGACGGTGCGCACGCCGACAGAAAGGGCGTGTTTAGTCAGTTCCACGGTTTCGGGGAAGGCGGGGACGCCGGTGCCGGGCAGGAGTTTTTCGCCCGGAACGCCCGCGTTGACCACGGCTTCGAGCATGGCCTTGCGTTCGCTCAGCGAGAAGGAATTGGCCTCGCCGGTCGAGCCGAGCATGGCGACGCCATGGCAGCCATCGGCAATCAACCGCTTGGCGTGGTCGGCGAGTTTGCCGAGATCGGGATTGAGGTTTTCGTCCACGGGCGTTGCCGAGGCACAATAGACGCCCTTGATTGCGCCAGCCATTTTGGTTCTCCGGTTCAGGGCCGCGAGGCGGCGAGCTTGCGGGCGTAGGCGATGGCCTCGAGCATGTTCTCGTGATTGGCCTTGCCGGTGCCGGCGATATCGAAGGCGGTGCCGTGATCGACCGAGGTGCGATCGATGGGCAGGCCGAGCGAGACATTGACCGTGGTGTCGAAGGCAACGAGCTTCATCGGGATATGGCCCTGATCGTGATATTGGGCGACGACCAGATCGAAGGCGCCGTTATAGGCGCGGTGATAGACGGTGTCGGCCGAAATGGGGCCGTAGACGTCGATCCCCTTGGCGCGGGCCAGTTCGACCGCGGGGGCGATGAAGTCGACGTCTTCGCTGCCGAAAAGGCCGTTTTCGCCGCAATGGGGATTGATGCCGGCCACGGCAATGCGGGGCTTGGCGTAGCCGATGCGCTTGAGGTGATCGTTGCCCGCTTCGATGGTGGCGAGCACCCGCTCGGTGGTGGCGCGGGTGATGGCGTCGCGCAACGAGACGTGGGTCGAAACGTGGATGGCCTTGAGGCGGGGGGAAGCCAAGAGCATGAAGGAAGCGCGCGAGCCGGTCAGTGCGGCCAGCATGCCGGTATGGCCATCATATTTGTGGCCGGCCTTGTTGAGCGCTTCCTTGTTGATGGGGGCGGTGACGAGGCCCGCCATGTCGCCGGCTTCGGTGAGGCGTACGGCGCGCTCGATATAGCGGAAGGCGGCTTCGCCGCAGCTGGGATCGAGCTGGCCGAATTCGGCCTTGAGGCCGGGGATTTCGACCTCTTCGACGATGACCCCGTGATTGCCGGACTGGCCGCGCAGGCCCAGGGTCAGATTGCTGCCGACGACCTTGCCGGCGCGTTCGAGCACGGCGCGGGAGCCGACCACGACAATGCCTTCTCGTTCGTCGGGCGAGAGGGAAGAGAGCGCGGCCATGATGACCTCGGGGCCGACACCGGCGGGATCGCCCATGGTGATCGCGACGGGTTTGTCCGACGGGTTGCGTGGCGCCATGCTGCCCTCCTTGCTGCGCCGGATGCTTGGACCGGGGCCGCCGGGATGTCAATTGCTAATTACAAGTTTGTCGTTGGTTTTGGGGTGGTGGATCAAATCCACGTCTAGCATAAGACATTGATATCATTATAATATAGTCGAATTTTTGGTATTGGACGAGCCGCATAAGCCTTGAGTTTGATTGACATGTAGACAAATTGCCGTATGGTCCGCACAGGTTTGGCGCAAAGCCGGCGGCAGGGGAGAGGCAGCTTGAATATGCATGCGGATGTAAAGCCGGCTGTTACGAGCCAAACCCTGCTCGATGTTAGGGATCTCAAGGTCACGGTGCCGGCGCGCGGCGGGGTGGCGACCATTGTCGATGGCGTGTCCTTCCATGTGAACAAAGGCGAAGCTCTGGGCGTGGTGGGGGAATCGGGGTGTGGGAAATCCATCACCGCGATGAGCCTGCTGGGTCTCTTGCCGCCGGGCGGCAAGGTGGCAGAGGGCAGCGCGACGTTTGAGGGCAATGACCTGTTCAAGCTCTCCGGCTCGAAAATGCGCAAGGTGCGGGGCGGGCGGATCAGCGTGGTGTTTCAGGACCCCATGACCTCGCTCAATCCGGTGATGCGGGTGGGCGACCAGATTGCCGAGCCACTGATGGAGCATTTGCGGCTGAGCAAAGCCGATGCCTGGAAGCGGGCGGGCGAATTGCTGCGGCTGGTGGGCATTCCGGGCGGGGAAACGCGGCTGGTCAATTACCCCCATGAACTATCGGGCGGCATGCGGCAGCGCGTGATGATCGCTATCGGGCTGGCGTGCGAGCCGCCGCTGGTGATTGCGGATGAACCGACCACGGCGCTGGATGTGACCATTCAGGCGCAGATCGTCGATCTGGTGAAGGATTTGCGGGCGCGGCTGGGCATGTCGATCATCTGGATCACCCATGACCTGGCGCTGGTGTCCGGCCTGGTCGATCGGGTGATGGTGCTTTATTCGGGCAAGATCGTCGAAGAAGCGCCCGTCGATGCGCTTTATGCCAATCCAACCCATCCTTATACGCGCGGGCTTTTGGCCTCGCTGCCGCGGCTCGATGGCGAGGAAAGCCGGCGGCTGCCCTCGATAGCGGGGACACCGCCTGACCCGCGGCGGCGGCCGGCGGGTTGTCCCTTTGCGCCGCGTTGCGGGCTCAAGATCAGCCGCTGCGAAAGCGAGATGCCGCCGCTTGAAGCCGTGTCTGATGGGGTGAATGCGCATCGCGCGGCCTGTTGGGTGACGGTATCAGGCCAAAAGGAGATTGCAGCATGACCACGCTTGATCTCGAGGCCCCGCGCCAGGCGGCGCGGCCGGCGCACAGTGACGTGCTGCTGCATGTCGAGGGGCTGACCAAGCATTATCATACCCGGGTCGGGGCCTTTGGGCAGACGGCGCAGGTTGTTCATGCGCTCGATGATTTCAGCCTCGATGTGATGCGGGGAGAGACGCTGAGCGTGGTGGGGGAATCGGGCTGTGGGAAATCCACCGCCGGGTTCACGCTGCTGCATCTGCATGCCCCCACGGCGGGCAAGGTGATCTATGAAGGCACCGATATTGCCGGGCTCAATGACGAGCAATTGCGGCCGTTCCGGCGCAAATTGCAGGTGGTGTTCCAGGACCCCTATTCGACGCTGAACCCCCGCATGACGGTGGGCGAGGCGCTGGCCGAGCCGCTGCTGTTCCACAAGATCGCGACCAAGGCTGAGGTCAAAGGACAGATCGCGCAGCTGCTGGCCGATGTGGGCCTGCCCGAGCGCTTTGCCGGCAGCTATCCGCATCAATTGTCGGGCGGGCAAAGGCAGCGCGTGGTGATTGCGCGGGCTTTGGCCTGCAAGCCGGAATTTCTGGTCTGCGACGAGGCGATTTCGGCGCTGGACGTGTCGGTGCAGGCGCAGATCATCAACCTGTTCCAGGACCTGCAGGAGCGCTATGGGCTGACCTATCTGTTCATCGCGCATGACCTGGCCGTGGTGCGGCATATTTCGGACCGGGTGGTGGTGATGTATCTGGGGCGTCCGGCGGAGCTGGCGCCCAAGGACAAGCTGTTTGCCAATCCGCTGCATCCCTATACGCGGGCTTTGTTGTCGGCGGTGCCCGAGCCCGATCCGGTGGGCGAGCGCAGCCGCAAACGGCAGGTTCTGGCCGGCGACGTGCCCAGCCCGGCCAATCCGCCCAGTGGGTGCCGGTTTCATACGCGGTGTCCGGTGGCGGTGGCGCGCTGCGCCAGCCAGGTGCCGGAATGGCGCGAGGCATTGCCCACGCAATGGGTGGCGTGCCATCGGGCGCCAGGTGGGCCGGAACCGCTGGCGGAGCAGCCATGACGCTGCATGTCGGCATGATTGCTGACGATCTGACGGGGGCGCTGGATGCCTCGGCGCCCTTTGCCGCACGCGGGCTCAAGACAATCGTGGTGCTATCGCCCGATGGGCTGGAGCGGGGCGATCCGGCGCTGGCTGATGCCGAGGTGATCTGCATCAATACCGCTTCGCGGGAGATTTCGGCTGACGAAGCGGCAAGGCAGGCTGGCGCGGCCATGCGTGGGCTGATGGCGCTGGGGCCGCGCCTGGTGTTCAAGAAAATCGACTCGCGGCTCAAGGGGCATGTGGCGGCGGAGCTGAGGGCGGTGCTGGCGGCGTCGGGGCGGCGGGATATTGTGCTGGCGCCGGCTATTCCCGATCTCGGGCGATTTGTGCGGAATGGGGCGGTGAGCGGCATGGGCGTGGCCAGCCCGATTGCCATTGCGCCGGTCTGTGGCGATCTGCCGGTCCGCGTACCGGACACTGGTGATGCTGCCGAGATGGCCGCAGTGGCCGACGAGGTTCTTGCGGCCGGTGACGTGACAATTGTGGCGGGCGCGCGCGGATTGGCGCAGGCGCTGGCGGCGAAATTTTCGCAGGGGCGGGCGCGGACTTTGGCGCGGCCCTTGCCGCAGAAGCTTCTGGTGGCGATCGGGTCGCGCGATCCGATCACGCGGGCGCAGGTTGAGCACGTGATGGCGGCGCTGCGGCCACAGCTTGTGCCGGCGCCCAATGGGCTGGTGCCGCCCATGGCGCTGACGGGGCCGGTGACGCTGGTGACGGCGGAACAGGGCGATTTGGTTGAGGCATCCAGCGTGGTCGCGGCGCGGTTTGCCGAGGGGCTGGCCGAACTGGTGCGGGCCGATCCGCCGGCTGCCATATTGGTCAGTGGCGGGGAGACCGCTTATGCTGTGCTGGCGCGTCTTGGGGTCGAGCGGATCATGCTGGGCGGCGAGGCTTTGCCGGGCGTGCCTTTTGCCGAGGCGCAAATCGGGGGGCGGAAGGTGCTGATCCTCACCAAATCTGGGGGCTTTGGGCCCCAGGATACGATTTCATTGCTGACGGGCGTGCCCGCCGAATTAGACTAAAGTCGAGAATCACCATTGCGAATAGTGTAAGAGTGGCCATGGCGGTCGTTGAAGACAAATCGCTGGAAGGCGGAAAGCAAAAGGCCCTGTTTGCCGACCGGGTCTATCACCTGCTGTTCGCCAAGATTGCCAATGGCGATTATTCGCCGGACCAGAAACTGCCCAGCGAAAAAGAGCTGGCGGAACAGTTCGACGTGTCGCGCCCCATTGTGCGCGAGGCGCTGGAGCGGCTGCGGCGCGAGGACCTGATCTATTCGCGCCAGGGCGCGGGCAGCTTTGTGCGGATCAAGACCGAGCAGCGTGTGCTGGGCTTCCCGCCGGTGGAAACCATTGCCGATATCCAGCGGTGCTACGAATTCCGGCTGACCATCGAGCCTGACGCGGCGTTTTACGCGGCGCAGCGGCGCAATGCGGCGGCGATCGAAAAGATCGGGCAGGTGGTGGACATGCTGGGCGACGCCACAAGGCAGCAGCGGCACCGCGAGGATGCCGATTTCGCCTTTCACCTGGCGATTACCGAGGCATCGAACAACCATTATTACCAGTCGGCGATGCAGGCGCTGCGCACCCATATCAGCGTGGGCATGAAGCTGCATGGCTTGGCCTTGATGGGGCCGTCGCCGGGGCTGCAGCGGGTGTTCGAGGAACATTCCAAGATTTATCAGGCCATTCGCGATGGCGATGGTGAGATGGCGCGTGACCGGATGCGGCAGCATCTCGAGGGGTCGCGCAACCGGTTGTTTGAGGACCGGATGCTGGATCTCTCTTTGTAATTTTGGCACGTGTGGCTGCATCCGCTGCGCCGCTGGCATATTGCATATGCACTGTTTTGTGCTCCGTCGTCCCCTCGCCCCTCCGGGGAGAGGGTCAGGGTGAGGGGTGCGATGCTGGGGCATTGTGATGCGTTGCAGCATCGCACCCCTCACCCGGCGCTTCGCGCCG
>DATMSY010000037.1:0-11513 GCA_035565135.1 Devosia sp.
AAGATCGCGGCGGAGGCTGGGGTTTCGACCGTGCCGGGGCATATGGGGCTGATCGCTGATGCGGCCGAAGCGGTGTCGATTGCCCAGCAGATTGGCTATCCGGTGATGATCAAGGCCTCGGCCGGAGGCGGTGGCAAGGGCATGCGGATTGCCTGGAACGATGCGGAGGCGCGGGAGGGATTTGAGCGGAGCAAGTCGGAGGCGGCGAGCTCGTTCGGAGATGACCGGATTTTTATCGAGAAATTCGTCACCGATCCGCGCCATATCGAAATCCAGCTGATCGGGGATAGTTTTGGCAACGTGCTCTATCTCAATGAGCGGGAATGCTCGATCCAGCGGCGCAACCAGAAGGTAATCGAGGAGGCGCCGAGCCCGTTTCTGGATGCACAGACGCGGCGGGCGATGGGCGAGCAGGCGGTGGCCCTGGCCAAGGCCGTCGGCTACCAAAGCGCGGGGACGGTGGAATTCATCGTCGATAACCAGCGCAATTTCTATTTTCTCGAAATGAATACGCGGCTGCAGGTGGAGCATCCGGTGACCGAGCTGATCACCGGGCTCGATCTGGTGGAGCTGATGCTGCGGGTGGCCAATGGCGAGGCGCTGCCGCTGAGCCAGGACGAGGTGAAGCTGAATGGCTGGGCCATTGAGAGCCGGCTTTATGCCGAAGACCCCTATCGGAACTTTTTGCCCTCCACGGGGCGGCTGACGCGGTATCGGCCGCCGGTGGAGAGCGCCGATCCGGGGCTCGTGGTGCGCAACGATACCGGGGTGTTCGAGGGCGGGGAGATTTCGACCTTTTACGATCCGATGATCGCCAAGCTCTGTACCTGGGCGCCGAACCGGATCGAGGCGATCGACGCCATGGCGACGGCGCTGGACAGTTTTGAAGTCGAGGGGGTGGGGAACAATCTGCCGTTCCTGTCGACGGTGATGGACCAGGAGCGATTCCGCGAGGGGCGGCTGACGACGGGCTATATTGCCGAGGAATTTCCCGAGGGGTTTTCGGGGGCAGTGCTGCCGCGCGGGCGGGTGTTTGAAGTCGCGGCGGTGGCGGCGATGATGCAATTGGTGCTGGAGGAGCGCAAAGGACAGGTGGCACGCACGCCGATGGGAGCGTCCACCGAGGTCTATGGCGAATGGGTGGTGGTGATCGAGGGCGAGCAGGTGCCGCTGAAGCTCCATCGGCTGGACCCGGAGGGGAGCTGGGAACTGAACCTGTTCGATCAGGCGGCGATGGCCGAGCGGTTCGATTGGGCGCCGGGGCGAACGATTGCGCGGATCGAATGGGCGGGCGGGGCGGCGAGCGTCGTCAAGGTGAACCGGACGACGTCGGGGTTCCGGGTGCGGTATTGCGGGGCGGATTTGCGGGTGATGGTGGTGCGGCCGCATGTGGCGAGGCTATTGTCGCTGATGCCGATCAAGGTGTCGCCGGATATGAGTAAATTCTTGCTGTGCCCGATGCCGGGGCAGGTGGTGCGGATCGATGTGGCGGTGGGCGATGTCGTCGAGGACGGGCAGACGCTGGCCATTGTCGAGGCGATGAAGATGGAGAATGTGCTCAAGGCGCAGAAACGGGCGCGGGTGAGCAAGGTGCATGTGACGCCGGGGGCCGTGCTGGCGGTGGATCAGGTGATGATCGAGTTTGAGGGAGTGTAGTCGTGCCCACTAACTTCGCCCATTGGGCCGCGCTCGCGCAGAAGGAATTGCGCGACGTTCCGCTCGCTTCGCTCGACCGTGACTATGGCGGCATTCCGGTCCAGCCGGTCTATTTCGGCGAAGGCGCGGAAATCCCCGGGGTGGAGCCGTTTACCCGGGGCGTTCGCGCGACCATGTATGCCAACCGGCCATGGACCATTCGGCAATATGCCGGGTTTTCGACCGCGCGGGAGAGCAACGCGTTTTATCGGCAGGCGCTGGAAAAGGGGCAGAAGGGGCTGTCCGTGGCCTTCGATCTGGCGACGCATCGGGGCTATGACAGTGATCATCCGCGGGTGGTGGGTGATGTTGGCAAGGCCGGGGTGGCGATCGATACCGTCGAGGATATGAAGCAGCTGTTCGACGGGATTCCGCTCGATCAGATGAGCGTGTCCATGACCATGAATGGGGCGGTGATCCCGGTTTTGGCCATGTTCATCGTGGCGGCGGAAGAGCAGGGGGTAAGCCAGGACAAGCTCGAGGGGACGATCCAGAACGACATTCTCAAGGAGTTCATGGTTCGCAATACCTATATTTATCCGCCCGAGCCTTCGATGCGGATTGTGGGCGATATCATCGCGCATACGGCGCGCAGCATGCCTAAGTTCAACTCGATTTCGATCTCGGGCTATCACATGCACGAGGCGGGGGCGACCGCCGTGCAGGAGCTGGCCTATACGCTGGCCGATGGCATGGAATATGTGCGGGCGGCGCAGGCGCGGGGGCTCGATATCGATGCTTTTGCCGGGCGGCTGAGCTTCTTTTTCGGCATTGGCATGAACTTCTTTCTCGAAGTGGCCAAGCTCCGGGCAGCGCGGCAGCTGTGGAGCGAGATCATCACCGGGCTGGGGGCGAAGGACCCGCGGAGCAAGATGCTGCGCACCCATTGCCAGACTTCGGGCGTGTCGCTGACCGAGCAGGACCCGCATAATAATGTGATCCGCACCACCATCGAGGCGCTGGCGGCGGTGTTGGGGGGGACGCAGAGCCTCCATACCAATTCGTTCGATGAGGCGATTGCGCTGCCGACCGAATTTTCGAGCCGGCTGGCGCGCAATACGCAGCTGATTTTGCAGCATGAAAGCCGGGTGACCGATGTGGTCGATCCGCTGGGCGGGTCCTATTACATCGAGGCGCTGACCAGCCAATTGGTGACGGGTGCAAAGCTGCTGATCGGGGAAACCGAAATGGCTGGCGGCATGACCCAGGCGGTGCAGTCGGGCGGGCCGAAGCTGGCGATCGAGACGGCTGCGGCCCTGCGGCAGGCGCGGGTGGACCGGGGCGAGGATGTGATTGTCGGGGTCAATCGCTATCGGCTCGATACCGAAGACGCGATTGATGTGCGCGAGATCGACAATGCCAAGGTGCGGGCCGAGCAGATCGCGCAATTGCAGCGGGTGCGGGCAAGTCGGGACGAGGTCAGGTGTCAGCAGATGCTGGCAGGCCTCAGGGAGTTTGCCGCGAAGGATGAGGGCAATCTGCTGGAGGCGGCGATAGAGGCGGCTCGGGCGCGGGCGACGCTGGGCGAAATCAGCCAGGCGATGGAGGATGTGTTCGGCCGGCACGCAGCGGTGACGCGGGTGATTTCGGGGGTCTATGGCGCCAGCTATGGCGATGATCCGGAATTTTCCGCCATTGTCGGGCGGATTGACGCGTTCAAGGCGGCGCGGGGGCGGGCGCCCTCGATATTCATCGCCAAGATGGGGCAGGACGGGCATGACCGCGGCGCCAAGGTGATCGCCTCGGCCTTCGCCGATCTGGGCTTTGTCGTGCATATGGGCGAGCTGTTCGAGACGGCGCCCGAGGTGGCGGCGCATGCCGATGAGCTGCGGGTGGATGCAGTGGGGGTGTCGTCGCTGGCAGCAGGGCACAAGACGCTGGTGCCCGAGCTGATGGCGGCGCTGGGGGATCGCGAACTGGGCGATGTGACGGTGATCGTGGGCGGGGTTATTCCCGAGCAGGATTATGACTTTTTGTTCGATGCCGGCGTGGCCGAGATTTTCGGGCCGGGGACCAATGTGCTGGCGGCGGCGTTTTCGGTGCTGAGCCAGATCGAGGGACGGCTGAGCAATCGATGATCGGGCGGCTCAATCATATTGCGATCGCCGTGCCCGATCTTTCCGTGGCGGCGGCGAAGTATCGGGACTTGCTGGGAGGGCAGGTGGGGGCGGTGCAGGCGCTGCCTGAGCATGGGGTGAGCGTCGTGTTCGTCGATACGGGGAACACCAAGGTGGAATTGCTGGAGCCGCTGGGGGAGGAATCGCCGATAGCCGGGTTTCTGGTGAAGAATCCGGGCGGGGGCATGCATCATATGTGCTTCGAGGTGCCGGACCTGGCAGCGGCGGTGGATAGGCTGGTAGCTGGTGGCGCGCGGGTGCTGGGGGAGGCCAAGATTGGGGCGCATGGACGGCCGGTGGTGTTTCTGCATCCCAAGGATTTCGACGGGACGCTGATCGAGCTGGAAGAGGTTACGCCTGCGCATCACGCGCTCTAGGGCCAATCGACATTCAGCTGATGCTGGCCTGCAAATGGCAGTTTTCTGCGCTTCCGGTGCTCACGTACCCAAACGTACGTTGCGCTCCGGTTCTCGAAAACCACCATTTTCGGCTCAGCCTGAGTGAATGTCGATTGGCCCTAGCGCAGAACCACAAAACAAATCTCTTGCATCGAACCGTACCGTACGGTACGCCTCACGTCGAAATCGCAGATGCGTGAGGTTTGGCCCGTGCCGCTGACCATCAAGGTCAATGAAGAGACGTTCACCCCCCGCCAGCAGGCAGTGCTGACGGCGGCGCTGGATTTGCTCGTGGAGAACGGGGACGGGCTCACCATGACCGCAGTGGCGCGCCGCGCTTCGTGCTCCAAGGAAACGCTCTATAAGTGGTTTGGCGACCGCGATGGGCTGCTGACGGCCACCGTGCAATGGCAGGCGGCCAAGGTGCGCATGCCGCAGGTCGATCGCTCCCATCTCAGCGCCAAGGCGCTGCGGCTCAGCATCGAGCAATTTGCGCGTGACCTGCTGACGGTCATCATCGGCGATGTGTCGGTGACGCTCAACCGCACCGCCATTACCCACGCGGCCCAGGAAAAGGATCGGCTGGGGCTGATCGTGCTCGAAAACGTGCCGATGGGCATTCGCCGGCGGCTCAAGCCCATTCTCGAAGCCGGCAAGGAAGCGCGCCTGTTGCGTTTTGCCAGCAGCGAAGATGCCTACCGCACCTTTTTCGGCCTTGTCGTCCGCGATGTGCAGATCCGTCTGCTGCTGGGCGACAGCACGCTGACCCAATCCAATGTCGAGGCCAATATCGAAGCCGATGTGAAGGCCGCGACCGACCAATTCTTCGCTCTCTACGGGGCGGGGACAAATCTCAACAGGGAGTAATCCAATGCGCGTCTATTACGATCGGGATGCCGATCTCAACATCATCAAATCGCGGAAAGTCGCAATTGTCGGCTACGGTTCGCAGGGCCATGCCCATGTGCTGAACCTGCGCGACTCGGGCGTGACCGATGTCGTCGTCGCCCTGCGTCCCGGCTCCCCGTCGGCCAAGAAGGCCGAGGGCGAAGGCCTCAAGGTGATGAGCGTTGCCGACGCGTCCAAGTGGGCCGACGTCATCATGATGCTGACCCCCGATGAGCTGCAGGCTGATATCTACAAGCAGCATATCGAGCCCAATATCCGTGATGGCGCCGCGCTGGCTTTCGCGCATGGCCTCAACGTGCATTTCAACCTGATCGAGCCCAAGTCGACCGTTGACGTGATCATGATCGCGCCCAAGGGCCCGGGCCATACCGTGCGTGGCGAATACCAGAAGGGTGGCGGCGTGCCGTGCCTGATCGCTGTGCATCAGGACGCATCGGGCAATGCCCATGACATCGCCCTGGCCTATGCGTCGGGCGTTGGCGGCGGCCGTTCGGGCGTCATCGAGACCAATTTCCGCGAGGAATGCGAGACCGATCTGTTCGGCGAACAGGCCGTGCTCTGCGGCGGTCTCGTCGAGCTGATCCGCGCTGGCTTTGAAACCCTGGTCGAAGCCGGCTATGCACCGGAAATGGCCTATTTCGAGTGCCTGCACGAAGTGAAGCTGATCGTCGACCTGATCTACCAGGGCGGCATCGCCAACATGAACTACTCGATCTCCAACACGGCCGAGTGGGGCGAATATGTCACCGGCCCGCGCATCATCACCTCGGAAACCAAGGCCGAGATGAAGCGCGTGCTGCACGACATCCAGTCGGGCAAGTTCACCAGCGAGTGGATGCAGGAAATCAAGTCGGGCGGCGCCCGCTTCAAGGCAACCCGCCGCCTGGCCGACGAGCATGCCATCGAAGAAGTCGGCGGCAAGCTGCGCGACATGATGCCCTGGATCAAGGCCGGCGCCCTGGTCGACAAGGCCAAGAACTAAGACCAGACGGCCGGGAGAAATCCCGGCCGTTATTCTTTCTGCCATGCAGATATTCCCCGTTACCGAAATCGATATCCGGCTGGTGCCCGGCGCCTGGTCGCTGCCGCAGGCCATGCGGGCAGAAATGCCTCGATTTTGGCAATCGGCCATGGCGGCCAATCCCCATCTCTGGGATGGGCGCATTCTTGGGCTCACCGCCCCGGGTGGTGGCGCCGTCGGGGTCAGAGACGGAAAGTTGCAGGCGGAGGCGCGGGAGGACGCTTATTCGGCGTTCATGCTTTGGCGCAGCCGCGGCTTTCCCGATATTGGCCTCAGCCATGCTTTTGTCTGGGCGCTGATCGTCAGCAGTGATGATGCGCTCATCTATGGGGTGATGGGCGGGCAGACGGCCAATGCCGGACGGGTCTATCCGCCTGGTGGCTCGCTTGAGCCGCGCGACGTATTGCCCGATGGGCGGGTCGACGCCCTGCGCGCTATCGAATTGGAACTGGTCGAGGAGACCGGGCTTGTCGCCGGTGATGCCGAGACGGGCATGACCGTCGCCGTGCTCGATGGCCCAAGGCTGTCGATCGGCCGGGTGTTCCGCTTTGCGGAGGCGGAAGCGGATTTGCTGGCCCGCATCCGGGGCAACCTTGCCGTGCAGGAGCATCGCGAATTGGCCGATGTGATTGCCATCCGTTCGCCCGAAGACGCCGAACGGGCAGGGGCGGTGCCTTATGCGGCCGCGGTTGCCCGAGCCTTCGCCGCTGGCGAGATTGTCTAGGGACTCGCCCGCTACTTCTTTGATTCCGCAAACTCGGCTAAAACCGCATCCGGCTTGGCGAAATGCCGAGTCGGGAGGGCGTTATGAGTCTGCCGGAATTTCCCGTCGAGGGTGGGTGCGTTTGCGGGGCTGTGCGCTATCGTCTCAAGGCCAGCCCGCTCTCGGTCTATAATTGCCATTGCAAGGATTGCCAGCGCTTTTCCGGCGCCGGCTGGTCGATGTCGATGATCGTTCGCGACGAAGACTATGAGCTGCTGGCTGGCGAGATCGTGCGCTACGATCGCAAGGCCGATAGCGGCAATATCATCGCCATGAATTTCTGCGCCAATTGCCATGGCTGGATGTGGAACGATCCGCCCGCAGGTGGCATCAAGGTGGTGCGGGCCGGCACGCTCGACGATATCGATTGGGCCGCGCCGGTGGGCAATATCTGGACCGACAGCAAGGCGGCCTGGGCCGAGATCGATCCGGCGCTGACCAATTTTCCCAAGGGCATAGTGGATCGCACGCCGCTATTTGATGCCTGGACCCGTTCGCAGCAAGGCTGAGCCAATGAATAATGATGACGATATTGCCCGCGTGAAGCGGCAGGAACTCGAACTGGCGCTGCCGCGCTTTGACGAAGACGTGGCCTTTGCGCTGGGCTCGGCCATTCGCGCGCGGGCGCTGGCGGAGGGATTGTCGCTGGTGGTCGATATTCGCACCTGGGACCGGCAATTGTTCTTTGCCGCCACGGGCGGCACCAGCGCGGACAATGCCGAATGGGTGCGGCGCAAGATCAATTCGGTCCGCCGCTTCCAGCGCGCCAGCTATCGGCTGGTGCTGGAGCGGGGCGAGGCGCCATTCTCGCCGCAATCGGGCGTCGATCCCGCCGATTATGTCATTGCGGGCGGTGGTTTTCCGATCCGGGTGACGGGCGCGGGCATTGTCGGGGCGCTGACCATTTCAGGCCTGCCGGGGCGCGATGACCATGGCGTTGCGGTCGATGCGCTCTGCGATCATCTGCAGCTCGACAAGAAAATCTTTGCCTTGCCCAAGCAATGAGGCGATTTCGGCGCATGATAGACTTGACTGTGGCGTGGCTTGTCCGCGAATAGCGGGACCAGCTGCGGGGTGCCGGAATTGAAACTCGATTATTTGCTGCTCGACGTCTTTACGCGTGATCCGCTCAAGGGCAATCCGCTGGCCGTGGTGTTGAAGGCCGATGGCCTGCTCGATGGCGAAATGCAGGCCATCGCCAAGGAATTCAACCTCAGCGAAACCATCTTCATTCTCAAGCCGCATGCCGAGCGCAATAGCGCGGCGGTGCGCATCTTTACGCCCTATACCGAGCTGCCTTTTGCCGGCCATCCCACGGTAGGCGCCTCGGTGGTGCTGGGATTGCAGAACAAGGTCAGCGCGGTGCGGCTCGAAGAGCAGGTGGGGCTGATCACCGCGCTGTTCGAAAAATCCGACAAGCGCTCGGGCGAGGCGCGCTTTGCCCTGCCGCGCCTGCCCGCGCGCATTGCCCCGCTCGATGACAAGCTCAGTATCGCCCAGGCGTTGGGGATCGAGGTCGAGGATATTGGCTGCGGGCTTTATGAGCCGGGTCTTTATTCGGCTGGGGTGGATTATCACCTCGTGCCGGTCCGCAATGCCGAGGTGCTGCGTCGAATCGAGCGCAATACCCAGCTCTGGCCGCAGGCTTTTTCCCATGGGCGGCATTCGGTCTATGTCTTCACCGAAACGCCGGAAGAGGCAGACAATGACTTTGCCGCGCGCATGTTTGCCCCGGGCGTGGGGGAGGACCCCGGCACGGGCTCGGCCGCCGCGTCATTGATCGGGCTGCTATCGGAACAAGCCGACTTTGCCACTGGCCAGGCCGATTATGTGCTGCGCCAGGGCCACGAAATGGGCCGGCCATGCCGGATTACGCTGCAGCTGCGCAAGGATAATGGCGTGCTGGTGCATGGCGGCATTGGTGGGCATGCAATTATTGTGGCCGAGGGTGTGCTGGATCTGGGGGATTAGGCCGTTCTCCCAAAGACCTCATGGTGAGCCTGTCGAACCAGGGGGTTGAGCGAGTGGAGGCTTGGGTGCCACGACCTCGTCCTTCGACAAGCTCAGGATGAGGTCTACTGGATGCAGCAGCTTTGCATTAACGCCGAACGGAAATCGCGTAACTCGTCCTTGCATCCAAAGCGTGTTTAGCGCATTCTCGGGTCAAACAGGACTATCGTAAATGCAGCGCAAGCGCGCCATTGCTATCGCCATCGAACAACGCCAGGCCCAGCAGGCCCGCTTTGTCATGGCTGCTGGCCTGCTGCTTCTTCCTGCTGCCCTGCTCCTTCTTCTTATCAGCCCCTGATCACCGGCAGCTCGATTTGCGAGCGGGTCGTCAGGGGATAACGCCATCAGCCGAACAGCAAAATGTCCGGCCTGCAGAGCCATGACTCTGGGCCAACCGATAGGAAAAGACCAATGACCGCCGCGACGACCGACAGCAATAAAGACCGCGTTTTCATCTTCGACACCACCTTGCGCGACGGCGAGCAATCGCCCGGCGCCACCATGACGCTCGAAGAAAAGCTGCAGGTGGCCGAAGCCCTCGACGAGATGGGCGTCGACATTATCGAGGCCGGCTTCCCCATCGCTTCCAATGGTGACTTCGAGGCCGTCGTCGCCGTCGCCAAGCAGGTCAAGCGGGCGACTGTTGCGGGCCTCGCCCGTGCCATCACCGCCGATATCGACCGCGCCGGCGAGGCTGTGCGCCACGCGCAGAGGGGCCGCATCCACACTTTCGTTTCGACCTCGCCGATCCATCTGGCCCACCAGATGAAAAAGACCGAGGACGAAGTGATCGAGATCATCGCGCGCACTGTCGCCCAGGCGCGCAACCTCATCGACGATGTCGAGTGGTCGGCCATGGATGCCACGCGTACGCCGCTGGAATTCTTGAAGCGTTGCGTCGAAACCGCGATCAAGGCCGGCGCCACCACGATCAACCTGCCCGATACGGTCGGCTATGCCGTGCCCGACGAGCATGAAAAGATGTTCCGGGACATCATCACGCAGGTGCCGGGCGCGGATAAGGCGATTTTTTCGGCCCATTGCCACAATGACCTGGGCCTGGCCGTGGCCAATTCATTGGCTGCCGTACGCGGCGGCGCCCGGCAGGTGGAATGCACCATCAATGGGCTGGGCGAGCGCGCCGGCAATGCCGCGCTCGAGGAAATCGTCATGGCCCTGCGCACCCGCGCCGATGTCATGCCCTATCACACCGAAATCGAGACTACGCACCTGGCCCGCGCCAGCAAGATCGTGTCGGCGGCGGCCAATTTCCCGGTGCAGTACAACAAGGCCATCGTGGGCAAGAACGCGTTCGCGCATGAAAGCGGCATCCATCAGGATGGCATGCTCAAGAATGCCGAGACCTATGAAATCATGACGCCGGCCAGTGTCGGCATCAAGGAAACCACCCTGGTCATGGGCAAGCATTCGGGCCGCGCCGCCTTCAAGGACAAGTTGCGCGAGCTGGGCTACGAGCTCGGCGACAATGCCTTCCAGGAAGCCTTCCAGCGCTTCAAGGACCTGGCTGACCGCAAAAAGCATGTCTATGACGCCGATATCGTCGCGCTGGTCGATGACGAGGTCGGCTCGGTCGGCGATCGCATCAAGCTGGTGGATATGCAGGTCATCTCCAAGACCGGGGGCACTCATAAATGCGATCTGACCTTGTCCATCGACGGCGAGGAAAGCTCGGTCAGCTATGAGGGCACCGGGTCGGTCGACGCCATTTTCAACGCCATCAAACTGGCCGTGGGCAAAGAGCCGCATCTGGTGCTCTACGCCATTGATGGCGTGACCGGGGGCACCGATGCGCAGGCTTCGGCCCATGTGCGGCTCGAAATGAACGGGCGCCTGGTTTCGGGCAATGCGGCTGAACCGGACACGCTGGTGGCCTCGGCCCGCGCCTATCTCAACGCCTATAACCGCCTGCTGATCGAACGCGGCGCGGCTGCGCAAGGCGCAATGGCTGGGTAAACATAGCAATTCCCCGTGCCCCGACCCATCGTGGCCGGGGCAGGGAGGAAGCAATGGGATATGAGTTAGTCGAGGTCCGCGATCCCGGTGATTGGGCGGCCTATCATGCCATCCGACGGCAGGAATTGTTCGAGGCCAAGGGGCGGTTCGGGGTTTATGATCCCGACCATCCCGATGAATATGTGGCTTACGCTCACCCCTATCTGCTCAAGCTGGACGGCGTGCCCATCGGCACCACGCGCCTCGATGTGCGGGAGGATGGTGTCGCCATTTTCCGCATGGTCGCCATCACCGCATCCGAACAGGGCAGGGGTCATGGCCGGATTATGGGGCAATTGGTCGAGGACCGCGCCAGGGCATTTGGCGCCAGCACGCTCTATGTGAATGCGGCGGAAACCGCGCTTGGTTTTTATTACCGCACCGGCTGGGCTGATCACGTGTGGGACCCGGCGGAGCTGGTCAGCATTGCCGTCAATGCGACCCAGATGCGGAAGGTGATTTAGGTCCGGTTGCTGGGGGCACTAAAATCTCCTCAATCACCGCGTTTCCCTCGGGCTTGACCCGAGGGCCTCTTGCCGCTTGTGCCGGGTTGAGAGTGGCCCTCGGGTCGAGCCCGAGGGAGACGC
>DATMSY010000038.1:0-10397 GCA_035565135.1 Devosia sp.
GAAAGCCCGGTACATCGGGGCTCATGCACCCCCTCCCAACCTCCCCCGTCGACGGGGAGGTGCCGCCCGGTGGTTGTGCGTGATCGTGCCAAAGCACCGAAGCGAGGCAGGAAAAAACAAGGGCCAAAAAATGAAAATCACTGATCTGCGCTGTGCCGTGATCGGCCGGCATCCCATCGTCCGCATTGTCACCGATGAGGGGCTCTATGGCCTGGGGGAGGTGGAATATACCAAGCCCTATCTCAAGCCCTGGGTGCTGCATTTCCGCGAAGCGCTGATTGGGGAAGATCCCACCGATGTCGAGCGCGTCATGCTCAAAATCCGTCAGCGCGGCAGCTTCAAGCCCTATGGCGCGGCGGTCAGCGCTATCGAGCATGCGTTGTGGGACATTGCGGGCAAGGCGGCCAATGTGCCCGCGTACAAGCTGCTCGGCGGCAAGGTGCGTGACAAGGTGCGGGTCTATAATGGCTCGATCCGCCAGAAGCGCAGCGGCGACCGGCCTGAGGATTATGCCGCCGACGTCAAATGGATGAAGGAGCGGCCGGAAAACTTCTTCATGGTCAAGCAGGGCATTAGCTTCCACTCCAATATGAAGCGCACGGTGGATGACTTCCATTATGGCGTGACCCAGCCGCCGGCCTATCACGGGGCCATGGACCAGGGGCAGATCAGTGAGCATGCGTTCAACCACATGCTCGATTGCGTCATCGCCATGAAGGAAGTGCTGGGCGACAAGGTGAGCCTGGCGCTCGATTGCGGGCCCGGCTGGTTCCTGCCCGATGCCATCCGCTTTGCCCAGGCGGTGGAGAAATACAATTTGATGTGGCTCGAGGACATGCTGACCGGCGACTATGTGCCCTGGGTCAATCCGCAGGCCTATCGCGAGCTGACCACGTCCACTTCAACGCCGATCCATACCGGCGAGCAGATCTATCTCCGGCACAATTTCAAGGAACTGATCGAGACCCAGGCGGTGCGGGTGGTGGGGCCCGATCCGGCTGATATCGGGGGCATTGCCGAGCTCAAATGGGTGGCCGAGCACGCCTATATGCACTCCATCATGATGGCCCCGCATGGCACGGCCAATGGGCTCTTGGGGC
This sequence comes from Devosia sp., assembly GCA_035565135.1. GTDB lineage: Bacteria > Pseudomonadota > Alphaproteobacteria > Rhizobiales > Devosiaceae > Devosia. The sequence goes on from DATMSY010000038.1 coordinate 1,101, forward strand.
TGGGGGCGCTGATCAATGTCTGCGCCACGCTGCCAGCCAATTATATCGCGTTTGAATATCCGAGTGCTTCGGACCCATGGTGGGAGGATATCGTGACGGGGCTGCCTTCGGGCCGCATCGTCAACAATTCCATGGTCGATCTGTTGCCGGGGCCGGGACTTGGGCTCGATATCGATGCCAAGGCGGCCAAGCCGTATTTGCTGGAGGAGGATGCGGGGTTTTTTGACTAGCCCCCGCTCTCAGTAGGCCTCATCCTGAGCTTGTCGAAAGACGAGGTCGTGGCAATTCTTCACTGTGTCATTCCCGCAAAAGCGGGAACCTCCGTTTGCTTTCTTACATCGTAAAACAGAGGTTCCCGCTTTCGCGGGAATGACGTCGTGGTTTGCAAGGGAGGATGCCGATAGGGGCCTTCGGCCACCCCAAACGCGTCCATCCATCGCACGCCTGTGCAATGTCACCGTACCGTCACCGCAACGCAGTCATTCCGTCAACCACCGGGGCTAGGAGTCGCGCCGCTTTCACGAGCGCAACTCATTCCCGGAGACTCCCAAATGACAAGCAAATGGCTGTTCGGTGCAGCTCTGGCCGCAAGCGCGCTTACCGCCGCGGCGCCAGCTTCTGCCGCGACCAAGTTCGAATTCTGGTATGGCCTGAGCGGTGATCTTGGCGAACGCGTGCAAGATGTCTGCAAGGCCTTCAACGCGTCGCAGGCCGATTATGAAATCGTCTGCGTGAGCCAGGAAAACTACGAAAACAACCTGCAGAACACTATTGCCGCCTTCCGCGCCAACAAGCAGCCGACCATCACCCAGATTTCGGATGGCGGCGTTGTCGACCTGATGCTGTCGGGCGCTTTCCTGCCGGTGCGCGAGCTGATGGAACAGAACGGCTACGATATCCAGTGGGATAATTATTTCTCGGGTATCGCTTCGTATTTCGCCAATTCCAAGGGCGAAATGCTGGCCATGCCGTTCAACTCCTCGACGGCCATGATCTATTACAACACCGACGCCCTCAAGGCTGTCGGCTTCGAAGGCCTGCCGGCCACCTGGGAACAGGTCGAAGACGTTGCCCGCAAGATGAAGGCAGCCGGTTACGATTGCCCCGTGGCCATGGACCCGGCCGGCACCTGGCAGTGGTTCGAGCAGTTCATGGTCATCCACAACCAGCCCGTCGCCACGCTGGGCAATGGTTATGGCGGCCTCAATGCCGAAGTCGTCTTCAACCAGGGCAAGTTCGTCGACCAGCTGGCTTTCTACAAGCGCATGTTCGACGAGGGCCTGTTCGTCAACAAGTCCAAGGCCACGGGCCAGACCGCCAACGAAGCCTTCACCGCCGGCGATTGCCAGGTGACCTCGACCTCGATCGCCGACCACGGCACGTTCGGCAAGCAGGCCGCTGAAGGCGTGCATTGGGAAGTTGCCATGCTCCCGATCTGGGAAGGCACCGAGCGCCAGAATTCGGTCGTCGGTGGCGCGGCCCTGTGGACCCTCAAGGGCAAGAGCGAAGAAGAATACAAGGGCGCTGCCGCCTTCTACAACTTCATCGCCCAGCCCGAACAGGCCCTGTGGTGGTCGACCAATACCGGTTACATCCCGGTTACCAATTCGGGCTTTGAGTCGATGAAGGCCTCGGGCTTCTACGATGCCGCTCCCTATAAGGGCCGCGAGCTGGCCATTGAATCGCTGACCTATACCCCGCCGGGCGAAAACAGCCGCGGCATCCGCCTGGGCAATTTCGGCGCCGTGCGTCTGGAAGTCGCCAAGGCCATGCAGTCGGTGATCTTCGACGGCGTCGATCCGCAGACCGCTCTCGATGAAGCCGCTGCCCGTTCGAACGAAATCCTGCGCAAGTTCGAGCAGACCTACAAGGGTCAGCAGCTCCCCTGATCTCCTGAACCCACTGACGCCCGGGCGGCTTACCGTCCGGGCGTTCCCGCTGAGCAAAACTAAGGAATCCGCTCCCCATGGAACGACGCGCGGTGTACCGAAACAAGGTGTTGCCCTGGCTGCTGATCGGCCCGCAACTCATTCTGGTGCTGGTCTTTTTCTACTGGCCGACCTCACAGGCGCTCTATTGGGCCTTCACCCTCGAACAGCCCTGGGGTGGCGGCAATGCATGGGCCGGGTTCGACAATTTCCTCTATATTTTCCGCGACAATCGCTATTGGGCGACCGTCCTGCGCTCGGCTTTTTACGCGCTGGCCGCTACGGGCCTCTCCATGCTGGTGGCGCTGACGCTGGCGAGCTTTGTCGACCGCGCGCTCAAGGGCACCAAGCTCTTCCAGTCGGTCTTCATCTGGCCCTATGCCATCGCGGCTCCGGCGGCGGGCGTCGCCTTCCGCTTCATCTTCTCGCCCGAGGCGGGACTGATCGGGGGCATCAATACCATCTGGCCTGGCATCTGGGACCCCGCGACCAATGCCGCCCATGCCCTGGCCATGGTCATCATCTGCCATGCCTGGCTCGGCATCGGCTATAATTTCGTGTTCTTCCTCGCGGCCCTCCAGATGATCCCCAAATCGCTGAGTGAGGCCGGGGCCATGGATGGGGCCCGTCCGTTCCGCCGCTTGATGGATCTGCAGCTGCCGCTGATCGCGCCGACGGCCTTTTTCCTGCTCATCATGAATATCATTTCGAGCTTCACCGACAGCTTTGGCCTCATCGACACCATGACCGAAGGCGGCCCGATCGGGCAGACCGAAGTGATGGTCTACAAGATTTATATCGATGGCTTCAAAGGGCTCGATTACTCGGGCGCCGCAGCACAGTCGATCATCCTCATGCTCCTCGTCATCTCGCTCACGTTCGTCCAGTTCAAATGGGTCGAACGCCGCGTCCACTACAATTGAGGATCGGCTCATGATCGAACGTTCCCCATTCTTCGACGCTCTCACCTATTTCGCGATGTTCCTTGGCCTGGTCATCGTCGTGCTGCCGTTCTGGATCGTCATCGTGGCCGCCAGCCAGTCGCTGCAGGAAGTCAGCCGCGTGCCGATCAGCCTGCTGCCCAGCGACCAGCTCTGGATCAATCTCCAGGAAGCCTGGACCCGCGCCGATCTGGGCCCGAAAATGGTCAACAGCTTCATCGTCGCCATCGGGGTGACCGTGGGCAAGATCACGCTGGCGGCGATGTCGGCCTTCGCCATCGTGTTCTTCAACTTCAGGGCGCGCATGATCTGCTTCTGGCTGATCTTCATCACGCTGATGCTGCCGCTCGAAGTGCGTATCGTGCCGACCTATTCCATCGCCGCCAATGCCCTGCTGCCGTTCCAGGTCATCCTCGACACCTTCGGCATCACTTGGCTGGTGCAGCAGATGTCGGGCGTCCAGATCGCGCTGAACTGGAACCTGCTCAATTCCCATGCCGGCCTTATCCTGCCGCTGGTCGCCACGGCGACCGGCACCTTCCTCTATCGCCAGTTCTTCATGACCATTCCCGATGAGCTCGCGGAAGCCAGCAAGATGGATGGCGCCAGCGCCATGGAATTCTTCTGGGACGTGCTGATCCCGCTGTCGCGCACCAATATGCTGGCGCTGGCCACCATCATGTTCGTGGGCAGCTGGAACTCCTATCTCTGGCCGCTGCTCATCACCACCGACCGGGCCAATTTCGGCACCGTGGTGATGCAGCTCAAGGCCCTCATTCCCAACATGAACGGCACGCCGGACTGGAACGTCACCATGGCCGGCGCCCTCATCATCATGCTGCCGCCGCTCCTGGTCGTTGCCTTCATGCAGCGCTGGTTCGTGCGCGGCCTCATTTCCCGCGACAAGTGATCGGAGACAACCAATGTCCCAAATTTCCATCAGGGCCGTGAAGAAGGTCTACCAGAAGAACGAAGTGATCCACGGTGTCGACGCCGAGATCGAGGCGGGCGAATTCGTCGTCATCCTGGGGCCATCGGGCTGCGGCAAGTCCACGCTGCTGCGCATGATCGCCGGGCTCGAAGAGATTTCCGCCGGCGAGATCGCCATTGGCGACCGCGTCGTCAACAAGCTCGAACCGCGCGAACGCGGCTGCGCCATGGTGTTCCAGAATTATGCGCTCTACCCGCATATGACGGTGCGCCAGAATATCGGCTATTCGCTCAAGGTCGCCAAAATGCCCAAGGCGGCGCGGGAAGAGCGCGTCATGAAGGTCGCCAAGGCGGTGAGCCTTGAGCCCTATCTCGACCGCCGCCCGGGCGAACTCTCAGGCGGCCAGCGCCAGCGCGTCGCCATGGCCCGTGCCATGGTGCGCGAGCCAAAGGTGTTCCTGTTCGACGAACCCTTTTCCAACCTCGATGCCAAGCTGCGCGTGGCCATGCGCGCCGAAGTGCGCAACCTGCACCGGAGCCTGGGCGTCACCTCGGTCTTCGTGACGCATGACCAGACCGAGGCCATGACGCTGGCCGACCGGCTGATCATCATGAATGCGGGCGTGGTCGAGCAGATCGGCAGGCCCTCGGAGGTCTATCACCATCCCGCCAGCCGTTTCGTGGCCGATTTCATCGGCTCGCCCGCCATGAACCTGATCAATGGCTGGTTCGGCGAGGACGGCAATTTCCGCCATGGCAAGGGTGGCATGATCCACCTGCCTGCCATTGCCGGCCAGCTGACCGGCCGCGACATCGCGCTGGGCGTGCGCCCTGAATCGGTCCGCCGCGTTGCCGCCGGCACCAAGGGCGCGCTGAATGCCGTGGTCGACTATATCGAGGAGCTGGGCGCGGCCCGCCTCATCTATGCCGATACCGATGGCAGCCGTATCGTGGCGGTCGACAATGGCAATGACCCGCTGGGCACCGGCATGCCGATCCATCTCGCCATCGCCGACGCCGACTTGCATCTCTTCGACAACACCACTGGCCGCCGCATCGAGACGCGCGCCGGCCAGCGCGCCGCCAATAACCAACTCGCCACCGCCTGAAACAAACGGAGACTGACATGGGCAACATCATTGCGACCGGCTTCAATTCCGGCTCCACCGACGGCGAACTCGATAGCCTCGAAGCCGATCTGCGGCGCCTGGCCGATATGGGCGTCGACACTGTCGAATTGGCGCTGACCGCCATCGACCTGATCAGCGGCGGCCGCATCATCGAGGAGCGGGCCGAGCGGCTCGTGGCCCTCACCAGCCAGTTCGATTTCCGCTACACCGTGCATGGCCTGGTCTCGTCCAATTTCATGGACCCGGCCACCCAGCGCTATCAGCTCGACGCCGCCAAGGCGCTGGTTCAGCTCTGTGACCGTGTCGGCTCGGGCATTCTGGTGCAGCATGGCGGGGCCCTGCGCGCCGACCAGCTCCAGGAACGTGCCGGCGCCGACGAGCGCGAACGCGAAGCCCTGACCGAACTGGCCGATTTCGCCCGCCCCTACAATGTGCGGATCGCGCTGGAAAACATCTTCACCACCGAGCTTGGCCAATATCGCCAGACGCCGGCCGAAGTCGCCGAGACCGTCAAGGCCGTGAACCATCCGAACGTGGTGGCGCTGATCGACTTCAGCCATGCCTATATCGAAAGCACCTATAAGGGCCTCAATTTCCGCGAACAGATCGCGGCCATGGCGCCTGTTACCGGGCACCTGCATGTCCATGACAGCTTCGGCCGTCCCCAGGGCTTCTACAAAGCCTTCTTCCCGCAGGAAAACACGGCCATGGGCATCGGCGACCTGCACATGCCGCTCGGCTGGGGCGATATCGAATGGGACAGCATTTTTGCTGAGCTCGATTTCCTGCCGGGTACCGTGCTGATGATGGAAATCGGTCACCGCTATCGCAATGAGCAGCCGGCGAGCCTGGAACGGGCGCGCAAGCTGGCGGGGTTGTCGGGGGCTGAGGCTATCGCGGCGCAGTAGGGAGGGTGGGGCAGCGTCCCGCCCAGAACTCGATGTCACCCTCCCCTTGATGGGGAGGGTAGGGAGGGGTGCTGCCGTGGCCCGGCTGTGCTGGCGGTAGGGCACGATATCCCCTAACCACCGGCTCTCCCTCGGGCCTGACCCGAGGGTCTCTCTTAGCCCGGCACAAGTGGCGAGTGGCCCTCGGGTCAGGCCCGAGGGAGAAAGGTGGTGGTGGGGAGGGATTGTGCCAGGCCCGGGGGCTCACGCCGCCTCGTAGCTCCGTCCGTTATAAACCTCCAGCGCATAGAGCGTTCCCGTAGCAGCGGCGTCGCCGCCGGCGCGGCCGGAGATGCGGATGGGGGCGGGGCTGATATTGAGGGCTTCGACCGGATTGGCTGAGCGGCCGGCGGTTTCGCCGTCGACGAGCAATTCGATATAGCCGTCGTCCGATTTGCTGACGACCAGATCGTAGACGCGGTCAAAGGCCAGTTGCGGGCCCCAGATGACGTTCTCGTCGCGGGAGCGGCCGTCGGTGGACCAGACAAAGCTCAGGCCCCGCTCATCGAGGCGGAACAGGAAGCAGCGCTGGTTGGACGAGGATTGCCATTTGCTCAGGATATTGAGCTCGCCCTTGCCATTGCCGGCATCGAGGCTGAAGCGGAAATGGACGAAGAAGGGGCCGTCGAAATTGAAATTGGCGGAGCTGGGGATTTCGAGAAAACTCTCCTTGCCGGAAAAGCGCAGGCCGCCATCGCGGAACTCGGCCTTGCCGGTGAGGACCGGCTGGTTGAGGCCCACGGCGTCGGCTACGGGAGTGTCCGCCCCGGGGGCAAAGGCCAGCGCCAATACCGCGTCTAGGCCGACGGGGTTTTGCTTCACCTCGACGCTCAGTTCTTTTTCGATCGCCAGTCCGCGGCTGTCGCGCGCCTGCAGCAGGAGCGAACCGCCCGCGCTGTCGGCCGGCACGTCGAGGCTAAGTGTCGCCCCCTCGAGATCGAGGCCCAGATCGCCTTGCTCTTCGGCGACCCGCCAGGAGACATCGCCATCGGCCTTGAGCGGCACGGCCATAAAGGCGCCGGCAATGGCGACGACCGGGCCTTCGGTCAGCACCTTGTCGACGCCGGTATCCTTGGCCGAGCCGACCACGATCTTGGAGCTCTCGACCGTGGAGGAAAAGAGCTTGGTCGATTTGGGCAGGCGGGAGGTGTTGGTATCGACCAGGTGGACGGCGACATTGCCGCCCTCGGCATAGATGGCGATATCGGCATTGCCGCCGGCGAGCGTGCCATTGCTCCAGACGACGCTGGCCGCCCAGCGCTCGCCGCCCTCGACGCCGCGCAGCCACATATGGTGGGTATCGCCGACGCCGCCGCGATTGCGCGGGGAAAGGCTGGAGCAGCCCTGCAATTCGACCGGTCGGCGGCCCGTGCCGCCCCAGATGCGGTAATTGCGCTTATTGTCCTGGGAGACGCAATTGACCAGCTTGGTGGCCTCGGACTTGAGGTCGTAACCGCCATCGGAATTGCCGTAGGAGCGGTGGTTCTGGATGAGGATGTCGGAATTGCCGCGTTCGCTGGCGACGCCATCGCCGTTCCAGTATTTCTCGGCGTCACCATGCTGTTCCTGGCAATTGGCGGTAAAGCCGCCCACGATGCGCAGGCCCTTGGCATTGTCGTGGCATTCGATGCCGACGGCGAAGCTGTCGCCATATTGCTGGCCGCTATCGAGCTCGCAGTTTTCGATGGACCAGTTCGAGCAGCGGCCATGGAAGCGGATGGCCTTTTTGGAAAAGCCGCGGCCGCTGAAATTGCGGATGGTCACATTGCTCACCGCCGAGCCGCCATCGGTGTAGATGCCGTCGCGGATATTGGTGAAGGCGATGTTCTCGATGACGATATTGCGCGCCCGGCGGCCGCTCATGTCGAGCACGCGGCCGACATTGCGGATGTCGAGATTGGCCAGGTGCAGGTTGGACCCGTTCCCGCTTAGCCTGAAAAGCAAATTGCCGCCGAACTGGGCGGCATTGGTCCTGCCGGAGGTCCAATGCCGACGGGTGCCGACAATGCGGGCATGGCGCGGGCCCAGATTCCGGTTGGCGCCGAAAATGGTCACATTGCCGGAAATTTCGATGCCGTCGTCGACTTCATATTGCCCCTCGGCGAGCAGTGCGATCATGCCGCCGGGGCCGACCATTTCGATGAGCTGGGGCAGGGCCTTGATACCCGCAGCATCCTCCCAGGAGGTGCCGCTGCCTTCGCCGCGCGGCGTGACATAGGCTATATTGCTGGCGGCGAATGCGCGCCCCGCGGCCTGGCTGGCGACAAGGCCGGTGGCGGCAGCCAAAAAATGCCGGCGCGTCAAATTCATGGCAATTGCTCCTGGTACCCGGCCCCGCGGCGCGACGGCCAAGCCTATTTCACGATGATATAGATGTTGCCGGCGCTCATGCCGTTGCCGGGGCTGGGCCGGTTATTCTTGACGTCATCGAAGCTGAAACTGGCGGCGCTGCCGCCGCGGACGACGATGTCGCGCGCGGCCCGGCAGGTGGTGGCGGCCTGTTCGCGCTGAACCTCACTGTCCCCGGCGCGCGGGCAGATGACATCGACCGTGCAATTGTTGCGCTGGGCCATGAGGCCGGCGGCGGCGAATTGCTTGGACATGCTGGGCAGGAAATCCTTGCTGCCCAGGGTGATATTGCTGAATGCGAAAGTGCCGGGGCTGGCACAGGCGGATGCCTGCGCCATGGCGGCCGGGGCGGCCAAAAGGCTCATGCCGAGAGCGATCGTGGCGGCGTGAAGCGGCGAAATAGCTGTCATTGTCGAACCCTCCTTGTTCGCTGTCCGCGCTGGCACGGGGCGGAATGCCCCAATGTCAGGTCGCGGGTTGCAGGACGTAGTTGCCCAGGGTCAGCAACGCGCCGCGCGTCAGCGGACCGGGGGCACAGGCACGTTCGGCATTCAGCGCGGAACAGACGGCGTTGAAAGCCCGGATCGTGGTGGCATCGAGCGTGCCGGAGAGCGGACCGCTATATTGGCCGCGGCCGGCAAGGCCCTTTTGCAGGACATAGACATAGGCCCGCGCGTTTTTCCGGCGCAGGATATCCAGCACCTGAATGGCGCTGGCCTTGGACAGGGTGGAAATCTGCTCGCCGACGCTGGCGAGCGTGTTGGGGTCCTCGCTGTTGAGCGCTTCGAGATGGATGCGCTCGACGGTGGTCGCCTCCGGCCCGATGCTGGCGGAGACCGAATTGAGGAAATCATTGGCGGCCGCCGGATCGGGCGGCAGCAGCAGGCCATAGCCATCGCGGTAAAGGCCGATCAGGAAGCGGGCGGATTCGATGTCGCCGCTTTTGGCTGCCGAGTTCAGCATGGTGATGACGCCCGAAACGCCTTGCGCCGGAAAGGCTCCATCGAGCTGGAGCCGGGCGAGGACCGCCGCCGCGCCGGGCACGCCGCCATCCATGGCGCCGGTCAGGAGC
>DATMSY010000039.1:0-10588 GCA_035565135.1 Devosia sp.
TGATGCTCAAGTCCGAAAGCTTCAACGTCTACACCACCGATCTCGGTGAAGAAGGCGTCGATCTCGGAAAACTCTACGACTACGACATCATCCTTCTGGATCTGAACCTGCCCGACATGAGCGGTTACGAGGTGCTCCGCACCCTCCGCGTCGCCAAGGTACAGACCCCGATTCTTATCCTATCCGGTCTTGCCGGTATCGAGGATAAAGTTCGCGGCCTCGGCTTCGGCGCTGACGATTACATGACCAAGCCGTTCCACAAGGACGAGCTGGTCGCCCGTATCCACGCCATCGTCCGCCGCTCCAAGGGCCACGCCCAGTCGGTCATCCAGACCGGCGACCTCACGGTCAACCTCGACACCAAGACCGTCGAAGTCCAGACCCAGCGCGTGCACCTCACCGGCAAGGAATACCAGATGCTGGAGCTGCTCTCGCTCCGCAAGGGTACCACGCTCACCAAGGAAATGTTCCTCAACCACCTCTATGGTGGCATGGATGAGCCCGAACTCAAGATCATCGACGTGTTCATCTGCAAGCTGCGCAAGAAGCTTTCCGTTGCCACCGGCGGCAAGAACTACATCGAGACCGTCTGGGGCCGCGGCTATGTGCTGCGCGAGCCCGACGAGAGCGAAGCTTACGCCGAAAACGTCGCCTGATAGGCCGCTGCGGGCGACCGCATCGCCCACTGCGACAATTCACCAGCCCCGTGCGACAGTGTCGCGCGGGGCTTTTGCTTGTTCCCTCCGCTAGCCTTCGGGTTTGAAGACGGAGACCAATATGGGCAAGGCCTACCGCTACCCGCCCGATGGCGCCCTGATGGACTATTTCCGGCCGGGAGATTTTCTCGATAGCCAGTGCGTTCCCCTGCCCCACCCCGCCCCTGACGCGGCTGGGCTGACCATTGCCATTTTCTTCAACATGCCGCGCTGGGTGCGGGCGCTACTCGGCCTGCGCAACCTGCTGATGGCGCCCTTCGGCCTCAAGACCGGCAGTAACCGTGACATCACTCCACCCACCCGTGAGCAGATCAACGCCTGCACCTATTCCGGCATCTTCGCGGTCCATTCAGCCACATCCGACGAAGTGATCCTGGGCACCAACGACAAGCATCTCGATTTCCGCGTCTCGATCCTCAAGGACGAAGCCGCCGATTGCGTGAGCCTCAGCACCTGGGTCAGGCCGCACAATTTTTTCGGCCGCGCCTATCTCGCCGTGGTCTATCCCTTCCACCGCCTGATCGTGGCACGATGCCTGGCCAATGCCGGCAAGCTCGGATTGACCGCTTCCGCCTGACACCGGAACAAAATCTTTGCGCCTCCATGTCGAAATCTGCATGCGCCAATCGTTGTCTGCTCAGAACACCCAATCTGAGGAGAAATCCATGTTCCGCACCGCCGTCATCATCGCCGCCGCCACCCTGCTGACCAGCACCGCTTTCGCCCAGTCCGAACCCAAGGGCGACACGGTCGAGGTCAATGGCATGCAGATGTATTACGAGGTTTCCGGCTCCGGCGACCCGCTGGTCGTGCTGCACGGCGCCTATATGAACATCCCCAGCATGGGCGCGATCATTCCCAAGCTGGCCGAGACCCACACGGTCTATGCCCTGGAATTCCAGGGGCATGGCCGCACCACTGATATCGACCGGCCCATCACCTATCCCAACTTGGCCGACGACGTCGCCGCCTTCATGGATGCGGTGGACCTCGAAAAGGCCGACGTCTTCGGCTATTCCATGGGCGCCGCCGCAGCATTGCAGCTGGCTATCCGTCATCCCGACAAGGTCGATCAATTGGTCGCCGCCTCGGTGGCGTATGACGTTTCCGGCTGGCAGCCGGCCTTTACCGACTTCATCCCGCAAATGGCGCCCGAAATGTTTGTCGGCACGCCGATGGAAGACGAATACAAAAAGCTCGCCGTCAACAAGGACGGGTTCCGCGCCCTGGTCGAAAAACTCATCGCGCTGGAAAAGGAGCCCATGGCCTGGGAGGAGGACGTCAAGACCCTCAAGGCCCCCATGCTGATCATTGCCGGCGACGCCGACGTCTCGACGCTGGAGCATAACGTTGCCCTGTTCCGGCTGCTCGGCGGCGGTGTCATGGGCGATATGGGTGAGCCCCTGCCCGCCTCCCGCCTGGCTGTGCTGCCTGCGACTTCCCACACGGCGGTCATCAACCAGGTCGAGTTGCTACACGCCTTTATCGAGCCCTTCCTGCAGGGCGAGACTCCCGCGGGCTTTATGCAGTAAGCCATTGAAAGGATGAAGAAATGCGCTTCATGATCCTTGTCAAAGCCACACCGGAAAGCGAGGCGGGCACCATGCCCGCCTCCGACGCGCTTGCCGCCATGGGGCGCTATAACGAGACCCTGATCGATGCCGGCGTGCTGCTGCATGGCGAGGGCCTGACGGCCTCCGCCAAAGGGGTGCGCCTGCGTTTCGACGGCGATCAGCTCACCCTCACCGAAGGCCCCTTCCCGCAAACCGGGGAATTGCTAGCCGGCTTCTGGCTGATCGATGTCAAATCGCGCGACGAGGCACTCGCCTGGTGCCGCCGTATTCCCTTTGAAAATGGCGAAGAAATCGAGCTGCGCCAGGTCTTTGAAACCGCGGACTTCGCGGTGGACGGCCCTGCCCGCGGCCATCTCGAACGCGAGCAATCCTGGCGCGACCAGACCCAACAGCCATTGACCAGATAGATCTGGCAGCCATTATGCACCCCGGCAAAAGGCCGGGGTAATCTTGTGCCGGCCCCGCTTGCGCCGGCCCGTCCATCCTGCTTTCATCCCGCCATGACCAGCCAGTCCGAAGCTCACCGCGCCATCACCGCCGTCTGGAAGCTCGAACAGCCGCGGCTGATCGCCAGCCTTACCCGCATGGTGCGCGATATCTCGCTGGCCGAGGAATTGGCCCAGGACGCCCTGGTCATCGCGCTCAAGAACTGGCCGGAAGCCGGCGTGCCCAAAAATCCCGGTGCCTGGCTGACCCAGACGGCAAAGCGCCGCGCCATCGATTATTTCCGGCATAAGAAGATGGCCGCGACCAAGCTGGTCGAGGTGGGCCATGGCATCGAAACCGATGCCCCCGACCATGTCGAGGCCCTGCACGACGCCATGGATGACGATGTGGGCGATGACCTGCTGCGGCTGATCTTCACCTCCTGCCACCCCATTCTGCCCGCCGAATCCCGCGTGGCGCTTACTCTTCGCCTGCTTGGCGGCCTCACCACCGAGGAAATCGCCCGCGCCTTTCTCGCGGCCGAGCCGACCATTGGTCAGCGCATCGTGCGGGCCAAAAAGACCATTGCCGACGCCAATATTCCCTTCGAGGTGCCGCGCGGCCCCGAGCGCGCCGACCGGCTCGCCTCGGTGCTGGGCGTGCTCTACCTCATCTTCAACGAGGGCTATTCCGCCACCGCCGGCGACGACTGGATCCGCCCCCAGCTTTGCGAGGAAGCCACACGTCTGGGCCGCATCCTGGCCCGTCTGGCGCCTGACGAGCCCGAAGTGCACGCCCTGGTGGCGCTGATGGAAATCCAGTCATCGCGCCTTGGCGCACGGACCGATGCCAAAGGCCATCCCATTCTCCTCCAGGATCAGGACCGTGCCCGCTGGGATCAATTGCTGATCCGCCGCGGCCTTGCCGCCCTCGCCCGCGCCGAGGAACTGGACGGCGCCGACGGCCCCTATGCATTGCAGGCCGCCATCGCCGCCTGCCACGCCCGGGCGCGCCATGCCGAAGACACGGACTGGGCCCGTATCGTCGCGCTCTATGCCCGGCTGGCGCAGGTGACGCCGTCGCCGGTGATCGAGCTGAACCGGGCGGTGGCGATCTCCATGGCCGAGGGGCCTGCCGCCGCATTGGTGCTGATCGACTCGATCAAGGATGACCCTGCGCTCAAGAACTATCATCTGCTCTATGGCGTGCGCGGGGATATGTTGAGTAAATTGGGGCGGCACACCGAGGCCATGCTGGAGTTCCGCCGCGCGGCGCAACTCACTCATAATGAACGAGAAAAAGCCTATCTGCTCAACCGCGCCGAGGCCGGTTAGGCGGCCAGATCCGGCTCGAATTTGGCTTCGAGGATGCGGCGGTCGAAGGGTTTCATCATGTAATCGCTGGCGCCGGCCTTCAGCGCCATGGCGATGGCGCCGATGTCGTTTTCGACAGTGCAATAGACAACATGCGGCTTCTCGCCACCAATATAGGCGCGCAGGAGCTTGAGAAATTCCAACCCGCTCATAATCGGCATCTGCCAATCGAGCAATATGGCATCCGGCATTTCCTGCCGGCATTTGTCGAATGCTTCCTGCCCGTCCTCGGCTTCTTCAACGATATAGTCGAGATCTTCCAATATCCGCCGCGCGACTTTGCGCACGACTGTGGAATCATCGACGATCAGGCAGGATTTCATCTCCGGGCGGGCTCCGCATCGGCTCACTCAGCCTGCACAATAGCGCAGCCCCGCTTACGAATAGGTTAGCAGACTGTTGTCATTGAGCGTCTGCAACAGCCGCTTTTGGTGTCGCAGTGAGAAAAAACTGGTCGTTTTCGAGCCCGATGGCGACATCCATGTCGGTCATGCGCGCGAGCAGCCCCGTATAGAAGGGCTGGATGCCGCGCGCATCGACAAAACCCTCTTCGGGCGTACCCGAGAGCAGACCGGCCGAACCGGAGGGTACGAGGGTCTTCTGCCGCTTCTCCGGATCGCTCTTGGAGGTAAAGGCAAACTTCTCCTGGCCGGCCTCGCCGGTGATCGAGGCGGTGACCTGCCCGCCGCGCGGCACCGAGCCGGCCGCGATCAGCAGCATGTTCATGAAGAGCTTGGCCTTGTGCTTGGGCAGCAGGATCAGCGGCACATTCCATTCGAGATCGGCCTTCTCGATCTCGAACAGGATGCGAGCGACGCGCTCGCATTCGCGGGTATCGATATCAGTGCCCGAGGTCGAGGAAGCGCCATAGGCCAGCCGCGCGAATTCGAGCTTGGCCCGGCTCTGCTTGGCGGCGCTGGCGATGAGGTCGCGGGCGCCCTCGGCCATGTCGCCCTGATTGGGATCGCCCAGCACTTCGAGCCCATTGCCGATGGCCCCGATCGGGTTGATCAGGTCGTGGCAGACCCGGCTGCACAACATGGCGGCCAGATCGGTGGCCTTGAGCTCGATGATGTCAGCCATGAATGTCTCCGGAAGCGGCAGGGAATCACTAAGACGAACATTAGTGGCGGATGGCCTTTCGCACTAGGACCCCGCGCCAATCATCTCAGAGCGTGTCGAAAATGGTGGTTTTTGAGAACCGGACCGGAGCGTACCTTTGTACGTGAGGACTGGAAGCGCAGAAAACTGCCATTTGCAGGCCGGCATCAGATGATTGGCGCGGGGTCCTACTGCGTGGAGAGCGTTTTGGACAGAACCTGCCAATTCTCTTCGGCCTTGATGGCCGCGGCGTCGGGCGCGAGCAGGAAGGCTTCGCGATTGCCTGGGGAATAGAAGAGATAAAGCCGCTGCTTGAAGACGGTATAGATGCGCGGATCGCTGTCGGAGAGAAAGCCCCGCGCCATGGCCATGGCGCCATGCCCGCCAAATTGGGGGGCATAGGTTTCGGGTGAGCGCATGAAGATGTCGCGATTGGCGGCGCTGGCAAAATTCCAGGCCACCCCGCTCCAGACATATTCGATATCGCCCCGCCCCAGCAAAGGCGCCGGCTCGACGAAATAGGACACTGGGTCCATGCCGAAAATGGCAATGCCGGTCAGCGGATCGGTGACGATGGCGGTGACCACCGACTGCGCCCGGACCGGGGTGATTGCGCCTGAAAACGCCCCGAAAAGCGGCAGAACAAAGGCAAGCATGGTTAAGATTTGTTTACAGCTTTGCTTCATCATCGAGCCATTATCGGCGTGCCTTGTGCAGTCGAAGCGGATTTTGGGTAACAAACCTTAAGGTCCCCGTAATTGCGGCCGCGCCGCCCGCCAGGAGTTCGTCCCATGCTCAAGCGCATCCTTGTCACCCTCGCTCTTTTTGCCTCCCTGCTGGCGCCCGCCACGGCTTTCGCCCAGGGCTCGCTCAGCGACAGCTATTCGGGCGAGGAACTGGTCGAGAGCGGCAAGCAATTCTTCGGCTCGACCTCGCAGGGCCTGGCCTCCATCGTGGAGCGGGCGGTGAGCCAGTTCGGCTTGCCCAATGGCTATATCCTGGGCGAGGATGCCGGCGGGGCGCTGTTTGCCGGCGCCCGCTATGGCGAAGGCACGGTCTATACCCGCAATGTCGGCCAATATGCCGTCTATTGGCAGGGCCCCTCGATCGGCTTCGACATTGGCGGCGACGGCTCCAAGGTCATGATGCTGGTCTATAACCTGTCCCAAATTCAGGACGTGCTGGGTCGCTATGCCGGCGTCAACGGCTCGGCCTATGTCATCGGCGGCTTCGGCATGACGGTGATCAAGCGCGGCGACGTGGTGATGGTGCCGATCCGCTCGGGCGTGGGCGCCCGGCTGGGCATCAATATCGGCTATCTGAACTTTACTAACCAGCCGACCTGGAACCCGTTCTGATTGGGGGGTTTGGGCAGTTTGGCATTCAAGAACGCGGTGTCATCCCGGCGAAGGCCGGGATCCATGCTGTGAAGCACCCACGAACGCCGGTGCCAGTGGAAGCATGCGGACATGGATTCCGGCCTTCGCCGGAATGACACGGTGGGTGAAACGAGTCCTCAGAACGCTTCCGTTGCAGGCACCCGCCGCCCTCACACAGCCAACCATTGCTTGATCTCCGGCCTCGCCAGCACTTCACCCATTTTCGCCTCGGCACCGACCGCAGCCAGGTCCAGCGGCAGGCGGGTGGGGCCGCAATCCACGCCGATGGCGCGGAAGGCGGCTTTCATGCCGGGCAATACGCCGAAATCCAGCAGGGCTTCGACAAAATCCTGTGACACTTGCTGAAGGGACTGGGCGCGTTCGAGCTGGCTCGAGCGCATGGCCTGGTCGAGCGCGACATAGAGCTTGCCCAGAATATTGTAGGTCGTGCCGATGCCGCCATCGGTCCCCAGCGTCGCGGCGGCGGCGTAGATTTCGTCAAAGCCGTAATAATAGACCTTGTCCGGGCGCTGCCGCCGCAGGCGGGCATATTTGAACAGGTCCGTGGAGGTGAACTTGATGCCGGCGGCATTGGGAATGTCCAAAAGCCGGATCAGCAAGTCGAGCGGCAGGGGCCGCCCCGTGCGCAGGGGAATCTCATAGACGATCAGCGGCAGCTCGGTCGCAGCGGCAAGGCTTTGATAATATGCAAGGATTTCCGCGTCGGAAAAGGGATAGGAATGCGGCGGCAATGCCGACAGGGCCTGGTAACCCAGCCGCTTGGCATTGCGGGCCAGGCTGATCGAATCGCGCAGATTGGCCATGCCGACATGGGCGATCAGCACCGCACCCGACCCCGCGGCGCTTTCGGCCACGATAGCCTGCTGAGCCAGCAATTCCTCGTGGGTCAGCAGGCCCGATTCCCCGCTGCTGCCGCCGACATAGAGCCCCGCCAGGCCCTGGCGCAGGACATAATCGTTGATATTACGCTGGCGCCGGGGATCGAATTCACCCGTTTCGCTCATCCCAGTCATCAGGGCAGCAAACATGCCCGACAGGCCGTCCGTCATTTAGCTCAACCTCACTCCCCGGAGCGGCCCTCCCGGCCGCTGCATTCCACAGTTTGGCGCGCTCGCGGCCGTCAACTCAAGCTTTTCTGACTCGGGCTTTTGCCGGTACCGTGGCATTAATCACCGCCATATAGGGTTCTGGCGCCGCAAAGCCCGTGGATTGGCTGGCTATCGGTGACGGAACCCGACAAACCCGTTAGGGTTAATCAGTGGCGAAGATGGCGATGGCCGGGCTTTGCTGCCAGACAGAAGCAGCTCGCAAGGAATGGGCCCAACGCGCATGGCCCTGGATGACGCAGGATGATGATCGAAAACATCATGTATTTCGCCCTGGGGCTGTTGGTCGCCGTGCTTGTCGGGCTGATCGTCATCCCCGCGGTGTGGAAGCGCGCCGTGCGGCTGACCAAGCGGCGCATCGAAGCCGCGACGCCCATTACCATGGCCGAATTCCGCGCCGACAAGGACCAGTTGCGGGCCGAATTCGCCCTTTCCACCCGCAAGCTGGAAATCAATGTCGAAACCCTGCGCAAGCGGCTGGCCGAACAGTTGGGCAATGGCAGCGACACTGCCGGGGCGCTGCGCACGGAGCGTGAGCAGCATCAGGCCATTGTCGAGGAGCTGGAAGGGCGCGGCGAGCAATTGCGCGGCCGCGTTACCGAGCTGGAGCGCGAAAATACCGACCTGGCGCAACGCCTGCGCATGCGCGAGCGGGAAGTGGAGACCCTGCGCCAGCCCGAACTCGAGCCCGAGCCCGAGCCCGAAGTCGATACGCTGAGCACGGCGGAAGCCAGCATTGCCAGCGCCGAAACCCGGCTCAATGCGCTCCTGGCCGAGGCCAATCCCGAACAGCCGCTGGCCGACAAGCTCAGCCTTGAGGACGAGACGGAGACGCTGCGGGCCAAGGTGCTGGGTGTGCAATCCACCATATTGGCCGATTGGGATAGCGAGCGGATCGACGAGGGCCAATTGCGCCAGCGGCTGAACGATATCGCCGCCAGCGTCAGCCGGCTGGTCTATGCCGCCGATCATCAGCCGGCGCTGACCGAGACGCAGGAAGAAAGCCTGTTCGAGCGCGTGCAGCGCTTTGCCGACGATGGCGAGAAGGTGGAGGTGTTGCCTGCGCCGAAGCCCAGCAAGCGCCGCGGGTCGGTTTCGGACCGGTTGACGGCGTTGAAGGAAATTCGGGGACGGTAGAGGCGCGTAGGCCCGGCTAAAATGCAGTGTCATCCCGGCGCAGGCCGGGATCCATGCTGAAGGCTATCCATGACATCCAGCGTAGGGTTAGGACACAGCATGGATTCCGGCCTGCGCCGGAATGACACCGTGGTTGGGGAGAGGTCCGGGCCAAGCCCCCAGCTCTCCTCCCCACCGGGTCTCCCTCGGGCTCGACCCGAGGGCCGCCCGCAGCACGGCGCAAGTGGGGAATGGTCCTCGGGGCGAGCCCGAGGAAGAATGGTGGGTGGGGAGGTATTGGAGGCCCCTCCTACTTCGCCTCGATCACCACGCTGCGCGTCAATTCGCCCGTCACCTGGTCGAAGAGGCCCAGCGTTGTCACGCCATCGATTGTATAGGTGACATTAATCGCCCCATCGGCCACCACGGCCGAAACGATTTCCGCGCCGGCGGGGATGGCGACGGTTTCAGCGACAGCGGGCGGGGGAGCGTCGCGCATCACGCGATAGACAAGCGCCAGGGCAATCGCCATAAAGCCGAGCAACAGAATGCTGATTGAAAACCGGAACGAGCGGCGCGCCTTGGCAAGCGCGGCCTGCGCCTCGGGCGACAATGGCTCGTTTACATAGGGGCCGTCGGGCCCAGTCTCATTAGGATTGCTCATGGCCGAAAATACCGAAGAAGAATTCGAGGGCGAGGCAGTCGAGATAATTGTCGATGAGACCCTGGCCGGTGGCCGGCTCGATGCCGTCCTGGCCAAGGCCCATGCAGTGCTGAGCCGCAATCGCCTCAAGGACCTGATCCTGGCCGGTGCGGTCAGCATCGAGGGAACAATTGTCAGCGAGCCCAAGTACCGCGTCGGCGCGGGCGAGACAATCACCCTTGTTGCCCCGCCCCCCGAAGATCCCGAGCCGCAGCCGGAAAATATCCCGCTCGATATCCTTTATGAAGACGATCAGCTCATCGTCATCAATAAGCCCGTGGGCATGGTGGTGCATCCCGCGCCGGGCAGTCCTTCGGGCACGCTGGTCAATGCGCTGATCTATCATTGCGGGGCAAGCCTGCAGGGTATTGGCGGCGTGCGGCGGCCGGGGATCGTGCATCGGCTCGATCGCGACACGTCCGGCGTCATGGTGGCGGCCAAGACCGAGCTGGCGCATAAGCATCTCTCCGAGCAATTCGCCGATCATGGCCGCACCGGCCCATTGCACCGCGCCTATATCGCCTTTGTCTGGGGCTCGACCGAAACCGCCAAGGGCACAATCGAGGCTCCGCTGGGGCGCGACGCCAATAACCGGCTGAAACAGGCCGTGCGCAAGGATGGGCGCGAGGCGATCACCCATTATTTCGTCGAGGCGCGCTTTGGCGACGAGGGCTGGGACATTACTCGGGTGCAGTGTCATCTCGAAACGGGCCGCACCCACCAGATCCGCGTGCATATGGCCTATATCAGCCATCCCCTGGTGGCCGACGCGGTCTATGCCTCGGGCTATGCCACCAAGATCAACCGGCTGCCGCCAGATGTCGCGGCCCCCATCCAGGCGCTGGGCCGCCAGGCGCTGCACGCGGCCGAACTGGGGTTCGAACACCCGACGACGGGCGAGGAAATGTTCTTCGAAGCCCCCCTGCCGCCTGATCTGCAGGCGCTGGAGGAAGCGCTGGAGCCCTATAACAAGGCGTTCGCGCGGTAGCAGAGAGCCCCGATCGGCCTCCCTCCCCCTTGAGGGGAGGGATCGAGGGTGGGGTGTCGGGTTCTCAACCAGCATTGAGTTGGGG
>DATMSY010000040.1:0-5555 GCA_035565135.1 Devosia sp.
ACCTTTACCTTGCCTTGAGGTGTCACCACTTAAAGCCTTAGCGGAACCCGGGCGCTGACGGGTCCCGACGGAGTACCAGATGGCCACCAAGGCAGCTACCAAGACCACCAAGGAAACCGAGAAGCCGGAAGCCGGCGCCCCCGAGGCGACGAACGACAGCCCGCTGCTCGACCTTTCCGATGCCGCCGTAAAGAAACTGATCAAAGTCGCCAAGAAGCGCGGCTACGTCACCTATGAAGAACTGAACGCGGTCATGCCGTCGGAGGAAGTGTCCTCCGAGCAGATCGAGGACTTCATGTCCATGTTCTCGGACATGGGCATCAATGTCGTGGACGAAGACGAGGTCGAAGAGACCGAAGTCGAAAAGGACGAGGAAGACCAGGGCCAGGAAGTGGCCACCTCGACCGGCACGGCCGTTTCCACCACCTCGAACACCAAGGCCGGCTCGGACCGGACCGATGACCCGGTGCGCATGTATCTGCGCGAAATGGGCTCGGTGGAATTGCTCAGCCGCGAGGGCGAAATCGCCATCGCCAAGCGCATCGAGGCTGGTCGCGAGACCATGATCGAGGGCCTGTGCGAAAGCCCGCTGACCTTCCAGGCCATCATCATCTGGCGCGAACAGCTCGCCCAGGGCGAAATCCTGCTGCGCGACATTATCGACCTCGAAGCTACCTATGCCGGCCCCGATGCCAAGCAGGCGGCGCCCGACATGTCGCAGGCCTACCAGGCGCCGAAGCCGGAAGCCGTGGCCGAAAAGCCCAAGCCGGCTCCGGCACCCAAGCGCGCTTCGTCTGACGACGAGGACGATTACGTGCCCGAGGAGCCGCAGGCTCCGCAGGACCCGGTCGAGGAAGAAGACGACGAATTCGAAAACGCCCTGTCGCTGTCGGCCATGGAAGCCGAGCTCAAGCCGCAGGTGGTGGAGACGTTCGATCGCATCGCCAATGCCTATGGGCAGATGCGCGAAATCCAGGACCGGCATGCCGAAGACCGCAGCGCCACCGTGTCCGATGCCGACCGCAAGCAGATCGAAGGTTTCCGCGGCGAAGTGATTGCCGACGTCAAGTCGCTGTCGCTCAATGCCGGCCGTATCGAAAACCTGGTCGAGCAGCTCTATGACATCAACAAGCGCCTGGTGAAGCTGGAAGGGCGCCTGCTGCGCCTGGCCGAGAGCTATGGCGTCAAGCGGGAAAAGTTCCTCGAAAGCTATTACGGTCAGGAAGTGAACCCCGCCTGGGAAGCCGAGCTTGCCAATTTCGAGGGCAAGGGCTGGGCCGAATTTGCCAAGCGCGAAGCCGACACGATCCGCGAAATCCGTAGCGATGTGGCGACGCTGGCGACTGAAGCGGGCCTCAATATCGGGGAATATCGCCGCATCGTGCACAAGGTGCAGAAGGGCGAACGCGAAGCCGCCATTGCCAAGAAGGAAATGGTTGAGGCCAATCTGCGCCTGGTGATCTCGATCGCCAAGAAGTACACGAACCGCGGGCTGCAGTTCCTCGACCTGATCCAGGAAGGCAATATCGGCCTGATGAAGGCCGTGGATAAGTTCGAATATCGCCGCGGCTACAAGTTCTCGACCTATGCGACCTGGTGGATTCGCCAGGCCATCACCCGCTCGATCGCCGATCAGGCGCGCACCATCCGTATTCCGGTGCATATGATCGAAACGATCAACAAGATCGTGCGGACGAGCCGGCAGATGCTGCACGAAATCGGCCGCGAGCCGACGCCGGAGGAACTCAGCGAAAAGCTGCAGATGCCTTTGGACAAGGTGCGCAAGGTGCTCAAGATCGCCAAGGAGCCGATCTCGCTCGAAACGCCGATCGGCGACGAGGAAGATAGCAATCTCGGCGATTTCATCCAGGACGTGAATGCGATCCAGCCGATCGATGCGGCGATCCAGTCCAATCTGCGCGAGACCACGACCCGCGTGCTGGCGTCGCTGACGCCACGCGAGGAACGCGTGCTGCGCATGCGCTTCGGCATCGGCATGAACACCGACCATACGCTCGAAGAAGTCGGTCAGCAGTTCTCGGTGACGCGTGAGCGTATCCGCCAGATCGAGGCCAAGGCGCTGCGCAAGCTCAAGCACCCCAGCAGGAGCCGCAAGCTCCGGAGCTTTTTGGATAATTAGGGCGCAACCCAGACCATGCCGACGATTGCGATCTTCTACGGCATGGTCATCGAGATGTTTTGGCGGGACCATCCGCCGCCGCATTATCATGTGAGCTACCAGCAATATCGGGCGGTGATCGCGATAGAGACCGCCGAGATTCTGCAAGGGAAGTTGCCAGCTGGCGCCAAGCGCGATTTGCGCGCCTGGACCATGCGGCATCGGCAGGAATTGCTGGATAACTGGGAGCGCGCTAGACTACGCGTGCCGCTTTGGCCTGTGCAGGGAGCTGACGAAGATGATTGAGTTTGTTGACGTCGTTGCGCTCAAGCCGTTGCCCGGCTTTAAGCTGTGGCTAAGGTTTTCCAATGGCCGCGAAGGGGTGCGGGACTTCGCCGATATTCTTGCCCAGGGTGGCGAGATGGTCGAACCATTGAAGGACGAAGTCTTCTTTTCGCGCGTCGTTCTGCATCACACCGTTCCCGCCTGGCCGAACGGCTATGAAATCGACGCGACGAATCTGCACCTGGAATTGCATGAAGCGGGCCTGCTCTCCGCCTCGGTGGCGGCCGAATAGTTGACTATTCCCCGCCTCAAGGTCACTTCGATCCGCGCCATTGTGCCGTTCAAGCTGGTGGTGGGCTTTTCCGATGGGTCGAGCGGCACGTTTGATGCTGCCGGCATGATCGGGGAGCGGGGAGAGGGGACGGAGCCGTTGCGCGACCGGCGCTTCTTTGCCACGGTCGAACTGGCCAATGGCGTGCCGACCTGGCCGAACCATTTCGATATTTCCCCGGGTTGGCCGCGCGAGGAAATGGAAAAGCGCGGCGAATTGATTTTGCCTTTGCCGATCCGGCGCCGACGTTAAAACTAGAATAGGGAGCCCAATATGTCGTTTCTCAAGAAGCTTTTCGGTGGTGGCAGCAGCGAGAGTGCCCCGGCCGGCGACAAGGTGCTGGGCGAAGAAGGCTATAAGGACTTCCTGATCAAGGCCATCGAGATGCGGGCGGGCAGCGAATTGCAGCTGGCCGGGATCATCGAAAAGAGCATTGGCGGCGAGCTTAAAAGCTATCGCTTCGTGCGGGCCGATCGCATGAGTTCGAAGGACGACCTGGTCGCCATGGCCTTCAGCAAGGGCCGGCAAATCATCGACGAGCAGGGCGAGCGGATTTTCAGCTAACCCAGCCTTTCACAACAGGACTTGATAACGGGCGGCCCGCCTCCGGCGCAGGCCGCGCGTTCGCATTCAGGAGTATGGATCATGGCCAAGAAGCCAACGGCGCGCAGTGAATTCGTGATGTTCGACATCGTCTATGAAGACGGCAGCCAGCGCTCCAACCGCAAGGTGGATGCGAACCTGCTGGGTGGGCTTGACGGTGACGAACCGGCCCGTGCCGCCATCATGGAGCAGGATCGGGCGATTTCGGAGAAGTCGGGCCTGCCGCCGCTCGCCATCAAATCGATCAAGCGCTCGGGCAAGTGATGCGGAGCGGGGTGCTGCTGGCAGCGCTGATGGTCGCGCCGATGCCGGCATGGGCGGCCCCAGATGGGTGGGTTGCTGCCGCCGGGGCTGACGGCATCATGCGCTACACCTGTGGCGATGAATGCGCCCAAACGCAGGTGATCTGCGTGCATGAAGTGATCCCCGAACCGGGGCCAGGCCGCGTGGAAGACCTGGTGGATGAGGCGGTCGTGCCCTGGGGGCAGATCGACTTTTCGGTGGCGGTTCGGATCGGCAAAGACCGTGAGGGATTGGCCGGGTCGGGGAAAATCACGGACGGCAAGCGGGTCGAGGGACCGGGGATCGTGTCCTTTGGCGGCTCGGAATGGGCCTCGGCGCGTTATGCGATGGATAGCAAGGGCGGCGCGCTAGCAGCCGAGTTCCTGCTGTGGCGGCCCGATGAGGGCGTGGCGACTTTGCTTTGCAGCTACAAGGCCGGCGCGGACGATGCGGGGGCCGAGGTGGCGATCAGGCAATTGGCGGAGAGCCTTCGCCTGACGCCGTGATGGAGCGGGCCGGCCGCCCCCCGCCTCAGGAAACCCGTTCGGGCCGGCGGATGGCGCGCAGCTTTCCATCGCTGCCGCCACCGCAGAAGAAGCGGCCGGCACCGTCGGACTCGAGACCGGACACGCCAATGCCGGCGGGCATTTCGAGCACTTCCAGGACCTCGCCGGTGCTGGGATCGATATGGCGCACGTCGCCCTTATCTTCCTGCCAGGTCCCGTGCCAGAGCTCGCCATCGACCCAGGTGACGCCGGTGACGAAGCGGTTGGACTCGATGGTGCGCAGGATTTTTCCGGTTTCGGGATCGACCTGGTGGATTTTGCGACCTTGATATTCGCCGACCCAAAGCGTGCCCTCGGCCCAGGCGAGACCGGAATCCCCGCCGCCGGCAGGGGCGGGGATGGAGGCGAGGACGCGGCCGCTTTCCGGGTCGATCTTGTCGATCCGGTTTTCGGCGATCTGAAAGAGATGCTGACCGTCAAAGGCCGTGCCGGCATAAGCGGCGGCGTCGAGCGAGCGCACCGGCGCGCCACTATCGGGATCGATGGCGTTGATCTTGTCGCCGGAAGCGAACCAGACATTGTGGCCGTCAAAGGTGACGCCGTGGACGTCGCTGATGCCGGGATAGGGGCCGTATTCGCTCAGGATTTCTGCGGAAGTGGTTTTCATGGCGATGTCTCGTGTTTGAAGTTGACGACAGCCTAGCTGCCGGGGAGCGGGCCCGGGAGTAACAAGAGTGTCGGGAAAGCGGGAAGCGGCGGGGTGATCCAGCGGAGAGCCCGGCCGCGGCCGAAGGATTGGGCCTTTCCAGCCGCCGACAGTTCTTCGAGGGCCCGCTGAACCGTGCGGGCGCTGGCGCCCAGCGCGATTGCCAGGGCGGAGCTGGACCAGGCCTCGCCATCGGCAAGGAGAGCCAGGACATTGGCGTGGCGCTCCTCGACCGGCGGGGCGAGCACGACGATTTCGCGCTTGTGGCGGGGTTTGAGGGCGAAGCCGCTTTTTGTGGCCACGATATTCGCCAGCGGGCGCAGGCTGGCGCGCAGCCGGCCGATTTCGACGCGGAGCCTGGCGCGATGGGATTCATCGGCATGCCTGGCGCCGAAGGCGCGGATCAGCAGGGCTTCTCGCGTGACGTCGCGGGGCCAGGCTTCGGCGAGGGCGCGGACCAGGGCGAAAAGCACCGGGCGGGTGGCGAGGGAGGTGACGGTTGCGGCGCTGCGCACGAGGTTGCGGGTTGCGTCGATTACGAGGGTATCGGAGGCGAGCAGGGTTTCGATATCGTCGAGGTGGAGCAGGTGTTCCTGGCTGCCGGCGATCAGGCGCGCAGCGGGGGCGTCCAAGGTGGCGGAGGCCGCTTCTACTTCGGCGATCAATGCGGCAATGCCGGCCCGGCGGGCGGCTTGATCAGCCTGGGCCAGGGCGGCGCGGGCT
>DATMSY010000041.1:0-10747 GCA_035565135.1 Devosia sp.
CCCGGGCCGAAAGCTTGAGGCGGTGCATCTTGCGGATGACCGCATTACGGGTGACGCCCTGGCCCAGTTCCCCGGCAATCTGGCTGGCCGACAGGCCTTCCATCCAGAGCTTCTTCAAAGTCTCGACGCGCTCGTCAGTCCAGCCCGCCGCTTGTGCTCCTGAATCTATCGTCAAAACAGAATCCTTCATTGTGCTGCCAAAATGGGTATTGGCAGCCGTAAAATCTAGCGGTCGTATGTTAGGCGGGTCCGCCACACGAGATATCGTGTTTCCCCAACGAGTGGGAGATTACGCCATGGGTTGAATCGGGATCAAGAGTCGGGGAAGGATATCCCCGAAAAATCATTGGTTAAAATGTGCTTAACGATCCTTGAGTCAAATCAGGCACTTGGCCCTGGAACATTGACTTATCTGGCAAAAACGGCCTAACTCTGGCCTCGTAAACGCGCTGCGCAACGAGCGCGTTTTTGATTTTTGTGGCGCTATTGCCACGCTCCCCCAATCGCTTGCACCAGAAGGAATGACCACCATGTCTGCGCTATACGGCACCTATGCCCGGTCCGAACTCGCTTTCGAGCGGGGCGAAGGCATGCGCCTGTATGACCAGCATGGCCGAGACTATCTCGATTTCCATTCCGGCGTGGCCGTCAATGCCCTGGGCCATGGCGATGCCCATCTCGTGGCAGCGCTCAAATCAGCGGCCGACAAGGTGTGGCACACGGCCAATACCTTCACCATTCCCGAGCAGGAACGGCTGGGCCAGCGGCTGGTCGAGGCCACGTTCGCGGATTCGGTATTTTTCACCAATTCGGGCGCCGAAGCCATCGAATGCGCCATCAAGACGGCGCGGCATTATTTCTGGGCCAAGGGGCAACCCGACCGCTACGAAATCATCGCCTTTACCGGCTCCTTCCATGGTCGCACGCTGGGCACGATCGCGGCGGGCGGCAATCCCGATTATCTTGAAGGCTTCGGCCCACCAGCGCCCGGCTTCAAGCATGCCAAGCCCGGCGATCTTGACGCCGTCAAGGCGCTGATCACGCCGCAGACCTGCGCCATCCTGATCGAGCCCGTGCAGGGGGAAGGCGGGGTCACCGCCATGACCGCCGAATTCATGCAGGGGCTGCGCAAGCTCTGCGACGAGCATGACATGCTGCTGGTGCTCGATGAAGTGCAATGCGGCTATGGCCGCACCGGGCATTTCTTCGCCTATGAATGGAGCGGCATCACCCCCGATATCGTGGCCGTGGCCAAGGCCATTGGCGGCGGCTTCCCGCTCGGCGCCTGCCTCGCCAAGGGCGATGTCGCGGCCTCCATGGTGCCCGGCACCCATGGCTCGACCTATGGCGGCAATCCGCTGGCCACGGCCATCGGCAATGCCGTGCTCGACCGCGTGCTGGCGCCCGGCTTTATCGATCACGTCAACCAGATGGGCCAGAAGCTCGCCTGGCACCTGCAGCAATTGGCGCAGCGCTATCCCGATTACGTGCTCGAATTGCGCGGCAAGGGCCTGCTGGCCGGCATCAAGATCACCCCGCCGGTGCGCGATTTCGTGACCCGGCTGCGCGACGACCACCGGCTGCTGACCATCGGGGCGGGCGACAATGTGCTGCGCCTGCTGCCCCCGCTCATCGTCACCGAAGCCGAGATCGAGGAGGCGGTGGAGAAGATCGCCGCCGCTTTCGAGGCCATCGAGGCGGAGACGGCCTCGATCCCGGCGGTTGGCTGAAAATGACTTCGGATATGTGGCACTATAGCCGCCGACGACGCGGTCTGTTCCCTCCTCCCTGACGGGGCGGAGCGTATTCGACCGAGCAGAAGCTCAAAGGCATTAGCGTCACATAAGGAAACCCGGCCCATGACGACGACCGGCACACCAAAGCATTTTCTCTCCATCGACGATTTCACCTATCCCGAACTGCGCGGCATGCTCGATGTCGCCACCTCCCTCAAGGGGCGCCTCAAGGAAGGCGACCGGCCGCAATTGCTCAAGGACAAGGTCCTGGCGATGATCTTCGAGCGCCAGTCCACCCGCACCCGCGTTTCCTTCGATGTCGGCATGCGCCAGCTGGGCGGGGAGACCATCATGCTCTCCGGCCAGGAGATGCAGCTGAGCCGCGAGGAGACCCTGTCCGACACGGCCAAGGTGCTCAGCCGCTATGTCGACGCCATCATGATCCGCATCCTCTCCCATGCCGATCTGCTGGAACTGGCCGAGGCGGCCACTGTGCCGGTGATCAATGGCCTGACGCGCCGCGCGCATCCCTGCCAGATCATGGCTGACCTGATGACCTTCGAGGAGCATCGCGGGCCGATCAAGGGCGCCAAGGTCGCCTGGGTGGGCGACAGCAATAATGTGCTGCATTCCTGGGTGAATGCGGCCGAGCTGTTCGAGTGCCACCTGACCATTGCCGTGCCGGATGAATACAGCCCGGAAAAGGACCTGATGCAGGATATCCGCCGGGCCGGGGACTATGTGAAGCTGATCGAGGACCCGCGCGAGGCCGTCGAAGGCGCCGATCTCGTCATCACTGATACCTGGGTCTCGATGGGCGATGTGGACGTGGCCGAACGCCGCCGGGTCTTGAAACCGTACCAGGTCAACACCAATTTGATGGCGCTGGCGGACAAGAACGCTCTTTTCATGCACGACCTGCCCGCCCATCGCGGGGACGAGGTGACCGACGAGGTAATCGACGGTCCTCAATCGGTTGTGTGGGACGAGGCCGAAAACCGCCTGCACGCCCAAAAAGCCATCCTGTGCTGGGCCTTCGGGGTCGAAACCAACTAAACTGCTTCGATCTTCTGGCTGGGAACGGCCTGCAAATGGCGGTCTTCTGCGCTTCTGGTGCTCACGTACTTAAGTACGCTCCGCTCCGGTTCTCGAAGACCACCATTTTCGGCTCGCCCCAACCAGAAGCTCATCGCAGTTGCGGTGCAACACCCACCGGGTCATCCCCGCGAAAGCGGGGACCTCCGTTTTTTGCTGAAACAGAGGTTCCCGCTTTCGCGGGAATGACCTTGTGGTTTGTATTGACCCCGGGGCATGGCCTAAGAAAGCCCTGTGACGACTATGACGGATACGACTGCTATGACCGAGAACCTGATGAATGCCCTGGGGCTCGACCGGCCGGAAACCGGTGACGATGCCGTCGTGCCCTTTACCCTGGACAAGCTCGATACGCGCGGCCGCGCCGTGCGGCTGGGCGATGCGCTCGACACCATCCTCTCCCGCCACAATTATCCCGCCCCCGTTGCGCGCCTGCTCGGGGAAGCGGTGGTGCTGGCCGGGCTGATCGGCTCTTCGCTCAAATTCGAGGGGCGCTTCATCATGCAGACCCAGACCGATGGGCCGGTCAACCTGATCGTGGTCGATTTCGACGCGCCCGACGGGTTGCGCGGCTATGCCCGCTTTGACCACGACGCGCTGGTCAAGGCGGCCGAAGAAGGCCGCACCAGGCCTGCCGAACTGCTTGGCAAGGGGCACCTGGCCATGACCATCGACCAGGGTCCGCATACCGAACGCTATCAGGGCATCGTCGCGCTCGAGGGCAATTCCCTCGAGGAAGTGGCGCATACCTATTTCATGCAGTCCGAACAGATCCCCACCATGGTGCGCCTGGCCGTAGCCGAGTTCCAGCAGAAGGGCGATCACCGCCCCCATTGGCGGGCCGGTGGCGTGCTGATCCAGCATCTGCCCGAACATGGCCTCTCCATGATGGCCGACGTGCCCGGCGACGGCAATTTCGACAATCCGGAAACCGCCGACCCCGATTTCGAGGAAGCCGATGGCTGGAGCGAGGCCAAGGCCCTGCTGACCACGCTCGAGGATGTGGAACTGGCCGACCCGGACCTGTCGCCCGAGCGTTTGCTGTTCCGGCTCTATCACGAGACGGGCGTGCGCGTATTCTCGCCCCTGCCCATGGTCGAACGCTGCACCTGCTCGGCCGACCGGATCGAGGATATGCTGGCCACCAGCTTCACCGCCGAGGACCGCGAGGAAATGGCCGTGGATGGCGAAATCGAAGTGGTCTGCGAGTTCTGCTCGACGGCTTATCATTTCAATCCGCACCAGTTCGAGCAGAAGCACTAGAGCAAAACTGCCGCTTTGCGGCACGTAAATCGCTTTACGCTACGGCCGCCTCCGGGCGGCCGTTTCTTTTTGTGTAACAAGGACTTGACCGCTGTTGCCCATTGCCTCGTGCAGAAAACTTGGTCACTATCCGCCCTTCGACGAGAACCGGGCAATAGGGGCGGTGCCAGGTGAGCGAGACGAGTTTTGCGTGTTTGCGGCGATGGTTCAGCGTGGAGAGCCGGTCGGAATGATCTGACCCATGTCGCCCGCCCAAAGCCTGATCCGGGCCATTTTGGCTGAGGACTGTCCCGATGACGCCACCGCTCTCGCCGTGCTCGAGGCGGCCATCGAGCGCGAGGTGGACCCGCTGCGCTATTGCGTGGCGAGCCTGGGCGTAAACGAGGCGCTGGCCATGGAACGCGCCGCCCGCTGGGCCGGCTTTGCCTTCTACCCTGTCGTGCCCAATCACCTGAGAGGCCATACGACCCCGACCAGGCTCGAAGCGCTGGGCGCGGTCAAAATGTTCCGCGCGATCCTGTTCGACCGGGAAATCGCCTTCAGCGCCCCCGATTTCTTCGGCCTGCTGCGCCTGCAGGCGCGGCGGCTGGAAAGCCCCGGCCTGGCCGCGCGGCTGTGTCTCGTGCCAGACAGCGCCCTGCGCGATTACCTGGCCCGGGCCGCCGCGCCCGCTCTGGTCGATGGGGCCCGCCAGACCCTGGCGCGACACTGGCCCTATGCCGCCGCGCAACTGGACCTGACCGTGCCCGCGCGCAACGGCTTCGTCGGTTTGGTGCTGGTGCTGCTGAGCCTCGTGCTGCTGGCGCCCCATTCCGATCAGGCCTGGCTGCTGCCCTTCTGGGCGGTTTTCCTGCTGGGTCCGGCCATCATAAGAATGGCGGCGCTCACGACGCCCAATCCGCAGCGCCCGCGTTCCGCCGAGCGGCCGGACGATGCCGAATTGCCGGTCTATAGCGTGCTCGTGCCGCTGCGCGATGAGGCCCATATGGTGCCGCAATTGTTCGAGGCGCTGGGCGCGCTGCGCTATCCCGCCGAAAAGCTCGATATCAAATTCGTGGTCGAGGATTGTTCGGCAACCACGATCGAGGCGGTGCGCCGCCGGCTCGGCGATCCGCGCTTTTCCCTGCTCGCGGTGCCCGATGCGCTGCCGCGCACCAAGCCCAAGGCGTTGGACTTCGCGCTGCCGCTCTGCCGCGGCGAATTCGTCGTGGTCTATGACGCCGAGGATACGCCTGAGCCCGACCAGCTCTGGATGATCGCCCGGCGCTTTCGCGACGCGCCGGGGATCGAATGCATCCAGGCGCAATTGGTGATCGACAATGGCCGCGAAAACTGGCTCGCCGGCATGTTCGCCGCCGAATATGCCGGGCTCTTTACCGTGCTGCTGCCGGCGCTGGCGCGGTGGGACCTGGTCATGCCGCTGGGTGGGACGTCAAACCATTTCCGGCTCTCCACCCTGCGTGCCCTTGGCGGCTGGGACGCCTTCAACGTCACCGAGGATGCCGATCTGGGTGTGCGGCTGGCGCGGCGCGGCCATCGCGTGGAAGTCATGGCGCTGGCGACGCTGGAAGAGGCGCCGGTGACCCTTGCGGCCTGGCTGGGCCAGCGCACCCGCTGGATGAAGGGCTGGATGCAGACCCTGATCGTCCACAATCGGCGGCCGCGGCAATTGCTGGCCGATCTCGGCTGGCGGCGGCTCCTGGTGTTTGAAATGCTGGTGCTGGGCATGATCCTCGCGCCGCTGCTGCATAGCGGACTGGTCCTGCTGCTGCTCGCCCGGCTGGCGCTTGGCGAGCCGCTGATGGATGGCGACGGGCTCTGGTCCTGGGCGTGCCTATTGGCCTTGGCGCTGGGTTTCGGCTCGGCCATCCTGCTCAATATCGCGGGTAGCCTGCGCCAGGGGCAATGGCCGCTGCTGCTGCTCCAACTGACCCTGCCGGCCTATTGGCTGCTCTCCGCTTGGGCGGCGGTGCGGGCGCTGGTCGAATTGACCGGGCAACCGTTCAAATGGGCCAAGACGCCGCATCGCAGGGTGCAGCGTCGGGCGAAGGCGCGCGACTTGTGAGATTGAAGCTTTCCACCAAGTCCACACCACCCACCGCGTCATTCCGCCGGAATGACACCGTGGATGGGAGGGGCCAACTCCAAACACGTGCATTTTCGCGAATACGGCTCCCCGAACGATAATTTTTCTCGTTTTGCATTCCGGAGAAAAGCTCAAGCCTCGCAAAACACGACTGAGCTGATAGGGTTTATATGGGAACTTAACTCAGGGAGGTGCCCATGATGGCTACCACATTCCGGGCAACCAAAATTCTGGCCTATGCCGCGCTGGCCGCCTCGCTCACGCTGGGCTTTGCGGTTACGGCGCATGCGCAAGACCGCACGCTGATCAATGTGAGCTACGATCCGACGCGCGAGCTCTACCAGCAGTTCAACCAGGCCTTCATCGCCCATTGGCAGGAAACCAAGGGCGAGACCGTGGCGGTGCAGACCACCCATGGCGGCTCTGGTGCGCAGGCTCGCACCGTCATCGATGGCCTTGAGGTCGATGTGGTCACCCTGGCGCTGGAAAGCGACATCAACGCCATTGCCGATGCCAATCCGGCCCTGATCCCGGAAAACTGGCGCGGCACCTTTGAAAACAACAACGCGCCCTATACCTCGACCATCGTCTTCCTGGTCCGCAAGGGTAATCCCAAGGGTCTCAACGACTGGGGCGACCTGATCAAGGATGGCGTCGAAGTCATCACGCCAAATCCAAAAACCTCGGGCGGCGCTCGCTGGAACCTGCTGGCCGGTTGGGCCTGGGCCAAGGCGCAGCCCGGCGGCAGTGATGAAACGGCAAAAGCCTATATCACCGATCTCTATAAGCATGTCCCCGTGCTCGACACCGGTGCGCGCGGCTCCACCACCACCTTCGTGCAGCGCGGCATTGGCGACGTTCTCCTCGCCTGGGAAAACGAAGCCTATCTCGCCCTTGAAGAACTGGGTCCCGACGCCTTCGACATCGTGACGCCCTCGGTCTCGATCCTGGCTGAACCCCCGGTCGCGCTGGTGGTCGGCAATGCCGAAAAGAAGGGCAATACGGACCTGGCGACGGCCTATCTCGAATATCTCTATTCCGATGAGGGCCAGGCCATCGCGGCGGCCAATTACTATCGCCCGTTCAAGCCCGAAGCCGCGGCTCCCGAGGACATTGCCCGCTTCGGCAAGGTGAACCTGGTCACCATCGAAGATTTCGGCGGCTGGCGCAAAGCGCAACCCGAATTCTTCGGCGATGGCGGCGTGTTCGACCAGATCTATTCCGGCCCGACGCAATAATTGCCAAATCCGGTCCGCTCCGGCGGACCGGGACTTTCTGCCCAATCGAGACCACCGACCAGGCCAAAGGTCCGCTGGAACGGACCGCAACTCAGGAGTGACGACGATGGTGCATTTCTTTGGAATTCTAAACCCCGAATTCGGCCCCCGCGTCGCGGCGGCCGATGCCCCGCTCAAGGCCGGCTTCTTCGGCGGCGCACCCGAACCGAGCCTGCCGAGCCGGGCCGAGATGGATGCCGATTTCCTCGCCGGCAAGCGGCCCGAACCGGCCGACGAGCCCCAGGATGACGAACTGCGTTTCGTCCGCTTCTGCCTGCCGCCTCATCTTTGAGGCCGGCCATGTCTGCGACCACCCTGATCGTGCCGGGCCTGCATGGCTCGGACGGCGAGCATTGGCAGGCCCATTGGCGCCGTGACCATCCC
The DNA here is from genome assembly GCA_035565135.1 of Devosia sp. Taxonomy (GTDB): domain Bacteria; phylum Pseudomonadota; class Alphaproteobacteria; order Rhizobiales; family Devosiaceae; genus Devosia. Next base: position 7,842 of record DATMSY010000041.1, read on the forward strand.
GGCGCCGTGCTGGTCGAGCAGGCCGACTGGTCCAATCCCCGGGCCGATCGCTGGCTGGCCGCGCTCGAAGCGGCGGTCATCGCCCATCCCCATGCCCTGATTGTCGCCCATAGCCTGGGCAGCATCCTGACGGCGCGGCTGGCAACGAGCCCGGTAGCGCCGCTGGTGGCGGCGGCCTTGCTGGTGGCCCCGGCCGATATCAACCGGACGGCGGGCCTGCATAAACGATCCTATGAATTCGGCGACATGCCGCGCGATTCCCTGCCTTTTCCCGCGCTCGTGGTGGCGAGCCGGGACGACATCTATATGCCCTTCGACAAGGTGGGTGGGCTTGCCAGGGCCTGGGGCAGCCCATTGCATGATCTGGGCTATGCCGGTCATATCAATATCGCCAGCGGTTTCGGCCGCTGGCCGGCCGGCTACGCGCTGGCCGCGGGTCTGGTCAAATGTCCGGATGCGGCGACCGCCTGAATTTCGGAGAAGGGGCGAATGAGCAATCATCAGAATGGGCGGCCATCGGTGACCATTATCGGGGGCGGCGCCAGCGGCGTGCTGCTGGCCGCCCATTTGCTGCGCGACCCCGAAACCGATATCCGCGTGACGCTGGTCGAGCGGCGCGGCGAATTCGGCCAGGGCGTCGCCTATTCGGCCAGCCAGCGCGACCACAAGGTCAATGTGCCCGCCCGCGGCATGAGCGCCTTTGCCGACGACCCCGAGCATTTCTGGCGCTGGCTGCAGACGCGCGGCTATCCGGCGGCGCGCGGCTCCTGGGTGTTCGTGCCGCGCCGGCTCTATGGCGCCTATCTCGAGGATGTGCTGCGGCAGGCCGGGCAGGCCAAGCTCGGCCGGCTCATTGTGCTGTCCGAGGAAGTGGTGGCCGTCCATGAAGGCAAGAATGGCGTCGAAACCGTGCTGGCCAATGGCACGAGCCTGATCAGCCGCACGGCGGTTCTGGCTGTCGGCCACGAAACCCAGCCGGCCCGCGGCAAGGGCATTGCCGTGCGCGTCGGCTCCGAGCGTGATACCCCGCTCGATCCCGATGCCGAGGTCATCATTCTGGGTTCGGGGCTCAGCATGGTGGATGCCTGGTTGTCGCTGGCCGATGCCGATCATCAGGGCACCATTACCGTGGTGTCGCGCAATGGCCTCTTGCCCAAGGGGCATCGCGAATTGGCGCCGATCAGCATGGATGCGGCCGATGTGCCCTTTGGCAGCGGCTTGCCCTATTTCCTGCGCTGGTTTCGTGAGCTGGCCGACGATATCGAGCGCCAGGGCGGCGATTGGCGCAGCCTTGTCGATGGGTTGCGGCCCTATAACCAGCGCATCTGGCAAAGCTGGTCCACCCATACGCGGCGGCAATTCCTGCGCCACCTGCGCCCCTGGTGGAATATCCACCGCCACCGCCTGCCGCCCGAATTGCATGAGCGCATGGACCGCGCCGTGGCTCGTGGCCAGGTGCAGCTGGTGGCCGGGGAATTCCTTGATCTCGAACGGAACGGCAGCGGCGTGCGGGCATTCGTGCGCCCGCGCGGCACCAGGGAACGTCGCACCATGGATGTCGCCCGCGTCTATGATTGCGGCGGCGTCAGCGTCGATGTGACGGCCAGCTCCAATCCGGTGGTGCGGGACTTGGTGGCCAATGGGCAGGCTCGCCCCGATGTGCTGCATATCGGGCTCGATGTGGACGAGCATTGCGCCGTGGTCGATGCCGATGGCCGGCCCTCCAGGCACCTGCTCGCCGTTGGCCCGCTGACCCGGGGCCGGTTCTTCGAAATCGAGGCCGTGCCCGATATCCGCGTGCAATGCGCGGGGATCGCCAGACAGATTTTGGCGCAGCACTAACTTGACGAGATAAGTCATAATATATAGCACCCTTTCCGAGTGACGGAAGGAGTGCGTTTGTGACCAGGATGTTTCATGAGGCGACGGTCATGGCCCGGCAGGACTTGTCCCCGGGCATGCTGCGGCTGACCTTTGGCGGGCCGGGCCTTGCCGCCTGGAAAACCACCGGCATTGGCGACGAATATCTGCGCCTCTTCTTCCCCAATGAGGAAACCGGCAAGCTGCATCTGCCCGAGATCAGCGAAGATGGCCGCTGGACCTATCCCGATGGGCACGAGGTCATCCGCTGCTCGACCTATACGATCCGCCGCCATGACGCGGCCAAGGGCCAGGTCGATATCGATTTCGTCATCCATGAAGGCGGGCTCGCCAGCGAATGGGCGCAGCGCGCGCAAGTGGGTGAGGTGATCACCATCAACAATCCGCGCGGGCTCTATACCCCGCCCGCCGATACCGCCTGGCAATTGCTGGTCGCCGATGCCACCGGCCTGCCGGCGCTGTCGCGGCTCTTGGAGCAGACCCCTTCCCATGTCGAGACGCGCGTCTTTGTCGAAGTGGCCGAGGCCAGCCACGAATTGCCGCTGCCGCGCCATCCCAAGGCGACGGTGACGTGGCTGCATGGCAGCGGCAATGGCGTGGCGCCCAGCCGGCTCGAAGACGTGGTGCGCGCCGTGCCCATGCCCAAGGCGCCCGGCTATCTCTGGGTGGCGGGTGAGCAGAAGACCGTCCGCGCCATCCGCAAATATGCCCGCAAGGAACTGGGCCTGCCGTCCGAGCGGTATGAATTGGTGGCGTACTGGATTCATGACGGCGAGGAGTGGGACGCCAAGTGGAAGGCGCTTGATCCGGCGCTGAAAGCGGAGATCGACGCCGCCTGGGCGTCGGGCCGTGACCGCGAGGAGGTGCGGGATGAGTATGACGCGACACTGGAGAAGTATGGGCTTTAGTTTGGCTAAGCTGAGCCTCTAACACCCACGATGTCATTCCGGCGCAGGCCGGAATCCATGCTGAAGACCATCCACAAGCTGGATGCGTGTGAAACGCCACGGACCTGGATTCCGGCC
>DATMSY010000042.1:0-22841 GCA_035565135.1 Devosia sp.
ACCCGAGGGCCATTCTCAGCCCGGCACAAGTGGCGAGAGGCCCTCGGGTCGAGCCCGAGGGAGAACCGTGGGGAGGAGAGGGGGTGGCAAGATCCGATGGTGAGAGGAGGTGGGGATGGGAGGAGCTGGTGGGAAGAACCGAGGATGGGAAGAACCGGCGGTAAGAGCCCGTGGATGGAAAACCCACCACCCCCAGGCGCCAAAAAAGCAAAGATCACCCCGTCCTTCCATGGTTAGCCTTGGGTTAACCCGACCCCGCTAGCATGACGGCAATTGGGCCCGGTCAGTTCCGGGCAGTATTGAGTTTGCCCATGCCCAGCCATCCCGCTCCCGTGCTCGACGAAATCCGGTCCCTGCCGCAGCGTGGCACCCGCAGCGGTGCCAAACCCATGCCGGCGCCGCCGCCCGCGCTCTCGATTCGCATTCCCATGCGGCTGATCGGCTTCGTGCTGCTGGGCCTGGTGGCAATCTGCCTGGCCGCGCTCGCCTCCTGGTCGGTCGATGACCCCAGCTTTTCCTACGCCACCAGCAAGCCGCCGGCCAATTGGCTGGGCTTTCCCGGTTCGGCCGTGGCCGATATCCTGTTCCAGACGCTGGGCCTTGCTGCCCTCGTGCTGATGGTGCCGCCCGCGCTTTGGGGCTGGGCCATGGTGCGCCGCCGCGTGCCCACAAATATGGGCCTGCGCCTCATCGGTTGGCTGGGCGCCACCATTCTTGGCGCGGGGGTCTTTGCCTTCGTCGCCATGCCGGAAACCTGGCCGCTGCCCACCGGGCTTGGCGGGCTGGTCGGCACCGGCTTTACCACGCTCGCCACCATGATCACCGGCGCCCAGCCGCAGGCGGTCACGGCCACGCTCTTTGCCATCATCATCGCCGCGCCCGCTCTCGCCCTGTTCTGGATCGGCATGGGCCTGGGCAGCACGGTGTCGACCGCGCCGGGCAAGGCCCAGGCTGCTGCCGCCGGTCGCAAGGCCAGCGCCGCGCCCGCCGAGGCCGATGACGAGCCCGAATCCAATCCCATTGTCGACATTGCGCTGGGCGCCATGGTGCATATGGGCTATTCGCTGCGCACCGCCTTCCGCCGCGCCCGCGCCAATCACGCCGAACGGCGCGCCGCCGATGCCGCCCCCCTGCGCGACGACGATCTCGAACCCAGCATGGATGGCCGCGCGCCTATCGTGTCGCGCGGCGAGCCTGCTTTTGATGGTCCGGTCCAGCGCCGCATTCATTCCCCCGCTGCGCCGCAGGTCGAGCCGGGTTTTGCCGCGCCGGGCGAGCACGCGCCCCGCGTCAATGCCCGCCCCAGCTATGACGATACCGAGCTCGATTATCCCGACGAGGCCGACGACGATTCGGTGCCCTTCGTGCCCGATGCGCCGGTGCCCCCCGCCGTGGTCAATCACCGCCAGCAGGGCGATTCGCGCTTCCATCCGGCCGATCCGACCAAGCCGCGCGTCACCGCGCCCGCCCCTCGCCCCGTGCCGGGCAATCGCATGGCGCGCGAGGCCCAGGCCTCTTTCCTCGACGAGCCCGGCGGGTTTGAACTGCCGCCGCTGAGCCTGCTCGCCGAGCCGCGCCACAAGGGCCCTTCGCCCGAGCATGCGCCCGAGCGGCTGGAAGAAATGGCCCGCCAGCTCGAAGGCGTGCTGGAAGATTTCGGCGTCAAGGGCGACATCATCAATGTCCGCCCCGGCCCTGTCGTGACCCTGTTCGAACTCGAGCCGGCGCCCGGTATCAAATCCTCCCGCGTCATTTCGCTGGCCGACGATATCGCCCGCTCGATGTCGGCCATTTCCGCCCGCGTCGCCGTGGTGCCGGGGCGCAATGCCATCGGTATCGAACTGCCCAACCAGAACCGGGAAACCGTCTATTTCCGCGAAATGCTGGCATCGTCCGACTTCGAGAAGATGAAGGGCAAGCTGCCCATTTGCCTGGGCAAGACCATTGGCGGCGAGCCGGTCATCGCTGACCTCGCGCGCATGCCCCACCTGCTCATCGCCGGCACCACCGGCTCGGGCAAGTCGGTGGGTATCAATACCTTCATTTTGAGCCTGCTCTACCAGATGACGCCAGAGCAGTGCCGCATGATCATGATCGATCCAAAGATGCTGGAACTCAGCATTTATGACGGCATCCCGCACCTGCTGACCCCCGTCGTCACCGACCCCAACAAGGCCGTGGTGGCGCTCAAATGGGCCGTGCGCGAGATGGAAGATCGCTATCGCAAGATGAGCAAGATCGGCGTCCGCAATATTGACGGCTTCAACCAGCGGGTGAACGAATCCAAGGCCGAGGGCCGAGTCATTACCCGCACGGTGCAGACCGGCTTTGATCGCGAAACCGGCGAGGCGATCTTCGAGAGCGAGGAATTCGATCTCGAGCCCTTGCCCTATATCGTGGTTATCGTCGACGAAATGGCCGACCTGATGATGGTGGCCGGCAAGGACATTGAAGGGGCCATCCAGCGCCTCGCCCAGATGGCCCGCGCCGCCGGCATCCACATCATCACCGCCACCCAGCGCCCGTCCGTGGACGTCATTACCGGCACGATCAAGGCCAACTTCCCCACGCGTATTTCGTTCATGGTCACGTCCAAGATCGATTCGCGCACCATTCTGGGCGAGCAGGGCGCCGAACAGCTGCTGGGCAATGGCGACATGCTCTACATGGCCTCGGGCGGCCGCACCAAGCGCCTGCACGGCCCCTTCGTGTCCGACGCGGAAGTGGAAGCGGTGGTCACCCACCTCAAGAGCCAGGGCACGCCCGACTATCTCGATTCCATCACGGCCGATGACGAAGAAGGCGGCGAATTTGGCGGCGACAGCGATGGCGGCGGCGACGATTATGCCGGCTCGGGCGACGAGCTGTATGACAAGGCCGTCCATATCGTTCTGACCGACAAGAAGGCCTCCACCTCCTATATCCAGCGGCGCCTGGCCATCGGCTACAACAAGGCGGCGACCCTGATCGAGCGCATGGAACGCGAAGGCGTGATCAGCCAGGCCAACCATGCCGGCAAGCGGGAAATTTTGGTGGGCAATAACGCCGACGGCTATTAGGCGGCGCGCAGGAACAATCTGCAAAGCCCCGGCCGTTGGCCGGGGCTTTGCTTTTGTGTCCCGCGTTCCACTGACATGATGCTGGCACCATCCCGTCACACCACTAGACGGCACCTCCCCCTTGACGGGGGAGGTTGGGAGGGGGTGTTGAGAGCCCGGATATCCCGGCCAACCGCCCCCCTCCCTGACCCTCCCCGCGAGGGGGAGGGTGTCGACTGAGACAATTGTGGTTCGCCCCCTCCTAAGCGACTCGACTTTATTTCAGTTTCAACTTATATAAGTCAAAACTGAAATAGAGGAGAACCCCATGGCCTTCGATATCACGGCCCATCTGGGCGCCATGACCCGCATTGTGCGCAACCTGGAACGCGATGGCCAGCCGGCCAAGGCGGTTATTGCCTCCCGCGTCTATGATACCAGCCCCGCCGACCTGTGGGATGCTTTGACCCAGCCCGACCGACTCAAGCGCTGGTTTGCCCCCGTCAGTGGCGATCTCACCCTGGGCGGGCGCTATGCGGTGGAGGGCAATGCCAGCGGCACGATCACCGCATGCGAGCCGGAAAAGCGGGCCAGCCTCACCTGGGAATTCGGCGGCGCGGTGAGCTGGGTCAACCTGACCCTGACTCCCACCGATGGTGGCACCAGGCTCGAACTCGAGCATATCGCCCCGATCAGCCCCCATTGGGACCAATATGGGCCCGGGGCGGTGGGCGTCGGCTGGGATCTGAGCTTTCTGGGCCTCGCGGCCCATTTCGAGCGGCCCGACGCCGATGTGCGGGCCGAAGGCCTTGGCGGCTGGGAGGTCTCGGACGAGGCCAAGCAATTGGTGCGCGCCGCCAGCCAGGATTGGGGTCGCGCCGCCATTGACGCCGGCGAGGATCGCAGCCATGCCCATAGGGCTGCCGAAGCAACGCGGCGCTTCTATTCCGGCGAGCCGCCCCTGGAGAGCTGATGCACGCCTTCGATGTCCTGGGCGATCCCGTACGCCGCCGCATTCTCGAATTGCTGTCGGAGGGCGAGCATAGTTCTGGCGAGGTCGTGGCGGTGATTTCAGCCGAATTCGGTATTTCGCAGGCCGGCGTCAGCCAGCATTTGAAGGTCTTGCGCGATGCTGGTTTTGCCCGGGTCAGACCCGAGGGCACGCGGCGGGTTTATCAGCTCGACGCCGCCCCGCTGCGCGATATCGACGACTGGCTGGAGCGTTTCCGCGCCTTCTGGCCGCACAAGCTCGATGCCCTCGCCACCGAAATCGCCCGCGGCAAGAAGGCCCGCGGCGATTAGGCCCGGCACCCTCAGCGGCAGACCGGCTCGCCCAGTTCGAGGGCAAATTCGCGTGGGCCGGCCCAGCCATCGCCATGGCTCGTGGGGGCGTCGACGATTTTGACCTCGAGGCTGCAGGTCCCGCCGGTGACGCGGTAGAGATTGGGTTCGACATATTCGACCGCGCTGATCCCCTCGACGCCAAAGGCATCGGCCACCCCATTATCGGCCAGGATCGCCTGCAATTCCCTTTGCCGCTGATATTGCGGCGGCAGCGCCGCCAAAGCCGGCAGGCTGGTGACGGCGACCAAGGCGGCGGCAAACAATAGACGATGCATCATTTTCTCCCCATCGGCCCGGTAGCGAGCCGACCATGGCCCGGCCTGATGAACGCTCCGTGAATGCAACCTTCCACCTGTTGCCGCAATTGTTTTCTAGCTAGGTTCTCTTCGACTTCAGCCAGGAACAGAGATTTTTCATGATTCGCCGCGATGCCCTGCTGCTCGGTCTCTCCACCGCTTTTGCCCTGAGCCTGCCCGCCCTGGCGCTCGATCGTGCGCTATCGCCCGAGGAACAGCAGCTGATTGCCAATATCAACCAGCACAATTCGGCGATCCGCACCATGGCCGGCCGGTTCCTGCAGATCGACACCAATGGCGGGCGGACCGAGGGCACCTTCTTCCTCGAACGTCCCGACAAGGTGCGCTTCCGCTACAACCCGCCCAGCCGCGAGGAAATCGTCTCGGTGGGCCGCGGCTTCTATGTCCTTAATCGCAAGGACGAGACCTATTACGCCTATCCGCAGGACACCATTCCGCTGCGCCAGTTCCTGGGCGACAATATCGACCTGCTCAGCGCCAATGTGGTCAATATCACCAATTCGGACGGCTATATGTCGGTGACGGTGGTCGATGAAACCGTGGCCGGCACGGTGCAGGTGTCATTGATTTTCGACACCCAGACCCTCGATCTCGCGCAATGGAGCCTGGTCGAGCCCAGCGGGGCCGAACTCACCTTCTCGCTCTATGACGTGGAAAAAGGCGTCGACATCCCTCGGGCGTTCTTCTCGATCCCGGCGACCTATAAGGGGCTGGACCCCTCGACGCGGCGATAGGGCTCGGGCGGTCCAGAGCCGCGCGTCCCAAGCCCCGTTCCGTCGTCATTGCCCGGCTCGTCCGGGCAATCCATTGCTTCCGCAGGCGTTGAGAGATGGATCACCCGGACAGGCCGGGTGATGACGATGAATGGAGGGATTTGTGCTGGCGGTGAAGTTCTGAGCCGGGGTGAACCGGCTCGCTGCCCCTATCGCCCAAACGCCAATATCGCCACTAGGCCCGCGGCGCCCACGGCAATCCGCCACCAGGCGAAGGGGGCAAAGCCGTGCTTGGTGACAAAGCCCAGCAGGTATTTGACTACGATCGCACCCACCACGAACGAGGCGGCAAAGCCGATGGCGATATTGAGGCCCAGGCTCATGTCGATCAGCTCGCGGCTCTTGTAGAGGTCGTAGCCGAAGGCGCCCACCATGATGGGCAGGGCGATGAAAAAGGTGAATTCGGCGGCGCTTCTTTTGGTGGCGCCGAACAGCATGGCCCCCACCACGGTCGAGCCCGAACGGGACACGCCCGGAATGAGGCTGAGCATCTGGAACAGGCCCACGATCAGCGCCATGTGCCAAGGAAAATCATAGATATCGTCGTATTTTTCTTGTTTCGGCATGCGGTCGACGATGAGCAGCACAATGCCCCCGATGACCAGGCTAATGCAGATGACGAGCGGGGATTCGTAGATGACCTGCTGGATATAGTCGCGCGCCAGCACGCCCACGATAATGGCGGGCAGACAGGCCAGGATCACCGCCAGCGCGAAGCGCCAGGCATAGGCCTTGCCGGTCAGCGCGTCGCGGATCAGCAGCCCCAATTTGGCGAAATAGACCGTGATCACGGCCAGGATCGCCCCCAGCTGGATCAGCACGATGAAGGTCGCCGGCTGGCTCAGCCCGAAAAAATGACCGGCCAGCAGCAGGTGGCCGGTGGAACTGACGGGCAGGAATTCGGTAAGGCCTTCGAGGATTCCAAGGATCAGCGGCACAAAAAGACCTTGATCGACGTTCATTTGATCTCCTAAGTCATTCCGATGGGCCTCTCCCTTCGGCAAGCTCTAGCGCTGTTCGCGCCATGCGCCAAGCCGCCGCTGGGACCAGGGCTCCAAAACAACAAGAGCGCAATTGCCCATGCCGACATTGCTCCACCATCCGCTGGACCCCTCTTCCCGCATCATCCGCTTGATGTGCGCCGAATATGGGGTGCCGCTTGATATGGAGGAGATCAAGCCCTGGCTGCGCACGCCCGAACTGCTCGAACTCAATCCCGCCGCCACGCTCCCCATCTTCATGGGCGAAGATGACATTGCGGTGGTCGGGATCCTGGCCAATATCCACACCATCGAGGATCTCTATACCCCCGCCGTCGTGGCCGGCCTGATCCCGGCCGATCCCGGCCCCCGCACCGAAATGTGGCGGCTGATCGAATGGGTCATCTTCAAGCTCAATGACGAAGTGACCCGCTATGTGCTGGAAGAAAAGATCGTAAAGCGCGACCAGCGCGGCGCCACGCCCGACCCCGCCGTGCTGCGGGTGGCCAAGGCCAATCTCAACGAGCACATGCTCTATTTCAACTGGCTCTTCGCCAATCGCTCGTGGCTGGCCGGCGACATCATGACCCTGGCCGATTTCGCGCTCGCCGCGCATCTCTCCACCCTCGACTATCTGGGCGATATCGATTGGGGCAAGGCCGGGGAAACCCGCGACTGGTATTCCCGCATCAAATCCCGCCCGGCCTTCCGCACCCTGCTCAACGACCGCGTCGTCGCCATGCCGCCGCAAAAGGGCTATGCCGATCTCGATTTCTGAGTCTTTGCCGACTGGCGCGATAATGCAGTAGACCTCATCCTGAGCCCGTCGAAGGACGAGGTCGTGGCGAGATCGATGGTCCCGACCTCGTGGTTCGACAGGCTCACCATGAGGTCTCAGTGAACGCGGCAGTGACATTATCGACTGAAAAACTCATCGCCGAGCTGCGCGCCCGCGCCAGTGTGCTCGGCTTTGACAGTTTCGGCATTGCCCCGGCCAGTGCCCGGCCCGACCTGCCCGAAAAGCTGAGGGCCGCGCTCGATGCCGGCTGGCATGGCGATATGGACTGGATGGAAGAGACCGCCACCCGCCGCGCCAGCCCGCATGAGCTCTGGCCCGAAGTGCGCTCCATCATCCTGCTGGGCATCAATTACGGCCCCGAGACCGATCCGCTCGCCATTCTGGGTGAAAAATCATTGGGCTCCATTTCGGTCTATGCCCGCAATCGCGATTATCACGAGATCATCAAGGGCAAGCTCAAGGAATTGGCCGGGCTTTTGGCGCGGCGCGCCGGGGCTGATGTGAAAGTCTTCGTCGATACGGCTCCCGTCATGGAAAAGCCCCTGGCCGAGGCGGCGGGCCTGGGCTGGCAGGGCAAGCATACGGTTCTGGTCAGTCGCGAGTTCGGCTCCTGGCTGTTTCTGGGGGCTATTTTCACCTCGGCCGAGCTGCCCGGGGATAAGCCGCATGCCGAAAGCTGCGGCTCCTGCACCAGATGCCTCGATATCTGCCCGACCCAGGCCTTTCCCGCCCCGTTCCAGCTCGATTCACGGCGGTGCCTGGCCTATCTCAGTGTCGAGCATAAAGGCCCCATTCCGGTGGAGTTCCGCGCGCCCATGGGCAACCGCATCTATGGGTGCGATGATTGCCTGGCCGTCTGCCCCTGGAACAAATTTGCCAGCGTCAGCCGCGAGGCCCGATTGCGGGCGCGGACCGATCTGGAGCGCCCGGCTTTGGCCGATCTCGTGGCGCTGGACGATGCCCAATTCCGGGCGTTTTTTGCCGGCTCGCCGGTCAAGCGCATCGGCCATGCTCGGTTCCTGCGCAATGTGCTGATCGCCATCGGCAATTCGGGTGACCTCAGCCTGCTGCCGCTGGTCGAAGCGCGGCTTGATGCCGGCGATCCCCTGGTGCGGGGCGCGGCCATCTGGGCGCTGCGGCGGCTTGACCCAGAGCGGGGCGAGCGCTTGCTTCTGGACTATTTGCCCGGCGAAAGCGACAAGAGTGTCCGTGGTGAATGGACCGGGGATATCTCGTGAACGTCTTCTTTTTCGGCCTCGGCTTTTCGTCGACATCGGCGGCGCGTTTCCTCGCCAATGGTGCACAGACTGTCAGCATTGACGGCACATTTCGCTCGCACGAACGCGCCGATACGCGCCCGGCAGTGGCAAATCACATGCACCACTTCGATGGCACCGCGCCCGGAGCGACGCTGGGCCCCGACCTGCGGGCGGCTAGCCATGTCGTCTTGTCCATTGCCCCCGGCGCTGACGGCGATCCGGCGCTGGTTCATCACCGCGCCGATCTCGACGCGGCACAGAACCTGCAATGGCTGTGCTATTATTCCACCATCGGGGTCTATGGGGATTTCGGTGGCGAGTGGATCGATGAAAGCGCCCCGCTGGTCCCCCGCAATGAGCGCAGCGATCGCCGCGTGTTGGCCGAACAGGCCTGGCGCGACTATGCCGCCGAACGCGGCGTGCCGCTGGCCATCCTGCGGCTGGCCGGCATCTATGGCCCCGGCCGCTCGGCCTTCGACAAATTGCGCGACGGCACGGCCCATCGCATCGTCAAGCCCGGTCAGGTCTTCAACCGCATCCATGTCGCCGATATCGGCCGCATCACGGCGCTGGCGGCGCAGCAGCGGCTGGCCGGCACCTTCAATCTCGCCGATGACGAACCCGCCCCGCCCCAGGACCTGGTGACCCATGCCGCCGACCTGCTGGGGATGGAACCGCCCCCGGCGGTGGATTTCGACAAGGCCGAACTGACCCCGATGCAGCGCAGCTTTTATGCCGACAACAAGCGCGTCTCCAATGCCGCCATCAAGACGGCCTTGGGGATCGAGCTGCTCTATCCCAATTATCGCGCCGGCCTTGCGGCCATTCTGGAAGGCGAGGAACCATGAACGCACCTAAACCCGCCAAATCGGCGCCCGAACGCATCGTGCTGGGTGGCCGCTATACGAGGCTCGAGCCGCTCGACCTGCGCCACGCCGCCGATCTCTTTGAGGTCTCCACCATGCCGGGCGGCGCCGAGCGCTATCGCTGGTTGTTCAGCGCCGCGCCGCAGAGTCTCACTGAACAGGAAAACCGCATCATCGAGGCCAATGCCGGTCCCCACCGCTATGTCGCGGTCATCGACAAGGCCAGCGGCAAGGCGGTGGGCCAGCAGGGCTGGATGCGCATCTTTCCCGAACATGCCTCCATCGAAATCGGCGGCGTCTATTGGGGCCTGCCCATGGCGCGCACGCGGCTGGCCACCGAAGCCCTCTTCCTCTTTGCCCGCCACGCCTTCGACGACCTGGGCTATCGGCGCTTCGAATGGAAATGCAACAATCGCAACGAGCCCTCCAAGGCCGCCGCGACCCGTTTCGGCTTCCAATATGAGGGCGTGTTCCGCCAGGACCTCATCATCAAGGGCGAAAGCCGCGACACCGCCTGGTTCTCCATCATCGACAGCGAATGGCCGGTTTTGCGCGCGGAATATGAGCGGTGGTTGAGCCCGGATAATTTTGGGCCGGACGGGGTGCAGAAGAGCAAGCTTGTGACGCGATAAATTTCGGAACCCGATCCTATTCCACCCACAATGTCATCCCGGCGGAGGCCGGGATCCATGCTGAAGACTATTCACGCCATCCGGGTTGAGGATGGAACACAGCATGGATTCCGGCCTCCGCCGGAATGACCCGGTGATTGGGGGAGAATGGTGCCCCTAAACCTCCTTGACCAGCCCCATCACCGCAGCCTTGAGCCTGGCCAAATCCTCGTCCCGGCTCAACCGGTGGTCGCCGTCGGGGATGAGGGTCAATGTCACGGGGTCGTGCAGGATATGGGTGACGAGCCTGATGGCGTGGGCCTGGGGCACGTCGGGGTCTTGCCCGCCTTGCAGGATCGTGACCGGGCAGCCGGTTTCGATTACCCCGCCGAACAGCAGATGCTGTTCGCCATCCTCGATCAGGGCGCGGGTGATGCGGTAGGGGGTGTCGGAATATTGGCTGGGCTGCTCGACATGGCCGTTATTTTGCAGGCTCTCATGTTCTTCGGGGGTAAAGCCGGGCAGCATCAGTTCGCGGGTCATGTCGACGGCGGGGGCGATCAGCACCAGGCCTTGCACCCGGGCCTCGCCGCGCTGGCGCAGGGCCTTGACCAGCAGCAGGGCCAGCCAGCCGCCCATGGAGGAGCCGATAATGATCTGGGGGCCGCTTGTGGTGGCAAAGACCGCTTCGGCTTCTTCGAGCCAGCGGCTGATCGTGCCCTCGTTGAAATCCCCGCCCGATATGCCATGGCCGGAATAGTCGAAGCGCGTCACGGCAAAGCCGTTTTCGGCGCCCAGGCTATCGAGCGCCATGGCCTTGGCGCCCATCATGTCGGAGCGGAAGCCGCCCAGCCAGAACAGGCCCGGCGCGATGCCGGGGCGCTGTTCGACCGCGATGGCGCGGCTTTCGGCACTCGAACCGACGGGAAGGGAGAAGGCATTGATGGTGGACATAGGGCCGGCACTCTGCAATTGACATCACTGACGCGGTTCAAGCTGGCGAAGGGGCGCAATATAGCCCGGTTTGCCAGTTGACTTATGTTCCCGCTAACACGATTTTATGGCCGATTTCACCAAACGGCTTAACAACACAAGGATCCCCGCCATTCGCCGTCCCATGAGACCCGTCGCGCCCCAGAAAGATGGGCCGCTCTCCAACGAGGATATTGCCAGCCCCGACGTCCAGCTTATCGATGCCGAGGGTGAGAACCGCGGGATCGTCAACACCCGTGCGGCTCTTGCAGAGGCGCAGGAGCAGGGTCTTGACCTGGTCCTGATTTCCCCCAATGCCAATCCGCCCGTCGCCAAGATGCTCGATCTTGGCCGCTTCAAATATGCCGCGCAGAAAAAAGCTGCCGAGGCGCGCAAGAAGCAGAAGGTGATCGAGGTCAAGGAAGTCCAGCTGCGTCCCAATATCGACACGCATGACTACGAGACCAAGATGAAGGCTGTGCAGCGCTTCCTCGACGATGGCGACCGGGTCAAGGTGACCATGCGGTTCCGCGGCCGCGAAATGGCGCACCAGGAACTGGGCATGCAGCTGCTGATCAAGGTCAAGGACCAGATGGATGCCGTGGCCAAGGTCGAAAGCCAGCCGCGCTCGGAAGGCCGCCAGATGGTCATGGTGCTGGCGCCCAAGTGAGGCTCGCACCAGGCTAACGTAAAAAGGCAGGTCCCAAGGGGCCTGCCTTTTTGGTTTTTTGGGGCGTGATGCCCGTTTTTCCACGGTGTCATCCCGGCGGAGGCCGGGATCCACGCTGAAGGCCATCAACACCATCCAGTGTGGGGAGAGGGCACAGCATGGATTCCGGCCTCCGCCGGAATGACCCGGTGGGTGGGGTGATGCGGTGCCCCGATATGAGAGAGGGCAGAAAGCCCCCTCAGCTCACCCGCATCCAGCTTGGGGCAATGCCGGTGCCCAGGCCGCCAAAGGCCAGTTTGATATTGAGCATGCCGACCGGTTCGATCAGCCGTGCGGCTTCGAGCGTGCCGGCCTTTTCGACGGCAAAGCCGGAGAGTTCCACCAGCTCGGCCACCTTGGCGACGGCCGCTTCGTCATTGCCGGCCAGAAATACCGGGACCGCGGCGGTCTGGACGGCGGGCAGGGCGAAGAGGCTCGAAAAGATCGTGTTATAGGCCTTGACCACCTGGGATTGCGGCGCCGCTGCCTGCAATTGCTCGGCCGCCGAGGTGGTAAAGCCAAGCGTCATGCCCGAAAAATCCGGTTTGATCGGATTGCTGATATCGACAAGGATCTTGCCGGCCAGGGCCGGGGATTTGGCGAAGTCGAGGCCCGCCGCATAGGGCAGGGCCAGCACGACGATATCGGCCTTGGCGGCGGCCGCTTCGAGGCTGGTGACCTCGGCCTTGCCGCCCAGCGTCGCGATAAAGGCGGTGGCGGCGGCCTGGTCGCGCGCGCCCAGCACCAGGTCGGTCTTGCCTGCGAGGCGCTGGGCCAGGCCCTTGCCCATATTTCCCAGGCCGATGATTGCGATGGTCATTTCGATTATCTCCCGTCAATTCCATTGCGATGAGGGAGAGATAGGGCAGCGCCATTGCCGCGAGAATTGGCTGGAATGGCGGAACTTAATTGCATAATTGTATCGAATGGCCGATCTCGCAGCCCTGCAGACCTTTATCGCCGCCGCCCGCAGCGGCAGCTTTGCCGCTGCTGCCCGCCAGCTCGGCATTTCGCCCGCCATGGTGGGCCGCCGCATCCAGGCTTTGGAAGAGCGCTATGCCAGCCGGCTCATCGAGCGCACCACGCGCAGCCAGCGCCTGACCGAACTGGGCAGCCAGTTTCTGGCGCGGGCCGAGGCGGTGATCGCGGCGTCCGAGGAACTGGACGAACTGGCCCAGCCCGAAACCGCGCCTTTGTCCGGCCGCATCCGGCTCAGCGGTCCCACCACGATTGGCATCAAGCGGCTCTCCCTCATAGCCGCGCGCTTCAGCGCCATGCATCCCGACGTGGTCATTGAAATGAGCCTGACCGACCGGCGGGTCGACCTGGTCGAAGAGGGCTATGACCTGGCCGTGCGCGTCGGGGAATTGCAGCCCTCGACCATGATCGCGCGCCGCGTAGGCACCTATCGCTTTGTCTGCTGCGCCGCGCCCGCCTATCTCGCCCGCTTTGGCAAGCCGGCCCATCCCGACCAATTGAGCCGGCACAATTGCGTGCTCAGCCTGCTCCTGACGCCCCGCAATCGCTGGGCCTTCCTGCGGCCCGACGGCACGCCCTTCTCCGTTCCGGTGCAGGGCAATGTCGAAATCGACAATGGCGATGCCCTCCGCATCGCCGCCCTGGCCGGCGCCGGCATCATCTGCTCCCCGCTCGACCTGGTGGCTGACGACCTGGAGAGCGGCGCGCTGGTCCGGGTGCTCGGCGACTGGGCCCTGTCCACCAGGCCCATCTACACCATCCACCCCAGCCGGCGCCTGGTGCCAAGGCGGGTCACGGCCTTTATCGAGGCGGTGGCGGAGGGGCTGAGGAATAGTTGACCCTGCTTCACCTCTCCCTCTGGGGACTTAGCCGCTTGCTCCATTTTCTCGTTCATCGTCATCACCCGGCTTGTCCGGGTGATCCATCTCTCAACGCCTGCGGAAGCATGGATTGCCCGGACGAGCCGGGCAATGACGATGGAACTGAGTTTGGGAGAACATGACAAAATCCCCAGGCTGAACCCGGTGGTTGGCCCGATAGGGTGCCTTCTGCCTAATCCTGCGCCGCCGCGACATCCTTGGCATAGGGAATGGCCGGCTGGGCGCCGGGGTTGAGACAGGCCAGACTCGCTGCCACCGCAGCGCGGCGCATGGCGGCTTCGAGGTCGAGGCCGCTATCGAGGCCGGCGGCGAGATAGCCGCAGAAAGTGTCGCCGGCTCCCACCGTATCGACCGGCTTGACCTTCATGGCGGGGACTTGAAAGACCCCTTTC
The DNA here is from genome assembly GCA_035565135.1 of Devosia sp. Classification (GTDB taxonomy): domain Bacteria; phylum Pseudomonadota; class Alphaproteobacteria; order Rhizobiales; family Devosiaceae; genus Devosia. The sequence continues at coordinate 13,920 of DATMSY010000042.1, forward strand.
GGCGTCGCGGCCTTGGCGCCATCGGGGCCCAGCGTGACGATCACCGTCTGGTCATGGGCGGTCGACCAATCCAGCATGGCGGCATCGAGCTCTTCGATGCTGCTGCCGCTCAACAGGCCAAATTCGGTCTCGTTGGCGACCAGGATCGCCGCCTTGGGCGCGATGGCCTTGGTGTCCGCGAGATAGGGCGCGGTATTGAGGATGGAAATCACCCCCTGCGCCTTGGCCAGGTCGAGCGCGCGCGCGGTCGCCGCCTGGGGGATTTCCTGCTGCAGCATCAGCACGGCGCCCTTGCCGAGCCCCGCCAGGGCCTTGTCGGCATCGGCGGCAGTCAGCGTGCCATTGGCGCCGGGCAGCACGGCAATGACATTTTCGCCATGGCCATCGACAAAGATCATGGCAATGCCGGTCGGGCCGTTCGAAATCTTGACGTTGGAAAGGTCGACGCCATCGGCCTTCAGCAGGTCGAGCGCCAGATCGGCAAAGGCATCGGCGCCCACCGCCGAAAAATGCCGCACCTCGGCGCCGGCCCGCCGCGCCGCCAGGGCCTGATTGGCGCCCTTGCCGCCCGCCGCCATCGAAAAAGTGCCGCCTGCCACGGTCTCGCCCGGCTTGGGCAAGCGGCTGACAGTGCCGACCTGATCCAGATTGGTCGAGCCGAAAACGGTGATCATATGGGCCTCCCCGAACGCATTATGCGGCGGCTTTTAGCACGGTATTGAAATTGCGCGAGGTCCAGAGGCGCTTGGCCCCAAAATGTTTGCCGATCCTATCCATGCCCAGCCCGAACCGGCCATTGGGCAGGCGAAAGGCCAGCATGCACACTTCCCGCTCGGTGATATCGACCACCTCGAAATCGCCCGGAACGCCGCAGGGCATGGGCAGGGTCCGGGCATCGGGCTCGGCCAGGAAGGTGACATAAAGCTTGGTATCGGCATCCTCCACGCGCCCCTTGAATGGGTCGCGCGCCACGAGAGCCCGCATCTCCTCCTGGCTGCGCAGCACGGTGCCGATGTCAAAGCCGAAATGCTGTTTCAGCGCCGCTTCGATCCTGCCCCGCTCCGGTGTGCCGTCGAACAGGACATTGCCGCTGGCCAGCAGGGTTTTGACATTGGCAAAGCCCATATCCTGGAAGGCGGCGACCAGTTCGGCTGATTTAACCTGCCTTTTGCCCAGATTGACCCCGCGCAGCAGCGCCACATGGCGGCTCATGATTTCGCCTTTTGCGGATAGATGGTCTCGCCCCGCTCCAGCATGGCGACGAAATCGGCGATCTTCTTGGCGCGTCCGGCCGGGGTCTTCATATTGTGGATGCGGAAGACCAGCGCGAAGCGGTTCTGCGCGGAGAGGGTCTGATAGGCAGCATGAGCGCTGGGACTGGCCTCGATGGCGGCGAGCAGGTCCGCCGGCGGCGCCATATCGGCCTTATAGGCCGCGTCCCAGCGTCCATCCGCCTTGGCCTTGTCGACCTGGGCCATTCCATGCTCGGTCATTTTCCCCGCAGCGATCATCCTGGCGACATTGTCACGATTGATCTGGCTCCAGGTGCTCTTGCCCCGGCGCGGGCAATAGCGCTGCACGAAGGAAATATCGTCCCAGCTCTTGCGGATGCCGTCGATCCAGCCCCAGCACAAAACCGCGTCGATCGCCTCGACCGAGCTGATCGTGGGCCTGCCGCTGGCTTTCTTGAACACGCGGATCCACACTTCTTCGGCGCTGTCGTGATTAGCCTTGAGCCAGGCATAGAAGGCATCGAAATCGACGAATTCCCGCACGCGATCGGGATGGACAATGACGGGCGGCATCTAGACCTCGGAAACCCCGGCATCGGCCAGGATGACTTCGAGCCTGGGATCAAGCAGATCGGCCGCCGGCAGGCCAATGCCGAATGTACCGCTCAGCACGTCGCGCAATTCGGCGACGCTGGTCAGCAGCCGCCGTTCGGGCTCGCCGTCGAGCGGCTGGATGGTGAGGCGATTGTTGAACAGCTTGATGCGCTGCCCCTTGGGCGAGAGGGCGACGCGTAGTTCCCTGGTAAAGGGCGAGGCCGGATCGCCTGAGATCACCGCATTGATCGGCTCGTAGGCGGCGTCGCCCCATTCTTCGGTGGTAAAGCTATAGAGCGCCCGCCACTCCTCGCCCAGCTTGACCTCGAGCCGCCATTCGGGGTCGCCGCCTACGAAGCGATAGGTGTCATGGGGGGTCTGCTGCTCGACATCGGCCCGCAGGCGCAGCGGGGCGGTCAGCGTCAGCCCGCCAAAGCCGACATCGGCAATATAGGTGGCGCCGCTGATATCGACCGCCACCAGCATATGGTCGGGCCGGTCCTTGTCCACCTCGGGGGCGCCCCATAGCACCGTCGCGGCAAGGCCCCGCACGGAATAATCCAGCTCGGCCAGCATGCGCTTGAGCAGCATATTGTGCTCGAAACAATAGCCGCCCCGCTTTTCCCCGAGCAGCTTTTTCTCAAGGCTCTGCTGGTCCAAAGCCACGGGCAGGCCGAGCAAGGGGCTGAGATTTTCAAACGGGATCGCCGCGGGGTGCAATTCATGCAGCAATTCGAGTGTGGCCAGACTCGGGGCGATCGATCCGGCAAATCCGATTCGCTCGAAATAGGCGTTTAGATTGACCTTTTGGCTCATCGGCCACCCTTGAGGCTGTTTCCGTCGCAACCCCAATATGGGCGATCAGCATGCCTTTTGTCACGGGTGGGTCGCAGGGCCACGCGAAATCTCAATCCGCATAGGCGATCCAGCCGCGAAAGCTCAGGCCGGCGTAAAAGAGGCGAACGGCGGAAAAGCCGGCTGCCTGCAGCATGGCTTCTTCTTCATCGGGCGAGAGGATGGTGAGCCGCGTGCCGATGGCCTGCCGGGCGCTTTCGAGCTGGGCGAGGTCGGCGCCCTCAGTGGCCGAAAAGGCGACATGGCGGGCGATCCATTGCGACCGCTCGGGCTCGGTCTGTGGAAAGCTGACATGGACCAGCACCAGCGGCGCGCCGGGCTTGAGGCGCCGATGCAGCTCTTTCAGTGTTTTGAGGCGCTGCTCGCGGGCGATGAAATGGAAAGTGAGCAGGCTCGTCGCCGCGTCGAACGGCCCCGCGGGCGCGTCCTCGATATAGCCGTGATGCAGCCCGATGCGCGCGGCATGGGCTTCTGTGGTCTGCTTGGCCAGGTCGAGCATTTCGGCCGATGGGTCCACCCCGTCAAACGACCATCTCGCATGGGCCTCGGCCAGCGCCTGAAGCTCCAGCCCACCGCCGGCCCCCAGCACCAGTATCCGGCCGTCCGCCGGCACACTTTCGGCCAGCAGCAGCGACACCATGCGATGGAGGCTCCCATATCCCGGCACCTGCCGTGGCGGGCCCTTGGCGTAATTGCTGCTGGCGTGCCCGTCGAAAGGGTTCTGTTTCATATTGGGCGTCTCCCGGATTTCATGTAACTTAAAATGTTGCATGATAGCCGGGGCGTCAAGGGAGGCTGATACCATCTGGGGCACGGGGACGATGGAGTACACGCGTCGGCTATGAGCGGTAGCTCAGAATTGCTCCGCCATCACCCCAACCACGATGTCATCCCCGCGCAAGCGGGGACCTCCGTTTGCGATGATTGAAGAGAAACAGAGGTTCCCGCTTGCGCGGGAATGACACTGTGAGAGGAGACGCGATTGGCGTTTTTGGCTCCCGCCTTGGGGCAGCCGTAAAATCACTGCGCCTTGCGCACCCGGATCACCACGTCGACATGGCTCACCTTCATGCCCTTGGGGGCGTCGGGCAGGGCGGCGAATTCGACCGAGCTGGCGGGGATGTCGATCATCCGCTGCTCGTCTTCCACGTAGAAGTGATGGTGGTCGGACGTATCGGTATCGAAATAGGAGCGCGAGGCATCCACCGCCACTTCGCGCAGCAGGCCGGCTTCGTGGAACTGGTGCAGCGTATTGTAGATGGTGGCGAGCGAGACGTTGACGCGCGATTGGCTCGCCTCGTCATGCAATTGCTCGGCGCTGACATGGCGATGGGGGCCACCGAACAGCAGTTCGGCCAGCGCCACGCGCTGCCGGGTCGGACGGAGACCGGCCATGCGCAGCACCGCGGTCAGGCATGGCTTGCGCGAGGGAATTGACCGGGCGGTCTGGGTACGATCTGACATAGGGTCCTTTTACTTCATCAAAGGGCCGGAAAAGCTAAGCTCCTTATAGCTATCGCGGGTTTTTCACACAAGCGTCACGGGTGCCGCAGGCCCCCTGCTGTGACCAAAGGCGGCGCGGGGGCACTATTGACCCTCTGAGCCGCCCCCTATACGAGACGAGCTTCAAGCCTAACCGGGGGACTTTTAATGGCCGATCGGCAGAACGCATTTGGGTATGAAGAGCTTTTGGCTCATGGCCGCGGCGAACTGCCCGGCCAGATGGATGCCCGTCTGCCGGCCCCGCCCATGCTGATGTTCGACCGCATCACCCAGATCGACGAGACCGGCGGGCTCTATGGCAAGGGTCAGGTGCGAGCCGAACTCGACGTCAATCCGGACCTGTGGTTCTTCAAATGCCATTTCATCGGCGATCCGGTCATGCCGGGTTGCCTGGGGCTCGACGCCGTCTGGCAGATGACCGGCTTTTTCCTCGGCTGGATCGGCCAGCCCGGCAAGGGCCGCGCCCTTGGCGGTGAAATTAAGTTTACTGGCCAGGTCACAGATGATGTCAAATTGGTAGAATACGGCATCGACATCAAGCGCGTCATGCGCTCCCGCTTGACGCTGGGCATTGCCGATGGCTGGGTTAAGGCTGATGGCAAGGTGATCTACGAGGCCAAGGACCTGCGGGTCGGCCTGTTCACCGATAGCCAGCTCAAGGACCAGAAGGTCGCCTGATGCACCGGGGCGGATCGGCCGCCCGGGTCAACCGATACGAAGCGCTCATCGCAAGGGCGCCCCGAACTTTGACGGAGCGAGGCCAGTATGAGACGAGTAGTCGTCACCGGCATGGGTATCATTTCCTCGATCGGCAATAGCCTGGACGAGGTTACCGCCAGCCTGCGCGCCGCCAAGCCGGGCATTGTCTTTGCCCAGGACCAGGCCGAACTGGGCTTCCGCAGCCACGTCAAGGGCGACCCACGCCTCGACCCGTTTGAAGTGCTCGACCGCCGCGTCACCCGTTTCATGGGCCAGGGTGCGGCCTGGAATTACCTCGCCATGCAGCAGGCCATTGCCGATGCGGGGCTTGAGGAAAGCGATATTTCCAACCCCATGACCGGCATCGTCATGGGCTCGGGCGGCTCTTCCACGCGCACGATCGTGGAAGCCGCCGACATCACTCGCAAGAATTTGAGCCCCAAGCGCATCGGGCCGCTGGCCGTGCCCAAGGCCATGGGTTCCACTGCCTCGGCAACGTTGGCCACCGCCTTCGGCATCAAGGGCGTCAACTATTCCATCACCGCGGCCTGCGCCACCAGTAAGCATTGCATCGGCAATGGCATGGAGCAGATCATGCTGGGCAAGCAGGACGTGGTCTTTGCCGGCGGCCATGAAGATCTCGACTGGACGCTGACCGACCTGTTCGACGCCATGGGCGCGCTGAGCTCGGACTTCAACGCCACGCCCGAAAAGGCCTCCCGCTGCTATGACGTGGCGCGCGACGGCTTCGTCATTTCGGGCGGCGCGGGCGTGCTGGTGCTCGAGGAATATGAGCATGCCAAGGCCCGCGGCGCCAAAATCTGGGCCGAGCTGGTGGGCTATGGCGCCACCTCCGACGGCCTCGACATGGTGGCCCCCTCGGGTGAAGGCGCCGTCCGCTGCATGCAGATGGCGCTCAAAAATGTCGGCCCCAAGGTCGATTACATCAATCCCCATGCCACCTCGACCCCGGTGGGCGACCTCAAGGAAATCGAGGCCATCAGGGAAGTCTTCGGCGATGCCGGCAAGTGCCCGCCCATCTCGGCCACCAAATCGCTGACCGGCCACAGCCAGGGCGCGACGGGCGTCCATGAATCGATCTATTCGATCCTGATGATGAAGCACCGCTTCATCGCCGCCAGCGCCAATATCGAAAACCTCGACCCGGCCTTCGAGGACATGCCCATCCTGCGCCAGCGCCGCGACGACGTGGACCTGGGCGTCGTGCTCTCCAATTCCTTCGGCTTCGGCGGCACCAATGCCGCGCTGGTGTTCAAGCATATTGATGCCTGAGGGGTAGCCACCCTCTTCGTACCCCGCCCACCGAACGTTGAAGGCCCCGATCCAGTCCCCTCCCCCTTGAGGGGAGGGCTAGGGTGGGGGTGTCGTGGCCTCCACGAAACGCGGTGCCAGGGGATGGTCCGACACCCCCACCCTCGATCCCTCCCCTCAAGGGGGAGGGAGGCGGATCGGGGCTTACCTAATAAGAAAACTCCGAAAACCGCGCATCCCGGCCGTCATAGGTCAGCACCCGCCCGATCAGCGGGGTGCCGATGCCGGTGATGAGCTTGATGGCTTCCATGGCCATGAGCGTGCCGATCACCCCGGTCAGTGGGCCCAATATGCCGGTGGCTTCGCAGCTTGGCAGGTCATTGTCGTCGGCCTCTTCGGGGTAGAGCGCGGCAAAGCCGGGGCCGCCGGGCGCAAAGACCGTGACCTGCCCGTCGAACATGGAAACCGCGCCCGAGACCAGCGGCTTGCCCAGCCGTGCGGCGGCACCGGCAACGATGCGGCGGGTGGCCAAATTGTCGGTACCGTCCAGCACCAGGTCATAGGCGCCCACCAGCCGGTCGACATTGCCCGCGTCGAGGCGCTCGGCATGGGGCACCACGCCCGCATGGGGATTGAGCTTTTCGGCAAAGGCCGCCGCGCTCGCCACCTTGCCCATGCCAATCCCGGCCGTGCTGTGGATCACCTGCCGCTGCAGGTTCGAGAGCGAGACTGTATCGTGATCGACAATGCCCAGCGCGCCCACGCCTGCGCCGGCGAGATAGGCGATGACGGGGCTGCCCAGCCCCCCGGCCCCCACCACCAGCACGCGGGCGCGTTGCAGGGCCTGCTGGCCGGCGCCGCCCATGCCCTTGAGCACCAGGTGGCGGGCATAGCGGCGGCTTTCCTCGGGGGAAAAAGCCATGTCAGTCGCCCAGCGGCACGGCGATGAAGCGCCGGTCGGGCCCCTCAAAACCGCCCGGATAGACCGCGATAATGGCCACGGCCTTGTCGATCGTCTGCGCCCAGAAGGGCTGCACCACGCCATAGAGCCGATATTCCTGGGCGCAGCCGCGCGATTCGGGAATTTGTGTCTCGTCATGCACCACGCGGTCATCGAGCGTCAGCATGAAGCCCATGGGCGGCATGCCGAACCAGTCGGCGCAGGGCAGGGGCGATTTGGCATCGTGGGCGGCCAGGGTCAGCAGGTGATCGCCGCGCGGTTCGTCGCGCCCAAAGCCGGGCAGGCCGAAGCGGAACTGGCCCGGATTGGTCCCCAACGCGCCATCGCCATTGAGCGCCAGCACTTCCACCGGCATGTCGAGCCCCAGGCGATCCAGCACCGGCTGGGCCTGCTTACGCGCCCGCGCCCGCACGTCGCCCAAGCTGATATTTTCGTCATCCACCCGGATGCGCACCGGCGTGCCCTTGACCCATTTGTCCGCCGCCATGTCGATCACATAGAGGTCGGCATAGGCAAAGCCCGACCCGTCCTGGATGCCGAATTCTTCAAAGGCGAAAAAACCGCCATCCTCGGAAAAGCCGATGAAATCCACGCCCGCCCGGTCCCCGGCCCAGGCCGGCGCCACCAGCGCCAGCAGGGCGCCCAAAACGGCCATGGCGGCCCGCAATGCTATCATCCCGGCTCTCCGTCTGTTCCAGTCTTTCGGAAATGGAGCATGACTTTGCCCTAGAGGCTAGTGCCGGTCGAGCCGAACCCGCCCCCGCCGCGCCCCGTGCTGCGGCTGAACTCCTCGACCAGGGTAAAGCCCGGCCGCAGCACTGGCACGAAGATCATCTGGGCGATGCGTTCGCCCGGCACGATTTCGATGGGCGCGTGCCCCGGCGGATTGCGGTTCCAGACGCTGATCATGATCTCGGCGGTATAATCGGCGTCGATCAGCCCGATCGTATTGCCCAGCACCAGCCCGCGCTTATGGCCGGCCCCCGAGCGCGGAATGATCATGGCGGCCATGCCGGGATCGCCCATTAGCATGGCAAAGCCCGACGGCACCAGCACCGGCGCTTCCTGCGCAGCGACCAGGATGGGGTTTTCGAGGCAGGCATGCAGATCCACCGCGCCCGCCATCTCGGTCTGGTAACGCGGCAGGCCCCATTGCTGCAGCCGGGGATCGAGTATCTTGATTTCAACGCCGCCGCGCTCAGCCATGGCCTGTTCCCTGTTTTGCGGGTCTAGCTCTTGTCGCAAGATGGGGGTGGGGGAAAGGGGGATGTGGGGAATGGGAGCCGCGATGCGCCTCCCTCCCCCTTGAGGGGAGGGATTGAGGGTGGGGGTGTCGTGCTATCCCACGGCATGGAGTTCGTGGAGGCTACGACACCCCCACCCTAGCCCTCCCCTCAAGGGGGGAGGGGACGGATTGGGGCTCTCGGAATTCTCGACCTAAATTGGTTCAGCCCGGAGCAGCTTGCAGACCGGCATCACCCAAATAACTAGCGCTGCAGGGCGATGGGTTGGCCGCCACCCATGGTGCCGACATAGCGGCCGCCATTGGGGGCGAGGAAGGCGGCGATATTGCCGTTTTCATCGTAAAGCTGGAGCTGGCTGCCCACCTGCTGCCAGCCGCCGACCGAAGCCAGCTGCGGCACGCTGCAGCCCGGGGCCGAGGCGCGGTAATAATTGGTGCCGGTCTTGGTGGTGAGCGGCAGATTGAGCTGGCACTGGGCCGAGCCGGCCACCACGGTCCAGCTGCCCTCGGGGCCAGCGCTCATGCCGCTGGCCCCGGGCTGGGCCAGGGGATCGAGCGAAACG
>DATMSY010000043.1:0-22351 GCA_035565135.1 Devosia sp.
GCTGCGATCACGGGCTGACTCTGCCCGCCCTGCCGCAAAACCCCATAAACCCCCAGCTCAAACACCCCAAGGGCCTGCACAAGCCATGCCAAACAGCCCAAACTGCAATAAAGGCTGATTATGCAACAGGCCCCTTGAGGGGAGGGCCGGGGTGGGGGTCGTTGGGGCGTTTGCGCAAGAGCCGCACCCTCACCCCTGGGCGCCTAACGCACCTGCTGCACCCGCCGCCACGCCGCCGGCGTTTCCCCCGCCACATGGCGAAACACCTTGGTCAGATGCGCCTGATCGGAAAATTCGAGCTGGGCGGCGATAGTGGCGACGCTGAGATCGGTTTCCGTCAGCAACCTCTTGGCGCTTTCCACCCGCCGCTCCAATTGCCATTGCAGCGGCGTCTTGCCCGTCGTCTGCTTGAAGACCGTGCTGAACCAGCTTTCCGACAGGCCCACCGCATCGGCCATTTCCGCCACCGACAGCCGTCCATTGCCCGGCCCATTGGCGCGTGAGATCAGCTTGTTCATCTGCCCCTGGGTAAGCCTGCCCTCGGCCTGCTCGCCCGGCCGCTCCGGAATATCCAACAGCCCCGCAACAATGCTGCCAACCAGGCTCTCCGCATAGACCGCGTGGCGCGAGGGCGTCGAGATTTCGCCCACCAGCAACCCGGCCAGCGCCTCGATGGCATCGACATCCTCGATTTCGACCGGCCGCCGCAACGCCGCCAGTGCCGCCGACCGGCCGATCGAGGGCGCCAGGAACCGCACCAAACGATCCTTATGGATATGCAGGTTGAGGTGGCTCACATGATGGGTGGATTCGATATTGGTCCACATCGGCACCCCGGCCGGGATATAGATCGCCCGCGTCATCGGCCGGTGCTGGCGCACGAAATCGCCATTGTGGTTGGAAATGCGCACCTTGCCGGACACGTCATTGAAGAAAAACATGATGCGCGGATCATCGGCCAGGTAATAGCCGCTGGCGCCCGTGAGGCATTCGGCTTCCCAGAAAGCCCCCATCACGCCATCCAGACACCGCCACCTGACCGGATCGGTCACGCGGATGCCCTCGGTGCGCCAGGTCATGGCCGGCCAGTAGTTCAAAATCGGAATCTGCCCCTGTCGAATGCAACGCGCAGCCGCGCGCCCACTAATATTGATCATTTTTATCATATTATGCCGCACCTGCAAAGCTGCCCCCGGGGCATGGCAGCTCCGCCGAAAATGCGCCGGACCAGCTAGCCCGCAACGGCGCTCATCATGGCCTTGGTGATCGACTGCGTGATCGAGAAATAATCCGGCCAGGGGTCCGGCCGCCCGGCCCGTTCGGCGGCATCGGCCAGGCTGAACTGATTGGCGGCCTTGATGGTCGCCAACTCGTCCCAACTGACCGGCACCGCCACCGGCGCGCCTTGCCGGGAACGGCTCGACCAGGGCGCGATCGCGGTGGAGCCGCGTTCATTGCGCAGATAGTCGATAAAGAGCCTGCCCTTGCGCTTGGCCTTGCTCATCGTGGCGACGAAACGATCCGGCTCCCTGTCGGCCAGCCGCTGGGCAAAACCCTTGCAGAACTCCTTCACCTCCGGCCATTGCTTGATCGGGCGCAGCGGCGCGATGACGTGAATGCCCTTGCCGCCGGTGACCATGGCATAGCTTTCGAGCTCCAGCTCCGCCAGATCGTCGCGAATGACGATGGCCGCTGCGCGCACCGCGGCAAAGTCCAGCCCCTCATCGGGGTCGATATCGAAGATGATACGTTCGGGCTTTTCGATATTCGTCGTACGAGCGCCCCAGAGGTGCCATTCCAGCACATTCATCTGCGTGCCCGCGATCAGCCCCGCCAGATCCTCGATATAGAAATAGCTTTCGCGGCTGCCGTCCTTTTCGGTAATGGGCAGCGAACGCATCGCCTTGGGAAAGCCACCGGTATCGTGCTTCTGGAAGAAGCAATATTTCTCCCGCCCCTGCGGGCAGCGCACAAGGCTGAGCGGCCGCTTTTCGATATAGGGCAGCATCCGCTCGGCCACGGCGGCATAATAGGCCACGAGATCCGCCTTGGTCACGCCCTGCCCCGGAAAGACCACGCGATCGGGGCTGGTGAGCGCAATGCCCGCGGCTTCGGCCGCAGCAATGCCCTGCCGGGCATCGAGACTCGCTGCCTCAGCCGCAAGACCTGGCATTATTGCGTCTCGGCCGGCGCCGCGACGGGCGTCTGGTTGGCAGCCGGCGCGGCCCCGCCTATGCGGGAGTGACCCAGGGCCGAGAGCGATACGAATAACAGGGCGCCCCCGATCCACAACACCGCCGCCAGCAAGAAGAACGGCTCCAGAAAACCGCCGTCGCTGAAATCCCGTTCGGCCATGACATCCTCCTTCATCGCATCGCCATTGGGGTAACCCGCGGCGCCTCCGCCGGTTGCACCCAGGCCACAGAAGCACGATAACGTGCACCAACCAATCCCTGCCCAATCCATGTGCAATCCGCCGCTATTCTAGCCGCCGACCAACTCCGAACCGCCGAAAACCCCAGGAAATCCCGACCAAAACATCTGGCACGTGCCTTGCATTATCTCTGTCGAGTTGGGTGCTAGGGTTCCGGCGTCGTCATGGCGCGGCTGGTCCGAGAGCCACCCGCCGGCGCGGGAGCAATCGTGCCGGACACGGCGGGACAAAAGCCCGGGAGACCTCGTAAGCCAAGGGATTGGCTCGATGGTTTCTGCCGATCCCTTTTTGTGAAGACGCAAAGGGGATCTGACATGACGAAACTATCCAAAATTCTCGTTACGGCATTGCTGACTTCGGCTGTTGGTTTCGGCGCGACGCTGCCCGCACTCGCTCAGGCCAAGACCGATTTCAAGGTGGCTTGGTCGATCTATGTCGGCTGGATGCCCTGGGGCTATGCCGCCGATAATGGCATCGTGCAGAAATGGGCCGACAAATATGGCATCACCATCGAGGTGACCCAGTTCAACGACTATGTGGAGTCGATGAACCAATATACCGCCGGCGCCTATGACGCGGTGACCCTGACCAATATGGATGGCCTATCCATCCCCGCTGCGGGCGGCGTCGACACCACCGCCGTTATCGTCGGCGACTTCTCCAACGGCAATGACGCCGTCATCCTCAAGGACCAGACCGACCTCGCCGCGATCAAGGGGCAGAACGTTAACCTCGTCGAATTCTCCGTCTCCCACTATCTGCTCGCCCGCGCACTCGAAACCGCCGGCATGAGCGAGCGCGACGTCAAGGTGGTCAATACCTCAGATCCCGACATGGTCGGCGCCTTCCAGACGCCCGATGTCACCGCCATGGTCACCTGGAACCCCATGGTCTCGGAAATCCTGGCCCTGCCCGGCGCCACCAATGTCTTCAACAGCGCCGACATTCCCGGCGAGATCGTCGACCTCATGGTCGCCAATAGCGACGTACTGGCCGACAATCCCGATTTCGGCAAGGCGCTGGCCGGCATCTGGTACGACACCATGGCCATCATGACCGCCGACACGCCCGAAGGCGTGGCCGCGCGGCAGGCCATGGGCGTGGCTTCGGGCACCGACCAGGCCGGCTACGAGGCCCAGCTCGCCGCCACCAAGCTGTTCGCCACCCCGGCCGAAGCCGTCGCCTTCACCACCTCGCCCGACCTCGCCACCACCATGGATCGCGTCCGCACCTTCCTCTTCGACAAGGGCCTGCTCGGCTCCGGCGCCCCGTCGGCCGATGTCATCGGCATCGAACTGCCCGACGGCACCGTGCTGGGCGACCCCGCCAACGTAAAGCTCCGCTTCACCGCCAGCTACATGGAGCAGGCTGCAGCCGGCACGCTGTAGTCCTCCGACGCCTGGGCGGTCGCCTTCTCCCCTTGAGGGAGAAGGTGCCCGAAGGGCGGATGAGGGGTCTCTTCCCTAGTGGCATCGAGAACAGGCCAAAAAAATGCGTTGGATCAACACCAAACCCGGGCCGGCCCTGAAGCTGATGCTCATGCTCGCGCCCTTCGTGCTGCTGGTCATTGCCTATGGCATGGGCTCGGCGGCGCGGTTGGCCGACAATCCCAGCGACAAACTATTGCCCGCGTTGGCCAGCCTCACCGACGCCATCAACCGCATGGCCTTCACGCCCGATGTCCGCACCGGCGAATATCTGATGTGGGTGGACACCACGGCCAGCCTCTCCCGCCTGCTCTGGGCGCTGGGCATTTCCACCGCCATCGCCCTCTTCTTCGGCATGGTGGTGGGCATGTTCCCCTATATCCGGGCGCTGCTGGCCCCCTTCATCGCCACCGTCTCCATGGTGCCCCCGCTGGCCCTCCTGCCGATCCTCTTCATCGTCTTGGGCCTGGGCGAAGCGGCCAAGATCACCCTGATCGTCATCGGCGTCGCCCCCGCCATGATCCGCGACCTCGCGCTCAAGGTCATCGAGCTGCCGCGCGAACAGATCATCAAGGCCGAAACCCTGGGCGGCTCCTCCTGGCAAATCGCCCTGCGCGTGGTGTTGCCGCAAGTGCTGCCGCGGCTCCTCACCTGCTTGCGCCTGCAGCTGGGGCCCGCCTGGCTATTCCTCATCGCCGCCGAAGCCATCTCGGCCGATTCCGGGCTCGGCTACCGCATCTTCCTCGTCCGGCGGTACCTCTCGATGGATGTGATCTTCCCCTATGTGGCCTGGATTACCCTCCTCGCCGTCATCATGAATTTCGCGCTCGATCGGCTGCGCATCGCCATCTTCCCCTGGTCCAATCTGGAGCGGCAGTGATGAGTACCATCGTGCTCGACAATGTCTGGAAGGAATATGGCGACCAGATCGTGCTGGAAAAGGTGAGCCTCACCATCGCCTCCCGCGCCTTCGTCGCCCTGGTCGGCCCCTCCGGCTGCGGCAAGACCACCTTCCTCAAAATGCTGCTGGGCGAGGAAGCCCCCACCCGCGGCACCATCACCCTCGATGGCGTCCCGCTGGTGGCCGAGCCCGGTCCCGACCGCGGCGTCGTGTTCCAGCGCTATTCGGTGTTCCCGCACCTCACCGTGCTCGGCAATGTGCTGCTCGGCAAAGCCTTTACCGGCTCCAAAATCGCCGCCCGCCTGTTCGGCGCCAGCAAGCGCAGTGCCATTGAGGAAGCCCGCCAGCTGATCGCCGATGTGGGCCTCTCCGGCTCCGAAGACAAATACCCCGCCCAGCTCTCGGGCGGCATGCAGCAGCGTCTCGCCCTCGCCCAGGCGCTGATCATGAAGCCCAAAGTGCTGCTGCTCGACGAGCCGTTCGGCGCACTCGATCCCGGCATTCGTGCCGAAATTCATGTGCTGATGAAGCGCCTCTGGCACGAAACCGAACTCACCGTCGTCATGGTCACCCATGACATGCGCGAGGCCTTCACTCTGGGCACCCGCGTCATCGCCTTCGAGCGCCCACGCGACCGCCCCGAGGAGCGTGAGCGTTACGGCGCCCTGCTCAGCCGCGACATCGATATCTGGCCGCCGCGCATTGCCGGCGAGCCCTCCATTTACGCCCCCGACCGGGACGACCCGGTCATGCCCTTGGGTCTTGGCCAGGACGACCTGGCGCCAATTCAAGGAGATAATCCATGAGCCGCACCCCCGAACAGATCGCCGCCGACCGCGCGCGCTATGAGGAACACCAGCGCAAGGGCCTGCAGAACGCCCCCAAAGCCCTGCCCGGGCCCAGCGCTATTCCGGCAACGCCGATTGCCGATCCCATTCACACCGAAACCATCCCCGGCGGCTGGTATTGGTCCACCAATCTCAAAGCCGGCGACACCATCCGCATCGCCCAGGACCAGGGCCCCTCGGCAATCGCCATGATCGCCTGGAGCCTTGTCGACACCAGCGAGCGCCTCAATCTGCCCGACACCGTCAAGGTGCAATGGACCACCGCCATCGCCAAGGGCCGCGTGCTGTTCTCCGATATGGGTCGCGTCATGTTCTCGATCACCGAAGCCGCCTCCAATGCCCATGACAGCCTCGTCGGCGGTTCCAACGCCGCCTCGAACGCCCGCTATCCCGGCGACACCCGCAACACCCGCGACAATTTCGTCCTCGTCGCCGGCAAGCTGGGCCTCGATCGTCGCGACATTCCCTCAGCGCTCACCTTCTTCGCCCCCGTCCGCGTCAATGCCGATGGCGCCTTCGCCTGGCGCGAGGACCTGCGGCTGCCCGGCGACTATGTCGAGCTGCGCGCCGAGATGGACCTTGTCATCGCCCTCTCCAACTGCCCGCATCCGCTCGATCCGAACCCCGCCTATGCCCCCAATCCGGTGACCATCACCCGCTTCCGCCGGCCCGTACCCGCCGACGACCTCTGCCGCACCGCCACCGCCGAAGCCGTCCGCGGCTTTGAAAACAACGCCATGCAGCTGGCTTGAGGGGAACGCAGATGAGCATTCAGGAACACTTCATCCCCGCCGAAAAGCCCTGGTCCGGCATTGTCCGCAAGGGCCAGACCATCCGCATCATCGATAGCGAAGGCCAACAGGCCGTCGATACCCTCTTCTACAAGGCCGACGATTTCTCGGAGCGCTATAGCGGCCAGGACACCCTCCGCGTCCAGGGCAGCGCCTATATCGGCATCGGCACCCGCATCATCAGCAATGAAGGCAATGTCATGCTGACCGTGACCGCCGACAGCTGCGGCCGCCACGACACCTCCGCTGGCGCCTGCTCCTGCGAAAGCAACACCGTCCGTTTCGGCCACGACACCAAATACCTCCACGCCTGCCGCGACAATTTCCTGCTCGAAGTGGCCAAGCACGGCATGGGCAAGCGCGACATCGTCGCCAATATCAACTTCTTCATGAACGTCCCCATCGAGCCCTCCGGCCAGATGACCATTGTCGACGGCCTCTCCGCCCCCGGCGACCATGTCGAACTGCGCGCGGAAATGGACGTCCTCTGCGTCATCTCCAACTGCCCGCAGGTCAACAACCCCTGCAACGGCTTCAACCCGACCCCGATCAAGGTCGTGATTTCGGGGGAGGGTGCAGATCGCGCCTGTGGGGAGCTCTAGGTCATGTTCACCAAAGTCCTCATCGCCAATCGCGGCGAAATCGCCGTGCGCGTCATCAAGACCCTACGCCGCATGGGCATCGCCTCGGTCGCCGTCTATTCCGACGCTGACCGCTTCACCAAGGCCGTATCCCTCGCCGATGAAGCCGTGCGCCTCGGCCCAGCCCCGGCCAGCGAGAGCTATCTCGATATCGATGCCGTCATCGCCGCTTGCAAATCCACCGGCGCGCAGGCCGTCCATCCCGGCTACGGCTTCCTCAGCGAAAATATCGCTTTTGCCGAACGCCTCGCCGCCGAAGGCATCGCCTTTATCGGCCCGACGCCGGCCAATATCAAGGCCTTCGGCCTCAAGCACACCGCCCGCGAACTGGCCAAGGCCAGCGGCGTGCCCCTGCTGCCGGGCACGGACCTCTTGACCAGCGCCGCCGAAGCCCTCGCCGCCGCCGAAACCATCGGCTACCCCGTCATGCTCAAAAGCACCGCCGGCGGCGGCGGCATCGGCATGCAGCTTTGCGCCGATGCCGCGGCTCTCGCCGCCGCCTTCGACAGCGTGCAGCGCACCGCCACGGCCAGCTTTGGCGACGCCCGTGTCTATATCGAGCGCTTCGTCGCCGATGCCCGCCATGTCGAAGTGCAGATTTTCGGCGACGGCAAAGGCGGGGTCATCGCCCTGGGCGAACGCGATTGCTCCCTACAACGCCGCAACCAGAAAGTCGTCGAAGAAACCCCTGCTCCCGGCCTCTCCGACGCCACCCGATCGCGCCTCCACAAAGCCGCCACTGATCTCGGCAGCGCCGTCGCCTACGCTTCGGCCGGCACCGTGGAATTCATCTATGACCCCGTCCGCGAGGACTTCTATTTCCTCGAGGTCAATACCCGTCTCCAGGTCGAGCATCCCGTAACCGAAGCCGTGTTCGGCATCGACCTCGTCGAATGGATGATCCGCCAAGCCGCCGGCGAAGACCCCATCGCCACGGCCGGTCCCCTCACTCCGGCCGGCGCCGCCATCGAAGTGCGCCTCTATGCCGAAATCCCGCACGCCAATTTCCAGCCTAGCGCGGGTCTGCTGACCGAAGTCCGCTTCGCCGACGACGCCCGGATCGACACCTGGATCGAAACCGGCACCGAGGTCACCACCTATTACGACCCCATGCTGGCCAAGATCATCGTGGCCGGAGCCGACCGCCCCGCAGCCATCGCCAATCTGCGCACGGCGCTCGCGGACACTTCAATCGCCGGCATCGAAACCAATCTCGCCTATCTCCGCGCCATCGCCGCCTCCGACCTGCTCGCCAGCGGCAAGGTGGCCACCACTGCCCTCAAGGACTTCGCCTTCATCCCCGATGTCATCGAAGTCCTCGCCCCCGGCGCCCAATCAAGCCTGCAGGAGCTCCCCGGCCGTCTGGGCCTCTGGCATGTCGGCGTACCACCCAGCGGGCCGATGGACGAACGCAGCTTCCGCCACGCCAACCGCCTCGTCGGCAATGCGGATGTCACCGCCGCATTGGAGCTCACCGTCACCGGCCCGACCCTGCGCTTCCATGCTCCCGCCAGTATCGCTCTGGCCGGCGCCGCCATGCCGATGAAACTCGATGGCCTGCCCATCGCCCACGACACAGCCATCGCCGTCGCCGCGGGCCAGACCCTCTCTATCGGCACCATTGCCGGCCCCGGCCAACGCAGCTACCTCGCCATATCCGGCGGCTTTGCGGCTCCGGTCGTTCTAGGCTCCCGCGCCACGTTCGGCCTCGGCCAATTCGGCGGCCACGCCACGGGCACGCTCAAGGCCGGTCAGGTGCTACACCTAGCCCGTGCCGAGCAACACGCGGTCCAACCCGCCGACGCCCCCGCTCCGCTTTCCCGCCATTGGGATGTCGGCGTCCTCTATGGTCCCCATGGCGCGCCCGATTTCTTTCTCGATACCGATATCGAAACCCTCTTCGCCACCGATTACGAGGTGCATTTCAACAGCGCCCGCACCGGCGTCCGCCTCATCGGCCCCGCCCCCAAATGGGCGCGTACCGATGGTGGCGAAGCGGGCCTGCACCCCTCAAACCTGCACGACAACGCCTATGCCGTCGGCGCCATCGACTTCACCGGCGACATGCCCATTATCCTCGGCCCCGATGGCCCCAGCCTGGGCGGCTTCGTCTGTCCCGCCGTCATCGCCCGCGACGAGCTCTGGAAAATGGGCCAGTTCAAGCCCGGCGACACCATCCGCTTCCGCCCCCTCGCCCGCCCCGATGATCCTATTGCCGCGCCCGCCATCCACCGTCCAAAACTGGACATCGGTTCGGCCATTCTCGCCCGCTCCGATAATGGTCCCGTGCCGGTCGTCTATCGCCGCCAGGGCGACGACAATCTGCTGGTCGAATATGGCGACATGTCCCTCGATATCGCGCTGCGTTTGCGCGTTCATTTGTTGATGGAAGCCATTCGTCGCGACGGCAAGATTGGGGCCATCGACCTCACTCCCGGCATCCGTTCGCTGCAGATCCATTATGACGGCACTGCCATGTCGCGCACACGTCTCCTGGGTCTGCTCGCGGACATAGAAAAATCTCTCCCCGCCGCCGAAGAGGTCGTCGTCCCCAGCCGCATCGTGCACCTGCCCTTGTCCTGGAACGACCCGGACATTCAGCTGGCCATGCAGAAATACCAAGAATTGGTGCGCCCCAACGCGCCCTGGTGCCCGGACAATATCGAGTTCATCCGCCGCATTAACGGCCTCGACAGCATGGAGGCCGTCAAGCAGACCATTTTCGACGCCAGCTATCTCGTGCTCGGCCTGGGCGATGTCTATCTCGGCGCCCCGGTCGCCACCCCGATTGACCCGCGCCATCGCCTGGTCACCACCAAATACAACCCAGCCCGCACCTGGACCCCCGAAAACGCGGTCGGCATTGGCGGGGCCTATATGTGCATCTACGGCATGGAAGGCCCCGGCGGTTACCAGCTGTTTGGCCGCACCATCCAGGTCTGGAACACCTGGCGCTCAACGCCCGCCTTCCAGCCAGAAAAGCCCTGGCTACTCAACTTCTTCGACCAGATCCGCTTCTTCCCCGTCGATCACGAGGAACTGGCCGAAGCCCGCGCCGCCTTCCCGCATGGCGCCTATCCGATCCGCATCGAGGAGACCCAATTCTCCTATGCCGACTACGCCCGCGACCTGGCCGCCAATGCCGACAGCATCGCCGCCTTCAAGACCCGCCAGCAAGCCGCCTTCGACGCCGAACGCAATCGCTGGAAAGCCGAGGGCCTCGATAGCTTCATCGCCGACGACACCGGCAATGGCGCCCTCGAAGGCGATATCCCCGCCGGATGCTTCGGCGTCGGCAGCACCGTCCCCGGCAATATCTGGAAAATCCTGGTCGAAGACGGCGCCCCGGTCGCCGAGGGCGACGCTGTCGCCATCATCGAATCCATGAAAATGGAAATCACCGTCACTGCCCACGCCGCCGGCCGCGTCCGCGACGTGCGCGCGGCCCCGGGCCGCAATGTCAAAACCGGCGATGTCATCGTCGTTCTGGAGGAAATCTGATGCTGCCGATCATGCTGGACCTGGCCACTCTCAAGGCCCTCTATGCAGAGGGGAAAGCGACCCCGCTCGACATTATCGAAGCCGTCATCGAACGCCGCGCCGCCTGGCCCGACAAAGCCGTCTTCATCACGCCCGTTAGCGACGAAGCCCTCCGCGCCGCTGCCAAAACCCTGTTGGCCGCACATCCCGAGCCCAATAGCCTGCCGCTCTGGGGCATCCCCTTCGCCGTCAAGGACAATATCGACGTAGCGGGCCTGCCCACCACCGCCGCCTGTCCGGCCTTTGCCTATCAGCCCGAGGCTGACGCCACGGTGGTCGCCCGCCTGCGCGCCGCCGGCGCCATCGTCATCGGCAAGACCAATCTCGACCAGTTCGCCACCGGCCTTAACGGCACCCGCTCACCCCATGGCGCGCCACGCTCCGTCTTCGACGCCGACTATGTTTCGGGCGGTTCCAGTTCCGGATCGGCCGTGGCCGTCGCCGCCGGCTTTGCCAGCTTCTCGCTCGGCACTGACACAGCCGGTTCGGGCCGGGTCCCGGCCATGTTCAACAATCTCGTGGGCATCAAACCGACGCCGGGTCTATTGCCCAATACCGGCGTCATTCCGGCCTGCAAAAGCGTTGATTGCGTCACCATTTTCGCCGCAACCGTGGGCGATGGCGTCGCCATCCGCAAAGTCGCCGAAGGCTTCGACGCCGCCGATCCCTTCTCCCGCCGCGCGGCCTGGACCAACCTGCCCACCGCAAGCCTGCGCGTCGGCGTTCTCGATGGGGCCGAGCGCGAATTCTTCGGCAATGCCGAGGTCGAAAAGCTCTATGACGCGGCCATCGAAAACGTCCGCGCGCTGGGCGCCACCATCGTCCCCTTCGACTATGCCCCGTTCCGCGAGGCCGCTGCCCTGCTCTATGACGGTCCCTGGGTCGCCGAGCGCCTGGCCGCGGTTGAGGATTTCTTCGCCAGCAACGAAGCCGATTTCGACCCCACCGTGCGCGCTATCATTGCCGGCGCCAAGGGCAAGACCGCGGTCGAAGCTTTCAACGGCAAATACCGGCTCGAAGAACTGCGCCGCATCACTGAGGCCGAATGGGCCAAGGCCGATGTGCTGCTCCTGCCCACCTCACCCACCACTTATACCGTCGCCGAAATACTGGCCGACCCGATCCGCCGCAATTCCCATTTCGGCCGCTACACTAATTTCGTCAATCTGCTCGATTGCGCAGCCATCGCCATCCCCGCCGGCTTCGACAGCGCCGGCCACTTGCCCGCCGGCGTCACCCTCGTCGCCCCCGCCTTCACCGACGATGCATTGGCCCCGCTCGCCGACGCCCTCCACCGCCGCGCCGCCAGCGGCATGGGCCGCGACAAGACCGCGATCCTGCCCGAAGCCAGCACGGTTCAACCGGCATCCGACGCCTACATCCCCCTAGCCGTGGTCGGCGCCCACCTCACCGGCATGCCGCTCAATCACGAATTGACCGGCCCCGGCGGCCGCCTGCTCAAAGCCTGCCGCACCGCGCCCGATTACCAGCTCTTCGCCCTGCCCGGCACCGTCCCGCCCAAGCCCGGCATGATCCAGCAACCCGGCTTTGCCGGCAGCGGCCTCGAAGTCGAAATCTGGGCCCTCCCCGCG
The DNA here is from genome assembly GCA_035565135.1 of Devosia sp. Taxonomy (GTDB): domain Bacteria; phylum Pseudomonadota; class Alphaproteobacteria; order Rhizobiales; family Devosiaceae; genus Devosia. The sequence goes on from DATMSY010000043.1 coordinate 12,175, forward strand.
GCCGCCTTCGGTCAATTCGTCGCCCGCATCCCCGCCCCCCTGGGCATCGGCAAGATAACGCTCGACGACGGCAGCACGGTCCCCGGCTTCCTCTGCCAGGCCCACGCCACGGCCGACGCCCAGGACATCACCCACCACGGCGGCTGGCGCGCCTTCATCGCCTCCCGCCTCTGAAAGGAAACCCAATGCGCTGGCTCACCACCCTCCGCAACCTCATCCTGCAAGGCCTGATCGTCCGAACCCGGGCGATCATCCCCACCCCGCCCCAACGCCACGCCCCCAAGCGTTAGGAGGCGTCCTTTTGGAACCAAACAAAAAACCCTCGGTTTCCCGAGGGTTTTGAAATGGTAGCGAAGCCCAGATTTGAACTGGGGACACACGGATTATGATTCCGCTGCTCTAACCAACTGAGCTACTCCGCCCCAAGGGCCGGCCGGGCGAAAGGTCCGGGCGGCGATGCTTGTAAGCTTGCGGACGTATTAGATTTGCCTTTTCGCCCTGTCAAGCGCCCTCCTGCGCCAGCCCCATGACAATTGCCCGATCAGGCGAATGCAACGACAGCAGACTTCGATCGTTCAAATATCGGCAACAGCCTGTTGGAATTAGCCCGCTGCACAAGCCGAACGCACTGCCCTACATCTTGGGCAATGTTAGCGCGGTTCGCCGCACCGGAAGGAGACATGAGCAATGACTTTGCAGCTCGGAGGCATTCACCACCTCACCGCCGTCACCGGCCAGGCCAGCAAGAACCTGGCCTTTTACACCCAGACGCTGGGCATGCGGCTGATCAAGAAGACCGTCAACCAGGACCAGACCACCGCCTATCACCTGTTCTACGGCGATGGCGTCGCCTCGCCCGGCGCGGACCTGACCTTTTTCGACTTCGAAACCGGCCCCGAAAAACGCGGCAACCACACTGTCAGCCGCACCGGGCTGCGCGTGGACAGCGAAGACACGCTCAACTGGTGGAAGGATCATTTGCAGAACCACAATGTGGGGACCTCGGCCATCAAGGAGCGTAATGGCCATGTCTCGCTCGATTTCGAGGATTTCGAAGGCCAGCGCTTCCGCATGGTGATCGACGCGGCCAATAAGGTCGTGCCCTGGCACAAAAGCCCGGTTCCGGCGGAAAAGCAGATCATCGGGCTCGGCCCCATCTCGCTGGCCGTGCCGCGGCTTGATCGCACCGAGGCCGTACTGACCCAGGTGATGAACATGCGCAAGGTCCGTACCTACCCCGCCACCAGCACGACCGGGGAAACCCATGTCTTCGAAATGGGCGAAGGCGGCCCGGCGGCCGAGCTGCATGTCGTGGTCGACCCGACCCTGGCCCCTGCCCGGCCCGGCGCCGGCGGCGTACACCATGTCGCGTTTCGGACGCCCGACCAGGATAGCCTGCGTCAGTGGATCGCCCGGGTGACCCAGGCCGGCATTCGGTCCAGCGGCCAGGTCGAGCGCTATTACTTCACCTCGCTCTACTTCCGCGAGCCAAACGGTATCCTGTTCGAGATCGCTACCGACGTGCCCGGTTTTGCCGCCGACGAACCGATGGAAAGCCTGGGCGAAACGCTCGCCTTGCCGCCCTTCCTCGAACCCCGCCGCGCCAGCATCGAAGCCAATCTGAAGCCGCTGGTTTAGCCAAACCGCCCCGCGTCCGAAAAGGCGCGAGGCCCTATTCTATCCGCGCGGACCGGGCAGGTCCGGGTCATTGCTGCCCCCGAGGCCAGGCCCCATGCCGGCGCCGCCGCCACCGCCAGCCCCACCTTGGCCGCCACCACCCTGACCGCTTCTTTCCCCACCACCCTCTCCCTTGCCCCGGCCACCAGCGGCGGAGGGGCGTGTCGGCCCCTGCATCGGAATGGCGAGGTCGGGAGGAACCGGATCGAGGTCGAGTGCCTCGCGAATGAAATTGCGCAGCGACACGACCAGTTCGTGGGTATGGATGGGATGGCCGGCAATCAGTTCGCGCGCCGCCCGCTCGGCCAACCGCACCTGTTCCTCGGTTCCCAAAAGCAGGATATCGGACAGCGCCGCCTCGACTGAGCCGGGATGGCCTGCGACCACCTCCACCGCCTCCTCACCCTCAGCTTGGCTGGCGCTGTTGAAACGTGGCCATGATGAGCAGGCGAATGCCGATGCCGATCAGGGTGAAGAGTGCCAGCCCGATCAGCGTGGTGAGAACGCTTCCCCAGGAGCTGAAATCGAAATTGCGCAATTTTGCCTCCGGTACACCCGGAATGCATCAGATAGTCGGGCGGGCTGGTTGTCCAGCCCGCCCGCAGCGCCTGGAAGCCCTCAACAGGCGCTGTCCGTTTCGCCCGCTGCAACGCAGGCATCTTCTTCCGCAGCCGGCGCCGGAGCCGTATCCGGCTTGAGCAGCGCCGCAGTTTTGAGCAATTGGATGAACTCGGCACGATAGCCGCTTTCGTCGGCGCCCTTGCCCGATTGGGCCAGCGCGCGGATCGCATCCCAGCTCATGCCCCTCACATAGTCGGAACCCTTGAGCTTCTGCCCGGAGGCGGCAACCGCCGCGGCGAACCGCGCATCATCGCTCACTGCACTGATATCGTCATAGACCACGATGGGCGTGACGGCCTGTTCGATGAGTTGGCTGACATCGCTGTCGGGCAGCTTGTAGCGCATTTTGAGGAAGGCGATTTCTTCGCTACCACCGGCCGCCGCGGCGTCCCCGCCGTAACGCAGCGGATCAACCAGTTCGCCCCCCGAACCGACCGGGGTGATTTCATAAAGCGCGGTCACCGTATGCCCGGCCCCGATATCGCCGGCATCGACCGCGTCATTGTTGAAATCCTCGCGGTTGAGCGCCCGCGTCTCGTAGCCGATCAGCCGATATTCGCTGACCACGGCCGGGTTGAACTCCACCTGGATTTTCACGTCCTTGGCGATCATGTGCAGGGTCGAGCCAACCTCTTCCACCAGCACTTTCTGGGCTTCGCGGAAATTCGAGATATAGCTGGCATTGCCATTGCCGTTCTGGGCCAGGGCCTGCATGGTCGCATCGTCGAGATTGCCCCTGCCGAAGCCCAGCACCGACAGCGTCACGCCGCTCTCGCGCTTGGCCTTGATGAAATCCTCGAGCTTTTCGGGGTCGTCGATGCCGACATTGAAATCGCCATCGGTGGCAAGGATCACCCGATTGGTGCCGCCCTGGACCTTAGCCTGTTCGGCCAATTTATAGGCCAGCTCGATCCCCTCGGCCCCCGCCGTGCTGCCGCCGGCATAGAGCTGATCGAGCGCGGCCATGATCTTGGCCTTGTCCGTGGCCTTGGTGGGTTCGAGCACAACCCCGGCCGAGCCGGCATAGGCGACGATAGAAACGGTGTCATTGCCCGATAGCTGGTCGACCAGCAGGCCGAAGGCCCGCTGCAGCAGCGGCAGCTTGTCCGGCTCGTCCATCGATCCCGACGTATCGATCAGGAACACCAGATTGCTCGGCTTATCCTCACCGGCCGGGGGCACATAGCCCTTGATGCCGATTTCGAGCAACTGCGTCTTGGGGTTCCATGGCGTGGGGAACACCGCCATGGTCGGCTGGAACGGCTGTTCCGCACTCGGGGCCGGCGCATAATCATAGGGGAAGTAATTGAGCAATTCCTCGACGCGCACGGCATCGGGCTCGGGCACATAGCCATCTTCCAGCGACCGGCGCACATAGGAATAGCTGGCCGTATCCACATCGATGGAGAAGGTCGAAACCGGCTCTTCCGCCGCCACCTTGAGGCGCTGTTCCTCAAAGCTGGTGAACTGGTCCCCGCTGGCTTCGGCCGGGGCCGCCAGCATGTAGCTATCGCTATTGCGCGCCACGGCCCCGGGCAGGACCGAAATCGGCGCGGCGGGCGGCGGCATGATCGTGCTATTGCCGAATTGCGGCGCCGCTTCTTGACGCATACGCAATTCGCCGGCCGGGGCCGGCATCGGGTCCTGTTGGACCGCGGGTGCTTCCTGGACGGCGACAGCAGGCGCTTCGGCCTCCTCGGTTGCAGCAGCACCCCGCGAATCCGGGCTGACGGGCATCATGGCGTTCGGCGTCGCGGCGGGCGGGGGCGGCACAACCGCTTCGGGGGCCTGATTGGTATTGGCCGCCGTCTGGGTCGCCGTGCTCTGGCCCGGCGTCATCGAGGTGCTGGTGTAAAGTTGATAGCCCAGCGGCAGCACGAGCAGCGCAATGGCAGCCGTGCCGATGGGAAGACGCATATCCATGATCCAGTTCCCTTTCAGGATTGAGATGATGGATGTGAGACGCGCCCCTTTCCGGTTTCCTTTGGTCGCTTCCGCAGAATTCTGTACCGACTGGCCCTGGGCCGCTTCAAACGCCGCCATGCCGGCGCTGAGGGCGCGCTTTTTCGCCTCGGCACTCGTTGCTGGCGCCTTGCTTTGGCTCAGCACTGTCAATGGATCGTGCATGTTCTCGCTCATAGCAGCCCCCTCAGGGTCTTGCGTGCCTCATGCACATGAAAGGAGACCGTGGCCTCCTTGATGCCCATGATGTCGGCCGCCGCCGCATGGCTCAATTCCTCCGCGTAAACCAGCAGCACCGCGTCGCGCTGCTTTTCGGGCAATTGCCGCACTGCCGCCCAGAGCTGACGCGAAGTCGCGGCATCTTCCTGGTCGGCAGGCTGATCTTCCGGGGTGACCTCGGCATAGGCATCGGCATATTTGCCGCGCCGGCTGGTCGCCCGCTGCATGTCGCGCACCGCATTGAGCGTGATCCGATAGACCCAGCTCGAAAAAGCGCTGCGGCCGTCAAAGCCGGCAATGGCCCCGCCAAGCTTGACGCAGACATCCTGCGCCACATCCTCGGCGTCGGTGCGGTTGCCGCACCATTTCCAGGCCGTACGGAAAATAAGGTCGTAGTGATCCTCGATCAACTCGCCAAATGCCGCCGCATCGCCATTCTGCGCACGGGTAACCAATGCCCGCGTCAACGCTCCGGCATGATCGATCTGTGGTGCGGCAGACAGTCCCATCACGGGGGCAAACACTCGCGCAAGCCTTAACCTTCAGCCTCTTATAGTGCTAAGACGCCGCTGCTCACCCCATCCTTTGGAGTTCTGAGCAGATTTTTTTTGGAGGTTCCGATGGACGAACCCAAGCTGAGCCCTTTCGCTCTGCCCCCCGCCCGCATCATGCTGCTGGTGCTCGGCGCCCTGTTGGTCATCATCGCCATTTCGACCTCGCTAGGCGGCATCAATGCCTACCAGCAATTGCGCGAAGCCAATGCGGCAGCAACGGAAGCTGCACCGGTCGAGGCGCCGGCGCAGTAAGCCGCACCCGCCTCAACCGCCAGCGATCTCACCGCATCGCCGCCTGGCCCATTCCACCATGTCAGCGTCCCCTTCGACCGCCGACTGGTAGATCAAATCCAGCCCAATACGCAGCTGGTAGCACCGCAACCGATCGCCATCGGCCAGCCGTTCTGGCTGATCGGTCTCGAAATACCGCGCCTGCTGCTCCATGCAATCCAGCCAAGTCCGCCAGAACAGGATATTGGCCACGTCATAGAGCCCATCTCCGACCATGGCCTCGGACCAGTCGATCACGCCGGTAATCTTGCCGCCGTCGGCCAGCACATTGTTCGAACCGAAGTCACCATGCACCAATTGCCGCTGCTCCGGCAGGCGACCGGCCATGGCGATGACCTGGCCGACCCAGCCAGCAACGCCTTCGAGGCCGAGCGAACTCCAATCATAAGCTTTCGGGTTGGCAATCCTGGTGATGAAATCCAACCACTGCGCCGCTTCACCAGTGCCGTGTCCATCAAACCGGCCATAGCCCGAAATGCTGCTGGTATCCACGCTGGCCATGGCGTCGAGCACATCGCCCACCGCGCCCAGGGTCACATCCAGCAAGGCCTTGTCCATGATTTGCAATGTTTCACCCGGTACCAGCCGCGAAATGCAAAGCGCGCTGCCATCGTCGAGCGCGTCAATCATCAGCACCTCGGGGATCGGCAGCGCGGCCGAACCGAACAGCCTGGCGGCCAGCTCGTCCTTAGCGAAGCCTTCGCGCTCGCGGTTGATGCGCAGCACAAAATCCTGCCCACTCCGTGCGAAGCGGAAGGCCTGGGATTCCTCGCCTTCCGTCAGGGATGCAAACGCGACCGCACCCGGCCAGCGCAAATCGAGCTCCCGGCGGGCCGCCTCCAGCGTGATGACAGGCCTGCCCACCTAAGCCGCAAACACCGCCGGCACCGCTTCGGCGATAAAGCCTCCGCCCCAGACTTCCGAGGTCGCCGTGTCGTCGGCATAGAACACGCAGGCCTGGCCCGGCGAGATGCCATATTCCCCACTGACCAGCGTCACATAGACGTCCGCGCCGCGCATCTGCACCACGGCCGGCTGCGGTCCGCGGGTCGAGCGCACCTTGACCTCGACCGGGGCGCCATTGCCGGCGCTGAGCTCTGCCAGCGGCCGGCCACCCAGCCAGTTGACGTCCCGCAGCCGCACGGTATGGGTCTTGAGCGCCTCGCGCGGCCCCACGATCACCCGCCCAGTCTTGTGCTCGAGCTTGATGACATAAAGCGGCTCGGCCGCCGCCACGCCAAGACCCTTGCGCTGCCCGACCGTGTAATTGACGATCCCGTCATGGGTGCCCAGCACGCGGCCATCGAGATGGACGATCTCGCCTTGTGCCACCGCCTCGGGATGCATCTTGCGGATGATATCGGCATATTTGCCCTGCGGCACAAAGCAGATGTCCTGGCTGTCATGCTTGTCGGCAATCTCCAACCCCATGTCCCGCGCCAGTTCGCGCACCTCTGCCTTGCCCATGCCGCCCAGCGGAAAGCGCAGGTAATCGAGCTGCTCCTGTGTGGTGGCAAAGAGGAAATAGGTCTGATCGCGCTCGGCATCGACCGGCCGGAACAGCTGCCGCCGGCCATCTTCGCCGAGCCGGCTCTGCACATAATGCCCGGTCGCCAGCGCGTCGGCGCCCAGATCCTGCGCCACCGTCATCAGGTCCACGAACTTGACCGACTGATTGCAGGCGATGCAGGGCACCGGCGTCTCGCCCTGCTGATAAGCATTGGCGAAAGGCGCGATCACGCTCTTTTTGAAGCGCTCTTCATAATCGAGCACATAATGGGGAATGCCCAGCGTGGCCGCCACCCGGCGCGCGTCATGGATATCCTGCCCGGCGCAGCACGCCCCCTTGCGATGGGTGGCTTCGCCATGATCGTAAAGCTGGAGCGTAACGCCGACGACGTCATAGCCCTGCCGGGCCAACAGGCCCGCGACGACCGAAGAATCCACGCCCCCCGACATCGCCACGACAACGCGCGTGTCTTCAGGACGCTTGGCAATATCAAGCGAGTTCAACATCATTCCTCTATCCGGTTGGTTCAAGGGCCAGCGGACGAATTTAAGGCACGCTCCATACTCCCTTCCGCCCGCCCGTGCAATCGGGGGCCACCATGACCCGGCAACAATTGCCGTCGGTCATCCTTTTCTGCCGCAAGGAGTCCGTGGCCGAATGGCCAGACTCCCAGTCAACATTTTGAATTCATTTGATAATCCAAAAACCTACCAACTGGCACCGCACTTGCATTGCCATTACCGGATTAGTCTCATCTTCACGGGTCCGCGCAGCGTGGCATCAAATCTGACCGTCATCACTTCGACAGCCGCTGGCATGCTCAGCAAGGGCCTCAACGGTCAGGCTCCCGCGCTGCGCGACGATTTCGCTGCCCTGCTCGGAGACACCACCAAGCCGGTTGCGGCCAAGCCCAAACCGACTACGCCTGCAGCACCGCCACCCGCCAAGGAAGCGGCAAAGCCCGACACCGATCAGGACCGCCCCGCCGAGGACCCCCAACCTGTCGCGGCCCCGGTCGAGGTAACGACGCCCATCCAGCAGACGCCCGCCTCGGAATTGACCGACCTGCTCGATCGCCTCGCCAAGCTCAGCGCCAGCCTCGAAGCGGGCAAGGCGCCCACGCAAGAGGAATTGCAGGGTCTAGCTGCCGCGCTCGATGCCCTGGCCCAGGCCCTGGGCGTTTCGCTCGATGCGCTGCCCAGCACGGCGGAATTGACCGCCATGGCCAATGGCGCCCTTGCCGATCTCGCCAGCTTCGAGGATCAACTGGCCAAGGCCCTCGCCCCGCTGGCGCTAACGCTGCAGGACGACACGACCGCCCAGACCGCTTCTGATGCCGAACTCGCCCAGCAACTGGGCGAAATGGGCCGCAAGCTGGCCGCGCTCGCCAAGGCGCTCAGCACCGGCGATGATGCGACCGAGATCATGGCCGCCCTAGGCATGGAGCCGGAAACCGGCATCGATCCCGAATTGCAGACCGCGCTCGACCGGCTCGCCGCTCGCACGGCCATCAAGCTGGACGCCACAGCCAATGCCCAGCCCCTGGCAACGCCCGAACTCAAGCTCACCGAACCCGTGCTGACCGGCAAGACCGCCGAGGTCAAAACCGAACCCGCGGTCGACCCGGCCCCTGCGGCCGATATCGAGGTCGCCGCCAAGCCGGCAACCGGCGACAAGCCGCAGACCGACACCGGTGCCAAACCCGATGACGGCAAGCCGCGCGACCCCGAGGTCAAGACCACCGCCGCGCCGACCGCCGCTGTGCTCGACAAGCAGCCCGAAAACCCGGCCTCTTCCCAACTATCTCAGCAGCAGACGGCGCGCATCGATCCGCTGCTCGCCCCGCGCATCATCCAGACCGGCTACCAGACCAGCCAGCAGCAGCTCAACCTGCCGCAGCTGGCCTTCGAGGTCGCCCGCCAGGCCACCGATGGCAATACCCGCTTCCAGATCCGGCTCGACCCAGCCGAATTGGGTCGCGTCGATGTCCGCCTCGATATCGACGCCTCCGGCAAGGTCCATGCCCGCCTGACCGTGGAAAAGGCCGAAACGCTCGACCTGATGCAGCGTGACCAGCGGGGCCTGGAAAAAGCCTTGCAACAGGCGGGCCTCGACGGCGCCAAGACCAATCTCGAATTCTCCCTGAAGCAGAACCCCTTCAATGGCGGCCAGCAGGGCCAGGACGGCAATGGCCGCGGCTCCCGCTTCGGCCTAAGCGAAGCGCCCGCGGAGGCCGAGGACGTTCCGGCCCCCACTATCAACCTTTATCGCGGCAGCCTCACGGCCAGCGGCGTCAACATCATCGCGTAGGGATCAGGCCATGGCTGTCGACAGCGTTTCCGGAAACACCAATACCAGCGTCCTCAGCGGCTCGCGCGCCACCATTGCCGAGAATTTCGACACGTTCCTCAACATTCTCACCACGCAGCTGAAGAACCAGAACCCGCTCGACCCGCTCGACACCAACCAGTTCACCGCTCAATTGGTGCAGTTCACCGGCGTCGAGCAGCAGCTCAAGACCAATCAATTCCTCGAAAGCCTGCTGCAATCGACCCAGAGCTCGGGCAAGACCGATGCCGTTTCCTATATCGGCAAGGAAGTGACTGCCGCCGGCACCACTTCCCAGCTCAAGGACGGCGGCGCCACCTGGGCCTTCAATGCCGAAGCCCAGGTCGCCAATGCCACTGTCACCATCAAGAATGCCAATGGGCAGGTGGTCTATGTCGAGACCGGCTCGCTGGAAAAAGGCCCGGGCAATTTCCTGTGGACCGGCAAGGGCTCGGACGGCAATATCCAGCCCGACGGCACCTATACGATCGATATCAAGGGCACCAATCTCGCCGGCAATACGATCAAGGTTTCCACCTCCACCGTGGGCGTGGTCACCGCCGTCGACTTCTCCGGCGCCCAGCCCATCCTCACAGTGGGCAGCAGCAAGATCCTGCTCTCGGACGTCACCAATGTGAAAATCCCGGCCACCACGCCGCCCCCCGCAGACAGTGACGACGAAACCGAAAGCTGATTGGCCTCAGCGCGAAGACTGTTGTCCTGCCAAGAGTTTGCGCGCGCAGTTCAGTGCTGATTTCAGGATATAATGGCGCTCAATTGCGACGATTCAATCCCTTGAAATCGCAGCGCATTCTTAACCTGTTGTAAGTTTCCCCTTAGCTGAATTTTAAGGCCGTTGCCTTAGTCTCTTCTCATATGGTCAGGTTTGAGTAGAGAGTAAAATGACCGTACAAATGCGTCCACGCGTTAAGTACGTTATCGGACCGGACGGTAGTCCGCTCACGATTGCAGACCTTCCCCCCGCCAATACGCGGAGGTGGGTCATCCGCCGTAA
>DATMSY010000044.1:0-9750 GCA_035565135.1 Devosia sp.
CTATGCCGGTGGAAAGTCCGACACCCCCACCCTCAATCCCTCCCCTCAAGGGGGAGGGAGGCCGATCGGGGCTCTCCAGCCCCAGCTCACCCAATCTCCCCCAAAACCCGCCTGATATTCCCCAGGCTCGTCGCACAAGCCGCCAGCGTCGGCTCTGCCCCCTCATATTCGAGCGACACAAATCCGTCATAGCCCGAGGCCACCACCGCTTCGAGGATCATCCTTGTTTCAAGGTCGCCAAAGCCGAACACCGAGCCGCGGATGAATTGCCCGCCCAGGGTTTCGAGCCACCCCGGCCCCGGCGAGGTGCGGCGGACATAAAAATCCTTGAGATGGACGAAGCTGGCATCGGCAAGGCTCGCCCGCGTGCCCACCAGCGCATCCTCATCGACGCAGAGGAAATTGCCGACATCCAGGGTGAATTTGAAATTGGGCCGGTCCACCGCATGCAGCAGCCGCTTGATGCGGGCGCTCGAATTCATGAAAAAGCCGTGGTCCTCGACGCTGGTCGTCACCCCCTGGCCGGCCGCGAAATCGGCAATCTCCTGGCAGGCCTCGACGATCGTCGCAAAGGCCCCCTCGAATTCGGCCGCGCTGCCCAGCCGATGGGCCCAATTGACGACATCATGGCGCAAAAAGCCCACTTCGAGCCGATTGCAGAGTTCGACATGGCGTTTGACCAGGTCGATCTGCGCCTGCCGCTCAGCCGGTTCCACAAAGGCGAAGCGGGCGCCGAGGCATATGCCGGAAATCGGAATCCCCGTCCGCGTCGTCTCAGCCTGCAAGCGGCGCAGCACGTCGGCATCGGATGTCAGGTCATATTCGGCTTCCTCGCCGGGCCGGGCGAATGAGAACGTTGCAATTTCGAGATGCTCGGCGTGATGGGCTTTAAGCCAATCGAAGAGCCCCTCGATATCCAGGGCGCCGCTCGCCAGGAGAGGACGGAAACTATAGGAGGAAAGACCAAGCTTCATAGGAACACTCGCGCTGGAAACGGTCCGACAATCGACGCCGGCGTCCGGGCTGTCAACGAGGCGATTGACAGCAGCCAGCCGCTATCCTCTTCTGGCATCCGGTAAATCGTTGCAACGAGCGGACAGGCTCATGACTGAATACTCCACCGATGTCGTCATCGTCGGCAGCGGGCCAACCGGCTCCGCCTATGCCCGAATCATTCGCCGCGACTGGCCGGAGGCCCGCATCGTGATGGTCGAGGCCGGCCCGCAGATCCTGCCACAAGTGGGCGGGCATCTGGACAATATCGCTGATCTCAAGGAGCGCGCCGCGCTTGAAGTGCAGGCGCAGGGCGGCGATCGCACGCCGCGCATTCCGATGAGCAAGGAAGAGTGGGAAGCGCGCCGCGCCGGGGGCTTTGATGCCTCGCAATTGCGCCGCTCGGGCCTGTTCATCGCCAACGAATCCGATCCCGCAGAAAACCTGTTTGCAGGCTTTTCGGCCGCCAATGTCGGTGGCATGGGCACCAAGTGGTCCACCGGCACGCCAACGCCATCGCAGGTCGAACGGGTGCCCTTCATCCCGGCGGACGAATTGGCCGCAGCCATCGTGGTCGCCGAAGGCCTGCTCGGCACCAACAAAAACCCCCATCCCGACGACCAGACCGCCATTGCCATGCGCGAAAAGCTGGGCGCCGTGTTCAATCCGGGCCGGAGCCCGGACCGTTTCGTACAGCCCATGCCGCTGGCCGTAACGCCCGGACCCAATGGGCTGCGCTATCACGGTACCGACGTGGTGCTCGGGCCCATGGTGGACGAGCCGGCTGAAAGCTTCCAGATTCTGGCGGAAACCGCCTGCCGTCGCGTGGTCTATGAGGGGAGCAGGGTTACCGGGGTAGAACTCGCCCATCCGGGTCAGGACGATACTTGGTTTGTCGCCGCCGGCACCGTCATTGTCGCCTGTGACGCGCTGCATTCACCCCAATTGCTCTATGCGTCGGGCATTCGGCCAGAGGCTCTGGGGCGTTACCTCAATGACCATTTCATCATCTCGCAGATGGCTGAAATGCACAGTGATGTGCCGATGCAGGCGATGAGCTGGATTCCGCCGACCAATGATTTTCCGTTCACCGTCACCATCCACCCCACGAGCTTTACCAGCATTACGCGTCCGGAGGGCTTTACCGGCCAAGCGGTCGGCATGGGCGTTTTCTGCCCCGCCGATCTCAATCCTGACAATCGTGTCACGTTCGACGACAGCAAGCGCGACTGGATGGGCCTGCCGGCCATTTCCATCCAGTGGCGCGAATCCGAGGGGGACAAGGCGCGCCAGGACTACGCCAAGCAAACGGCCCGCAAGATTGCCGAGATCATCGGCCGTCCCGCACCGGGCTTTGCCACGATCGTCCAGCCGGTGGGCAGCTCGCTGCATTACCAGGGCACCGTCCGCATGGGCGAAAAGGACGACGGCACCAGCGTCTGCGACCGCAATAGCCGCGTCTGGGGGTTCGACAATCTCTATGTCGCGGGCAATGGCGTCATCCCCACCATGACCGCCACCAATCCGACGCTCTATTCGGTTGCCCTCGCCACCTTCGGCGCAAGCCAGATCGCCCGCCAGGGGCGCCAGCGCCAGGCCGCATAGGAAAACATAGGCTGAGCCACCGCCCCCTGCGTCCCCTCCCCTGAGGGGAGGGGGCTGGGGTGAGGGGTTCACCCCCTCGGCTTGAACCAATGATCTCAACCCCTCATCCGGCGCTTCGCGCTACCTTCTCCCCTGAGGGGAGAAGGGACAGGGCCCAAAGGCCCCAACCCATCAGGAGACCCAAATGACCGACAAGAAACTGCGCGTATTGGTGGTCGGGCTGGGCCAGATGGGCCGCAGCCATGCCATGGCCTATCACACCCATCCCGGCTTTGAGGTGGTGGGGCTGGTCAACCGCTCGGCGCCAAGCCTGCCGCAAGAGCTTGCCGGCTATCCCCTGCGACACGATTTTGCCGCGGCTCTGGCCGAATTCAAGCCGGACCTTGTCTCGATCGCCACCCACACCAATAGCCATGCCGATATCGCCATAGCGGCCATGGAAGGCGGCGCGCATGTCTTTGTCGAAAAGCCGCTGGCCGCCACTGCCGAGGATGCCGAACGCGTCGTCGCCGCCGCCAAGACCCATGGCCGCAAGCTCGTCATCGGCTATATCCTGCGCCACCATCCTTCCTGGATGCGGCTCATCGAGGAAGCCAGGAACCTCGGCGGCCCCTATGTGTTCCGCATGAACCTCAACCAGCAGTCGAGCGGAGCCGCCTGGGGCATCCATCGCCAGATCATGCAGACCACTTCGCCCATCGTCGATTGCGGGGTGCATTATGTCGATGTCATGTGCCAGATCACCGATGCAAAGCCGGTCGAAGTGCGCGGCATGGGGGTGAACCTGGCCCAGGGCCTGCCGCAGGGCATGTATAATTACGGCCATTTCCAGGTGCTGTTCGACGATGGCAGCGTCGGCTGGTACGAGGCCGGCTGGGGCCCGATGATGTCGGAGACGGCCTATTTCGTCAAAGACGTGATCTCCCCGGCCGGCTCGGTCTCCATCGTCATGGATGGCGGGGTCAGCTCGGCCGATATCAACGCCCATACCCAGACTTCTCGCCTTTTGGTGCATCATGCCGAGACCAGTGCGGGCGACACTTTCACCAGAGCCGATGACTGGCTGGACATGCATGACGAGCCCGATCACCAGGCGCTCTGCGACCGCGAGCAGGATTTCGTCTACCGCGCCATCACCGAGAACCTCGACCTCACCCGGCACATGAGCGACGGCGTCACTTCGCTCCGCATCTGCCTTGCCGCCGACGAAAGCGTGCGCTCGGGGCAACCGGTTCGCCTCTAGGGACAAGATCATAGCCTTGGGCGCGCGAACCCATTAATGAGGGCGCGCGGGAGCGCGTTGGCTGCCGCCGATCCAGGGAATGCCATGTCTGTCCAGACCCGGCCCAGGCGCCTGACCACGCGCGATATCGGGGCCAAGAAGCGCAATGGCGAGAAGATCGCCATGCTCACCGCCTATGATCACGTGACCGCGGGATTGCTCGACCAGGCCGGTATCGACATCCTCCTGGTCGGGGACAGCCTGGGCAATGTGGTGCTGGGCTACGAGACCACCATCCCGGTGACGCTGGCCGATATGGCCCGCCATGCCGGTGCCGTGCAGCGGGGGAGCGAACATGCGCTCGTCGTCTGCGACCTGCCCTTCGGCACCGCGACCGATCCCGACACCGCCTTGCGCAGCGCCGTGACCCTCCTCCAGGAAACCGGCGTCCAGGCCGTCAAGATCGAGGGCGGCGCTGCGGCCGCGCCGATCGTTGCGCGGCTGGTGCAGCAGGGCATTGCCGTCATGGCCCATATCGGGCTCACCCCGCAATCGGTGCATCAATTGGGCGGCTATTACCGCCATGGCAAGGACGCGGACCAGGCCCGCGATCTCATCGCCGCCGCCAGGGCGCTGCAGGAGGCGGGCGCCTTTGCCATCGTGCTCGAATTCCTCGTGCCTGACCTCGCCGCCAAAATCACTGCGCAACTCGACATTCCCACCATCGGCATCGGCTCGGGCCCCGATTGCGCCGGCCAGGTGCTGGTGATCAACGACCTGATCGGGCTGGGCATCCAGCCTCCGCCGAGCTTTGCCAGGCCCAGGGCCGATGTCGCGACGATTGTCCGGGAGGCGGCCGCTGCCTATATCGCAGAGGTCAAGGCCCCGGCCAAGGAGACGCCCTGAATGGCCAGCAATATCCTCATCGCCGTCACCGGCAGCATTTCGGCCTATAAGATTGCCGACCTGGTCTCGGCCCTCACCAAGGCGGGCCACGAAGTGCAATGCATTCTCAGCGCCAGCGCGCAGCATTTCATCACTCCATTGGTGCTCGAAACCCTGAGCGGCCGCCCGGTCAAGTCCGACCTCTTTGGCCCCGATATTTCGGGCACCGAACATATCGACCTCGCACGCTGGGCCGATGTCTTCGTCGTCGCCCCGGCCACGGCCAATGTGCTGGCCAAGCTCGCGCTGGGCATGGCCGATGACCTCCTTTCCACCGTGGCGCTCGCGACCAAAGCCCCCCTCCTCACCGCCCCGGCCATGAATACGGTGATGTGGGAACACCCCGCGACTCAGGGCCATCTCGCCACCCTGCAGCAGCGCGGCGTGCAGGTGATCGATCCGGCAGCGGGAACCCTCGCCTGTGGCGAAGTCGGCGTCGGCAAGCTCGCCCCGATCCCCGCCATCACTGCCGCCATCGAGGCGGCCCTGGTGCAGCCAACGAGTGACCTCGCCGGCCGCAAAGTACTCATCACCGCCGGCCCCACCACCAGCCCGATCGATGCGGTGCGCTATATCACCAATCACTCGACCGGCCGCATGGGCGCCGCCATGGCCGAGGAAGCCCTGCGCCGGGGCGCCGAGGTCCGTTATGTGCTGGGCGTGGACAAGGGCGTCGTCCGCCCCGTCCCGCCCCGCGGCAGCGCCGGGCGGCTGACCCTGGTCGAAGTCACGACGGCCGAGGACATGGCCGCAAAAGCCCTCGCCTTCCTGCCCGAAATGGATGGCGTCATCGCCACCGCCGCCGTGCTCGACTATCGCGTCGCCGCCCCGTCCGCCAATAAGCTCAAGCGCAATGCCGAGGCGACCAGCCTCGATATGGTGCCATCGGTCGATGTGCTGGGCGCCTTGCGGCAGGCGGCGAATGGGCAATGGTTTCTCGGCTTTGCCGCCGAAACCGACGATGTCGAAGCCAATGGCCGCAAGAAGCTCGACGGCAAGAAGCTCGATTTCCTCTTTGCCAATCCGGTCGCCCGGGCCGGAGAGGTCAGCGCCACCGGCTTTTCCGTCCCCACCAATGGCGGCACCCTGCTGCGCGCAGCGGGCGAGCCGGTGACGCTACCGGTCATGAGCAAGCAAGACCTCGCCAAACAGCTCTGGAACCTTATTGCATGATCACCATTCTGCGGACCGTCGCCGAAACGCGGTCCTGGCGCGAGGCCCTTCCCCGCGCGCAAAAGCTGGCTTTCGTGCCCACAATGGGCGCGCTCCATGCCGGCCATATGAGCCTGATGCACCTGGCCCGGCAGCAGGCGGGCACGGTCATTGCCAGCATTTTCGTCAATCCGCTGCAATTCGGGCCCAATGAGGACCTGAGCAAATATCCCCGCCCGATCGAAAAGGACCTGGCCCTGCTCGAGGCGGCCGGGGTCGACGCCGTCTTCCTGCCCCCGGTGCATGAACTCTATCCCGAAGACGCCTCGACCTTCGTCACCGAAGAGACCGTGTCGGCCCCCCTCTGCGGCGCCGTCCGCCCCGGCCATTTCCGCGGCGTCACCACGGTCGTGCTGAAGCTCTTCAATATCGTGCGCCCCGATATCGCCGTCTTCGGCCAGAAGGACGCCCAGCAATGCCTCGTCATCGAGCGCATGGTGCGCGATCTCAACCTGCCGGTCGAAATCATCCGCGGCCCCATCGTGCGCGAAGCCGATGGCCTGGCGCTCAGCTCCCGCAATATCTACCTCGCCCCCGAAGACCGGCAGGCCGCCCCGGCAATTTTCGCCAGCCTCCAGGCCGCGCAACGGACCTTCGAGAACGGCGAACGCAACGCCGCCAAGCTAGCAGAAATCGGCCGCACCAGCCTCGCCGCCCACCCGCGCATTGCCGTGCAATATTGGGACGTCCGGCACCCGCAAAGCCTTGAAGCCATCGAGACCATCGGCCCCCAAGGCGCCATCTTCGCCGTCGCCGCCCATCTGGGCAGCACCAGGCTCATCGACAATCTGGTGGTGGGGTAGGCACGCCCATCCGGGCTCCCATCAACCCACCCTCAATCCCTCCATCAAGGGGAGGGAGGTGCAGGCTGATAGCTCGCGGTTCCATCGTCTCCCTCCCCCCTTGTGGGGAGGGATCAAGGGTGGGGGTGCCGGGCCTTAGGCGTTTGCTCCGGACGTATTCAAAAATGCGGTGTCATCCCGGCGGAGGCCGGGATCCATGCTGCGAACCATCCAACAGCGCCAATGGTCGTGGGACCATGCAGACATGGATTCCGGCCTTCGCCGGAATGACACCGTGGGTGATGTGAGTCCGGAGTGAACAATCCCATCAAAGGGGAGGTGCCAGCCCGGTGGACGTGGCACTACATAGCCCAACCACCGGGTTCACCCTCCCCCTTGCGGGGTCCGCTTTTTCGCTGCAGCGAAAAAGCTTGAGTTGGGGAGGGGGGCGGCTGGCCCGGTACATCGGGGCTCATGCACCCCCTCCCAACCTCCCTCGTCAAGGGGGAGGTGCCGTCCGGTGGCAATGGCACCATATCGCCCAACAACCGGGTTCACCCTCCCCTTGATGGGGAGGGCCAGGGAGGGGTGGAGGGAAGCCCCGATCTCCCGTTGCAACCCCCAAAAACCTCACCGCGTCGACGCAATCCCGTAAATCCGCTCGATATCATCGAGCGCCAGATGCGCCGCCATGATGCCGCCCGCAGTGGCCCAGACCGTATCGGACACGCCATAGACATGCCCCGCCTTGGCGGCGTCGAGGGCCTGCCAGAGCGGATCGGCCAGCCAGGCTTTTTCCTCTTCCAGCGCCAGCCCGTCCCCGGTTTCGTAGGAGAAATAGAGCAGGCGATCGCCATCGAGGTCGGGAATGCGTTCCTTGGTGATGGGTTCGGCCAGGCCCGCCTTGTCCTGCGCCGCGGGACGGCCAAAGCCGATATCGCGCAGGATGGAGCCCGAAAAACTGTCATTATTATAGGCGTAATTCTGCCCGGCGATGAAGCGCACCAGCCCCACCTTTTCGGCGACGCGATCGCCCAGTTCCGCCTTGATCGCCGCGACGCGGCGCTGGTAATCGGCCAGCAGCGCCTCGCCCTCGGCGCTCTTGCCCGCAGCTTCGGCATAGACGATGAGGTTCTGCCGCCACTGGCCGGTAATGTTCTCGACGAAGACCGTGGGCGCGATGGCCGAGAGCTGGTCGTAGATCTTTTCGTGCCGCTTCTTGTTGCCGATGATCAGGTCGGGCTCGAGCGCCGCGATAGTCTCCATATCGGGCGCCAGTTCCTCGCCCACGAGCGTCGTATCGGCCAATTGGGCGGCCACATGGTCGAACCAGGGATTGGCATTGGCCGAGCGCACCGCGCCGACCGGCACGATGCCCAGCGCCAGCAGGTCCTCGGTCGCCTCATTGGTGAGCGCGACGATGCGCAGCGGCGCATCGGGAACGGCGGTAGTGCCCATGATATGGGTGACGTCGCGGGCAAGGGCAGGCGTCATTAGGGCGAGGAGAGTGGGCAGGCCCAGCAGCGTAAAGAGGCGGCGAGTGATCATTATGGGTCCATAAAAATGACAATGGCAGTCATGTTTGGCCATCAATCCCGCCGGGCCGCCGAAGTCAAGCGCCCTCGCGCGCCAGCAGAAGCCGCATGATCGGAATCATCGCCAGCCCGCCCATGGCCGGCACCGCGGCCAAGGCCAGCCAGGGAATGGCGGCCGCGGCCGAAGGCGTCAGCGCCAGATCGAGAATGGGCCCGAGCAGGATATTGCCGACCAGCACGGCCAGCCCGCCCGCCGAGGCCAGCGCGCCATAATAGATGCCGGTCGGCCGGCCCCTGGCGAAGCGCGGCACGATATCCATGGCAATGGGCTTGACGATCATCTGCCCCAGGATCAGCAGCATGACCATGGCAATGGCCGGCGCCAGCCGCCACACGCCCGGCGGCGCTGGAAAGATGGCGCACCAGGCGGTCACTGCAAAGCCCAGCGCCATGAGCAGGAACCCGGTGGCCAGGCTCGCCGCCCAGCTGACTTTCTGCGCCAGCCGCGCCGCCGGCATTTGCAGGGCGACGATCATCACCGAGGCGATCATGAAGAGCGGCGCCAGGTCCGTGTCGCCGCCCCCGGCCCGTTTCACCTCCACCGGCAGGGCGAAATAGAGCTGGTTATAGCTGAACAGGAATCCGGCATGGGCAATGGTGAAGGCCAGAAACAGCCGATCGGTAAAGACATGCCACCAGGCGCCATCCTGGCGTTGCAGCGCCGGCGTGCCGCTGCGCGGCAGATAGATATGCAGCACGAGATAGGCGAGCAGAAATACCCCGGCGCCGGCAAAGGCCATGGCCTTGAAGCCCACGCCCAGGAGCAGCGCGCCCAGCAGCGGCCCCACTACCGCGCCCAGTTCGCCCCAGACGGCCAGCCGCGCGAAAAACTGCAGGCGCGTGCCCTTGCCCTGGCGCGCCGCCTCCTCGCCCGCCTGCGCCGCCAGCGAGGAAATGGCCGGCGAAAACAGCGACCCGGCCAGCCCGGTGAGGCAGGCTCCGATCAGCACCATGACAAAATTGCCGCTGAGCCCCAGCGTCACGAAACCGACCACCCGCACCATGCAGCCGAGCAGGATCAGCCGGCGCGCGCCCAGCCGGTCGGCAAAGCCGCCACCAATGATGTAAAGCCCCTGCTGCGAAAAGGTCCGCAGCCCCAGCACCAGCCCAATGGCGGCACTTTCCAGCCGCAGATCATCGCGCATGAAGGCGGCCAGGAACGGCACCACCATGTAGAACCCGACCATGAAGATGAACTGGTTCGACAGCAGCAGAAACGGAGCAATGGGCAAGGGCGGGCTCGGCGGATAAGAACGGCCCAGCCATGGCCGATCACGGCGCGGCGGGCAAGGGGGCGGCTAGGATCAGCAGACATTCAGGTTCTGATAGGCGGGGAGCCCCAATCCAGTCCCCTCCCCCTTGAGGGGAGGGCTAGGGTGGGGGTGTCGTGGCCTCC
>DATMSY010000045.1:0-68952 GCA_035565135.1 Devosia sp.
GCAGACCCCGCGCCGACGAGATGGTTCGCCCACCGCCCGCGCTTACCGGCCTTCCGGCTCATGCTGGGGAATAGTTCAACGGTAGAACAGCGGACTCTGACTCCGTCAATCTTGGTTCGAATCCAGGTTCCCCAGCCAAAATCTCAGCAAAGCTCCAGGTTTTCCGCATGTCCATCTGATGAGATAGCCGCTCTGGACTCCCAGGAAAGGCCGGTCAGATCGCTATCGAGGTCGAACCAATCAATGCTCCTAACGCCGCACACCGATGCCATTGATTTTGGACGCTTCGCCGGGAGATTACGCCGCGTAACTCTGCCGTAATTATCCAGGGGCAAATCCACGACGTCGGGGCGAGGCTCTTGTCATCAACACTCCCCATGCCCGGGATGTCGCATGCAAGGCTCCTCCCCAGGCGCGCTCCGGCCTCGCTCCGACAATGTGCAGCATGGGTCCTGCCGCAGTATAGTGGTGGACCGAGCTGCACGGCGCCGTTCTGGTTGATGGAGAGCATCGATGCGTTTGCTGCTGGTGGAAGATGAGCCAGATATGGCGGAAGCCCTGGGCGCCGCCTTGCAATGCCATGACATCAATGTGGACTACGCCGCGACATTGGAGATCGCTCGAGAGGCGCTCGAGAACGATGTCCACGATGTTGTGCTCATCGATCGGCAGATGCCGGACGGTGATGGCCTCTCGCTCATTCCATGGCTGCGACGCAGGTCGCGTGCTGTACCCTCTATCGTCATTTCAGCGCTGGGCACGACGCCCCAGCGCATCGATGGCTTGAACGTCGGTGCCGACGATTATCTCCCCAAGCCGTTCGAGGTCGATGAGTTACTGGCGCGGATAAAGGCCGTGTTGCGTCGCGCTCCGGAGCCTGCAGCCCAAGTCATCGCCATGGGCAAGATGCTCTACGAGAACAGCACGCGCGAGGTGTTGATCAATGGCGAGCGTCTGGCGCTCACACGACGAGAGCTGCTGATCCTCGAGGCGCTGCTTCGCCGGCCGGGCCGCACTGTCATCAAGTCGATGCTCGAAGACGCCGTCTATACTTTTGATGATGAGATCCAGTCCAATTCGCTCGAATCAAACATGTCGCGGCTTCGGAAAAAACTCGCTGACATCGGCGCCGGCGTCGAGATTCACAACATCCGGGGCGTCGGCTATTTTATCAAGGCGGAGCCCTCCGCATGAAACGCAACAAATCGCTCCGCTGGCGCATCACCTGGGGCCTGGTCGCGTTCCAGATCATCGCGGTGCTCATCGTGTCGGGTATCCTGACCAGCATCTATTTCAATGCCTCGTTCCACGGTGTCGTGCCGGATCCAGGTCTTGTGGAGGCAATCGCCAAGTCAATTGGCCGGGATGACAAAGGCGCGCTCGCTCTCTATCCCGACAGCTCGCTCGCAGAAAAGCAGAAAACCTCCCCGGACATCTGGTTCATCGCCCAGTCCGGGGCAGGAGAACGTCTCCGATCGGGGCCGGTGCCCGCCATTGCTGACAATGTTATGGATGTGGCGCAGCGCTTGAAGTCCGTCGACATTCGGAGCCAGGACCTCGATCCCGAACTCACTTCTCGGTTCGACACCATTACCACGCCGACCGGCCGCTATTCGATCATCGCCGGTGGCGCTTACATTCCCGACATCCAGGCGGCCTTCTGGCTGAGCAGCCTCGTGGTTGCTTGGCCAACCCTGCTTCTGATCGCGCTGACTTTGATTGCGATACCGCCTTTTATTCGTCTCAGCTTGAGGTCCACCAAAACGCTGGCAGCGGCGATGAAGCGCATCGATTTCCAGACCCGTGGAGCCCGGCTTCCCGACGACGATGTTCCGCGCGAAATCCTCCCGGTGGTTCAGGGTATGAACGAGGCCTTGAAGCGGATCGATGCCGGCTTTGAGGTAACCGAGCGCTTCTTCATGAATGCGGCGCACGAATTGCGGACACCGATTGCCATCCTGCAGGTTCGGCTCGATGCTCTTGCCCCGGGCCCCGAGCAGGAAAAACTCAAAAGCGTCGTCCGTCGACTGACCACGATTGTGCACCAGCTACTCGATATCGAGCGATTTCGACAAAACCCGGTGCAGTTCAAACTTGTCGATCTCAGCAAGATCGCCTCGCAGGCTGTGGCCGATATTGCCCCCTATGCAGTCGCCGAGGGGTACTCGATCTCGCTGGAAGGCGCAGAGAGGCCGATCTGGCTGAGCGGCAACGCAGAGTCTCTCGACAGGATGATCGTCAATCTGATCCAAAACGCGGTTCAGCATGCCGGCAAGCGCGGCGAGATCGTCGTTCATCTCGACCCTGCCGGCACCATCACGGTGACCGATGAAGGCCCCGGCGTTCCCTGGGAAAGCCGCGACCGGATCTTCGAGCCATTCTTCCGCGTGAATCCGCATGGCTCCGGCGCTGGACTGGGCTTGAAGATGGTTCGGGATATCGCACGATCCCATTTCGGCGATGTCGCCCTCGCGCCGCCGGATCCGGTCGGCAGCACCTTTGTCGTAACGTTGCCGGTGAAATCGCAGCGTGAAGTTCATGACGGCATGCGTGACGGACGCTTCCTGGCGCCGGGTACAAATTGACCGCGGAACGCCCCACGTAAGTTTCGCGTAACTTACCGACCTCAATCACGTCTTGTCAGCTCTCACATGCCGATTGGCTTGTGGCATTGGGCCACTTGGGCTGACAAGAGGTTGGAAACAAATGTCAAAATACATTCTAGTCATGATCGCGGTCCTGGCCCTGGCGGGCTGCTCGGAATCGGCCGGCCGCGGCGCCGGGCTGGGTGCCGCTTCGGGCGCCATTATCGGTGGCTTGGCCACGGGTAGCTGGGAAGGTGCCGCGATCGGCGCTGCTGTCGGCGGCGCCTCCGGGGCTGTTATCGGCAAGGCGACTGAACCGGGCAAGTGCGTCTATCGCGACCCTCGCGGCCGTGAATATGTCGCCGCGTGCTGACCAGCGCGCTCGATAACAAAGGATAAGGGCTGGTGCTATACACCGGCCCTTTTTGCAAGGACGACACGATTTGTCGTGTCACACTGTTGCACCGGCCGAAGCGGGGCCGCGTTGAAAGAGATCGCCGTAATCTCCCCATAACTCTGAGAGGACACCACTGACCTCACCTTAAGTAGCGGCATCGGCTGCGCTTCACTGGAGTGAGAAATGCCAAAGATCACCCGTCGCACCACCATTTTCACTGCCGCAGCGGCGCTTGTAGCCCCAGCGTTCGCCCAAGCCCCGACGGCTGCTGCAGAGCCGAAGGACGTAGATCAGGGCGACAATATCGAGATCAAAACATTCACATACGCTTCCAAGGACAACCAGGATCTGGAGCTTGATCTAATCATCGATCGGTCGACTATTGTCGAGAAACGCCCGGCGATCATCTACCTCTTCGGCGGCGGCTGGGAAGGCGGTGAAAGGCGAGATGGCTCTACAGTCGACCTCTTCCGGAGCTACCTGTCACTCGGGGTTGCCGTCGTGCCCATCGATTATCGCCTCGGCGTCAAAGAGGCGAAGAGTCGCGGCGAGTCGCCCACGACCGAAACGTATCTGGAAGCTATCCAGCTCAGCGTTGAAGACCTGTTCGACGCCACCTCATACCTCCTGGAACATGCCGAAGAATGCGGGCTGGATCCTGAGCGCATCGTCTTGATGGGCGGCAGTTCAGGGGCGACGAACTCACTCGTGGCGGAGTTCAACCTGGCCAATTCCACCCAGTTGGCGCGGGCCCGTCTCCCAGACGGCTTTCGATATGCTGGCGTCATCGCCATGGCCGGTGCGTTCTGGCTCAAGGCCGGCACACCGCTCACCTTTGCCTCCAAACCAGCTCCGATCATGTTCTTTAGCGGCGCCAAAGACCAGATCGTCACCTATGACGAGGTTCAGGGCCCCTTCTCGGGTTATGGGGCGCAATACTATTTCCGCGAGTTTGCTGGCCCGGACTACCCCAAGTGGTTCGTTGATTACCCGGAGGGAGATCACGCGCTTGCGGCGCTGCCAGCGATCAACAACCAGTTGGAGATCAGGGCATTCCTCGAGAAGCTGGCCTGGGGGCGTCGGGAACTGTCGATCCACACGGTAGAGCTCTCGAAGATACCAAGCTCGTTTGAGGGTCTGTTCTCTCAGCAACGTCTTCCGGCATCGTCTTAAGTGAAGCGCCATGCCGTTCGGGAACGGCATGGCGCAGCAATGTTCTGCGTGCCTGATAACAAAGATCGAAAATACGGTTCGTTACCGAGGTGTCGACGTGGATGATGCCTTGTCGCTTGCCTAGAAGTTGGCACGCGGGTTTTCAAAACGCGTTTAATCACAAGAACCAAAGGTTTTGCTGGGTTTTTGGTCAGTACGCCGGGCTGCCTGCTAGCAATGTTGGCGCGAAACAGCGTTCATTTGGCGTCAGGGCCACTGCTTCATCTGCGCTACGTCTTAATCGCTAGACCAAGATGAACTTCGCATTTGTCTTCTGGTCGTGAATGATCTCGGGATCGATGTCGAAGACATTGCGGATGGTTTCCCGCTTCATGACGTCGTTGGGGGCTCCCTGCGATACCAGCTTGCCGGCCTTGAACATCACGATGTGATTGGCATGGCGGGCCGCCTGGTTGATGTCGTGCAAAACGGCGACAACGGTTTTTTTGCCGCGGTCCACGAGCGTGGTGATCAGGTCCATGACTTCGGCCTGATGGGCCAGATCGAGAAATGTCGTGGGCTCGTCGAGAAGCAGAATGTCCGTTTGCTGAGCGAGCGCCATGGCAATCCAGGCGCGCTGCCGCTGCCCGCCCGACAGGTTCTCCAGCGGCCTGTCGCGCAGGTCCACCATCCTGGTCAGCTCCAGTGCCTCGTCACAGGCCTCATCATCAAGCGGCGACCAACGGGCGAGCAGCGGCCTGTGGGGATAACGCCCCTGACGTATAAGGTCGAGAACGCTCAGCCCTTCGGGCGCCACCGGCCCCTGGGGCAGCAGGGCGATGCGTCGTGCGCGCTCGCGCACGCCAAACTGCGATAGCGGTCTGTCATCAAGGAGTACGGTGCCGGACTTCGGGCGCAGCAGGCCCACACAGGCTTTCAAGACCGTCGACTTGCCAGAACCGTTGCGCCCGAGCAGCACGGTAAAGGCGCCTTGTGGAATGGACAGATCAAGTCCTTGAACGATCGTGGCATTATCATAGGCCAGCGTCAGGTTCTTCAGAACAAGGCCGGGCGTGGCCGCATTGTCATGCCGGAACATGGCGTCGTCCCCAGAGAAGGTAAGCGAGGAATGGCGCGCCGATCAGCGCGGTAACGATGCCGGCTGGCAGTTGCACCGGAGCAATGATCGTCCGTCCGACCAGATCGGCGGCCATGAGGAGAAGGCCACCGACAAGTGCGGAAGCGGGAAGCAGGCGGGCATGTCCCGGACCGACCATTCGGCGGGCGAGATGGGGAGCGATCAATCCGACAAAGCCGATCAGCCCGGCGACCGTGACCGTTGCCCCCGAAATCGCCGTGCACAGCAGGATCATGCCTGCACGGACAAGGTTGACGCGTTGCCCGAGGCTTGCCGCGACGTCGTCGCCGAACCGGATCAAGTCTATCTGGCGATAGAACAGGCAGACCAGTGTGATAGGGACGATCAACCATGCCAGAAGCAGGCATATCTTGTCCCAGTTGGCGTCGTAGATGCTTCCCGCCAGCCAGATCATCAGCCGCTGTACATCGGCGATGTCGGCAAAGGCGATCATGACACTGGTGCCCGCACTCGCGAACGCGCCTAGGCCTATGCCGATGAGAACGATGCGCGCCGACGAGGTGCCTTTGCGCCATGACAGCAGGAAGACGGCTGCGGCCATCGTGGTCGCACCGACAAAACCTGCCCATGGCAGCACGGTCACGCTGAGGCCGGTGAAGCCGACAATGACTATGCTGCCGGCAAAAGCCGCTCCGGCATTGATGCCGAGGATACCCGGCTCGGCAAGCGGATTGCGCATCACGGCCTGGGCTATGGTTCCGGCAATGCCCAAAGCCATGCCCGCCAGCAGCGCCATCAACGCGCGTGGCAAGCGCAAGTCCATAACGATCGTGCGGACTTCGGCTGTGGCCTCCCCTTTTATAAGAGCGGCCAGGTCGACATGCCGGTCGCCCAGCATGAGGCTGGCCAGCAGAAGTGCGGGAACCAGTAGCGCGGCAAGACTGATAGCACGGTAGCGCGGCATCATGCGCCACGCAGCCGGTAACGCGCCAACCAGAGGAAGAAAGGGGCGCCGATCAAGGCCAGAGTGACGCCGACAGGAAAGTCCTGGCTGGCGAACAGGCTGCGCCCGACCATATCCGCTACCACCACCAGCAAGGCGCCACCCACCACGCTATAGGGCAGAATCCAGCGGTAATCGGCGCCCACTAAAAGGCGTGCGACATGCGGCATGACGAGACCGACGAAGCCGACGGGGCCTGCCAGCGCAACGGCACTGCCGGCCAAAAGCACCACGAGTACGACGGAAATGGTGCGCCACAGCAATGGGCTCTGGCCGAGCCCGCCTGAGATTTCGGCGCCAAGGCTCAGCGTCGTGAATTGGGCACGCAACAAAAGCACGGCAACGAGGCCGATGCCGACAAATGGTGCTACCGCCATGACGTCGTTCATGGTGCGTCCTGACAAGGAGCCCAGGGTCCACAGGCGCACCACGTCAAGGGTCGCCTGGTCGAAGATCAGGACGGCGGTGGTGAGAGACGTCAGAAACGTACTGATCACCGCACCGGCCAACACCAGCTTCAACGGCGTTGCGCCATTGGTGCCAAGCGAGCCCAGGACATGCACGGCAAAGCCGGTGATAGCAGCCCCGATAAAGGCGTAGCCCAGGAGGCCGCCACCGGTTGCGGCCCCGATCGTCGGCAAAGCCATGGCCAGGATGACGGCGAAGGCTGCACCCGCATTGATGCCGAGCAGCCCAGGGGAGGCCAGCGGATTGCCGGTTGCGGCCTGCATCACCGCGCCTGCCGCTGCGAGCGCCGCCCCGACCAATAGACCTGCCAGGACCCTGGGCAGGCGGAGCATGGTGATGACGAGATGGTCGCGCGAACCATCAAAAGCGAAGATTGCTTCGCCCACCTGTGCAAGCGAGAACGGCGTTGTACCCATGGCAACGGCCTGCGCAGCGATCACGACAGCAAGGCCCAGCAGCACCAGCAGGGCGAGCAGCAGACCGCGATCCCTCCCCACGCCTCTCACTGCCCATTCACGATGTAGCGCTCGATATCATCGAGAACCCGATGCGCCGACGCCACGCCGTGAAAGCCCATCCAGGTGCCACGGTCCACCCGGTAGGCATGCCCGGCCTGGACGGCGGGAAGCATCTGCCAGAACGGATTGGCGAGGGTCGCGGCCTCCAGCGCATCGTCGGGCGTCGTGTCATAGCCGCTGACAACGACATAGAGCAGGATCTTGCCATCGAGCTGGGCAAGGTCCTCCCAGCCCGGCCGTTTGAACGAGGTGTCGTCGGTTACGGTTTCATAGGCTGTGCGCACGACACCCGCCTCGCGCAGAACCGCATAGGGCGCATAGGCGGCCGGGCCTGAGACATAGACGTGGAAACCTGTCGGCGTTATGCGCAGGACCGATACGGCGCCCTCGGGCACGCGCTCGCGCAATGCCGCAACACGCTCTTCGTATCCAGCGAGCAATCGCGCATCCGCTCCCTGCTTTCCGCCAATTTCGGCCAGGACGCGCAGATGGTCTTTCCAGTTGTCGACGTCGATGAGCGCGGTTGGAGCGATTTTGGCGAACATGTCGTAGGATTGGGCGTGCAGAGTGGCGTCGCCAATGATCAGGTCGGGCTTTAGCGCCACGACCCGCTCGAGGCTGGGCTGCCGCGCATCGCCGATATCGCGTATCGAGGCCTCTTCCGCAGCATGGCGCAAGGCGTCGTCCTGCGCCGTTGTCAGGGGTGCCCCGACAAGGGGCAGTTCCAGCTCCAGCCCCATGCCCAGATTATAGAAGGGGTCGAGCACGACCACGCGCAATGGAGTCTCAGGCACGCAAATCGGGGCATTGAAGACATTTGCCGAAACCGTTCGGCCCGTGCATTGGGCATGGGCCGCGCCAAGTGACAGGCAAAAGATCAGGATTGTGACGATGATACGCAATGGCAGGCTCGTATACTGAAGTTCCTTGGCGACCTTGAGGGGAGCAGCGCCAATGCGGCCGCTCCCCCTGGGGCTCTAGAACCTGACCGTGAGGTTCGCGCCAGCAGTGCGACCTTCGCCAAGCGTGGCGGCGATGTCATTGTCGTTGTAGACGAAGTATTTTTCGTCCAGCGCGTTCTGCACGAAGGCCTTGATCTCCCAATCGTCGGTCTTGTAGCCGGCCTGCAGGTTCAAGATCCATCGCTCATCGATGTAGTCGTGCGGTAGGCTGCCCAGGCGGGCGAGGTAGCGCGATGTGTATTTGGCATCGGCGCCGATATAGACGCCATTGTCGAACGTGTAGCGACCGCCCAGTGCCAGTGACCATTCGGGCGCTTCGGGGAATGGCAGTCCGGAGAGGTTGCCATATGTGAAGTCGTTGAAGTCCTTAAACTCGGTATGCGCATAACCGAGCGATGCGCAGACCTCGAAATTCTCGGTAAGGGCGAAGGTCGGTTCGATCTCGAAGCCCCAGGATTCCGAGGAGGCCGCATTGAGGATGCGCCGCGTGAGCGGGTCGGTCGGATCGAGCTGCATCTGGACCTGCTGGTCCTCATATTTCGTATAGAAGACGTTTGAATTGATGGTCAGCCTGTCGTCAAAGAAGATGCCCTTGTAGAAGAGCTCGATGGTCGAGGCCTTTTCGGGATTGTAGCTGTACGCAACCTTATTGAGGGCATCGTAGCTTGCGCCACCGGTCCGGAAGCCCTCGGAATAGACGATACCTATGGTCTGGGTGTCGGTGAGGTCCTTTGAAAGACCGATCTTGGGCACGAAGTTCAGTTCGTCGAAGGCCGCGCCGTAATCGGTCAGCACATTTGTAGCGCCACCCAAAGGCTGCGTGCGCACGAGATGCTGGGTGATCTCCTGATCCGTGTAGTCGAGCCGCCCACCCACGGTAACCTTCCAGGTCGGCGCGAACTCATATGTCGCCTCGCCGAAGATGGCGGCATTGAAGGATTTCTGAGTGTTGTGCTGCACCTGATTGCGGCTGATCGTCGGCGTCAGCGGTATCGTGCGGTCATAGAAATTCTTCTCATCCTCATAGGAGAAGTAGACGCCACCGACGGCACTCCACTGGTCGCGATCATAGTTCAGACGCAGTTCCTGCGCCCCGATCCACTCCTTGTAGTAGCCGTTATAGGTATTGATTTCCCCCGGCGTGCCGAAATTGGGAGAGAGGCGTTCGGTATCGGAATAGCTGAAGGTCGATAGCGAGGTCAGCCGCAAGTCGGTGGAAAGGTCGTGTGTGACTTCCAGTCCAACATTGTGCACATCGGTCGGGCGGTACTCGATATAGGCCGGGATCTGGTAATCGCCACGTTCCTCGTCGAAGCTGAAGCGAGACCCGCCGGCCGGGCCGCCAATGTCGCGGACATAGGGGTCGTCATGGGAGAACGAATAGCTGAGCAGCGCCCGCGTATCCGGCATATCCGTGGGTTCAAAAAGAATCTTTCCGCGGAGCTGATAGTAGAGATCGTGCGTGAATTCGTCATACCGGTCATAGTTTGCGAAAGTCGGATAATTGATATCGTTCTTGCTGCGCCGGAACTCGCCAGCAACACGCATGGCAAGCTGATCATTCAGCGGGGTATTGAACATGAATGAGGTGCCGTAGAGATTGCCGGTGCCGAGTGTGCCCGATACCTCGCCCTCCTGGTGAAACACCGGATCTGCCGTTTTGATATAAATTGCGCCCGCCATGGCAGCACGGCCGGACAGCGTCGATTGCGGCCCGCGATAGACCTCAAGTTGTTCGACATCGAAAAGTCCGCTCGCACCGCGCCGTGCGCCGCGAACCGTCTGCTGGACACCGTCAATGTAAAGAGTAGCCAGAGGCGCACCACCGGGCACAAGACCTTCGGAATTGACGCCGCGAATGATGAAGCCGGCATCGGTCCAGTCGGCATCCATGACGTTTGCCATACGGCGAAACCCATCCCGGAAGTCCTGAACCTGACTGGCGGCTATCTGTTCGGCCGTGACGATGCCAACGCTCGACGAGGTGCTGGCCAATGTGGTCGCATTGCGCGCGCCATAGATGACGAGCGGGTCCAGCATGGTGATGCCGGATAGGTCCCCAGCATTGTCCGCGATGGCTGCCGAGGCGGGGGCGATTGTAACCGTATTGGCATTGGTGAAGCGGTATTCAAGGCTCGTATCCGCGAGGAGGGTCGCGATTGCCTGGAAGGGAGTCATGGAGCCCCGTACCGGCTTGCCGCTCGCCGAAGCGGCCGCTGTCTCGTCGAAGATCACCGCTATGCCGGTAACCCTGCCGATATCATTCATGGCCTGACGGACCGGTTTTGCCGGAATATCGAAACTGTAAACCTGCTCGGCCGCGCTCTGCGCCTGTGCCCCGCCTGACGCCAATGTGGCGATTGCGGTTGCGCCAATCATCGTCGCAAGCGCAATTGCCGCTTCGCGAGCGATCTTCCTCGTCTTCATCAGATGCCGTTCCCCAAAACATGAGAAAATGCAGCGATCTCCCGGTGAGATCGGCCGCCTTCTAATGTGTTAACGGAAGCTGAATGGGCCTACCCTCATGCATGGATGAAAAAAATGCGCTCAGGGTGTGATGAGGACGAGCCTGCCGCCTATGTCATTGATGGTGAAGCCAACCAGGGACTGAATTGCGGCCAGAGCTGCGCCTGTGTCATCGACAGCGAAGCTGCCGCTAAGGCGGCGGTCGGCGAGTGCGCCATCGGGAACCAGGATGCGCCAATCGCGATAGCGTTCGAGCTGATGCAAAACATCGCCGAGCCGGGCATTGGTGAATACGATACGTCCGTCATGCCAGGCGAGCCGTTCTGACGCGTTAATCACTTCCGTCTGGCCGATACCCGCGGGGCTATAGGTTACGCCCTCGCCGGGGGCCAGGGTCACGTTCCGCGATGTCGTCGCTTCCGTCACCTGCAAACTACCGCTCTCAAGGGTGACCAACACATTTTCATCCCGAATGGCGACATCGAACGTCGTTCCGAGGACGCGCGCCTCGCCATCCCTGGCCCTGACGACAAAAGGCACATCTGACGGCGTGACGGTGAAGAAGGCCGCCCCGCGCAAAAGGCGAACGCCGCGTTCATTTGCTGCCATGTCGACATCAATGGCGGTATCAACGTCCAGGACAATCCTGGAGCCGTCCGGCAGCTCGATCGTGCGGCGCTCACCCCGGGCCGTCACATAGTCCGCCTGCATATCCTGAAGCAGGTTGGGTTTTTCCAGCCAGAGCCATGACCCCGCCATGGCGGCGCAAAGGCAGATAACGGCCGTGTTGCGGACTCTGGCGCGAACCTTCTGCTTTCGCATCCGCCTGACATCATCAAGGTAGTTAGCAAGCGAACTCTCTTCCTCGCGCGCGACATCGGCACCAGGGATTTCAGCGGAAGACCAGAGAGCACGAACATCATCATAGGCCCGCCCGTGCGCGGGATCGGCCCTTAGCCATTCGTCGAAATGGCGGCGGTCGGCATCGGAAGGCTTGCCGTTCATTCGCGTGAACCAGGCGACGGCTTCTGCATCCAGATTCGACGTGATGCCAAAAGCCTCCTCGTCATCCCCCATAGCCAACACAGCTCTCCGCCAGCAGTAGAACGCGATCACCCGGATTCAAGGGCCGGCGCTTGCCTATTGGACGCTCATTATTCCAGCCCGGCGCGACAGATGCGAAGCGCCTTCGCGATTTCGCGTTCCACCATGATGTAGCTCAAGCCCATGGCCGCGGCAATTTCCTCATAGGTGCAGCCATGAACGCGATTCAGCAGAAACACATGCCGGGTGCGTTGCGGCAGAAGGCGGATGAGGCTGTTCACCTGGCCGATATCATACTTGGCCTCGACGATCTGCTGCGGCGTGGCGACCGGGGGCGCATATTGGTCAGCGGTGATTTTGTCCGGCAACGTCCGATGGCGCTTTTCCACCCGCAGGTGGTCGATGGCGGCATTGCTGACACAGCGGCTGAGGTAAGACGGGCTCAGGACCACATGTTCCCTGGCGCGCTCCCATACCCGGGCAAAGGCTTCCTGCACGACATCGGCGGCATGGTAAGAGCCGACCTTGCGGATGACCATGCGCTCCAGGCGCCGGCGTTCGGTATTGAACAGGTTCTCGATTTCTTCGCTTCTGTCCGTCACGACCGCCCAGCTTCCATGCCACTGCCCGCACCCATTAGGCTATATACATGGCCGGCAGATAATCTGGAGTTAAAATATCATATTAAGGCATTCAGCAAGGCGGTTCCTGCTCGATGTTGCACCGAAACATCATTTGTGCCCGTCTGAACCTGTCGCCAGCAAGGCCGTGTGTTGGCGCATTTTGTCGAGCAATTCAGCGTTGCGCACGCCCGGTTCTTTCAAAACACAGGTCGAACAGAGGGCTCCCTCCACAACGGTGTAGAAACGACAACAGCCCCCTCTCGCCCGAAAGGTCCACGAGCCGAGCGCTTTGTTTTGATCGTCATGCAGGGTCAAATCAAAAAAATGCAATTGCCGGTTGTAAAGCGGCGATCCCAAATGCTTGACCACGCGCATGGCATCCACACGGGCCTGATCGACACACCCAAGATGTCTGCCGACCTCCAGCCAGACCCCGGCGATGGCATCGGCAACCAGGCGCCAGAGGGCGGCAGGGGCCAGTCCGGTTGCCTGGACAAGCACGTTGATCAACGGTGTGAAATGAGCTTCGATACCACGGCGATATGCGTCGCACAGCGCTCCTCGATCGGCAGCAAGGGCTGCGTCTCGGTGACCTGCCAGAGAAACGTTATCGGTAAAAAAACCTTTTGACAGAAAGCGAACATCGGCGCGGCGTACGTCATGACTTTCCCCGTCATGCTCATGACGAGCAGTGAACATGCGCAGGGCCACATTCTGAGGGGAGAGATCAGGAACCAGTCCAGATCCGGCGATGAGCGGGATCGTTGCGAACATGAAAACGTAGCAATAGTCGATCATCATCAACGCAGCACATGTCTTGGCATCCATGTGGCGGTAATGGGAACGCTCATACTCCAAAAAGGCACCGACGGCCGAAGCATCGTCGAAAAACGCCTGTGCCGTGGTCCAGCCATCTTGAACAGGGCCGTGCGTCACGCTGAACTCGGTCCGGAACGGCTGATAAAGCGCGATGGCTTGCTCAATGGGACTTGCAGCAGAGCCAGTCGAGTTCGCGATATCGTTCTGGCCACTCATTATGAACCGCGGGCCTCATTGAAAATTCAGAATGGCTGGGACGTCTGCAAAACAGTT
Organism: Devosia sp.; assembly: GCA_035565135.1. Classification (GTDB taxonomy): domain Bacteria; phylum Pseudomonadota; class Alphaproteobacteria; order Rhizobiales; family Devosiaceae; genus Devosia. The sequence continues at coordinate 13,410 of DATMSY010000045.1, forward strand.
TGCCGGGACGCTGTGAGGGGGCGGTACTCATTTATGGCTCCGCTGGCAATAGTGCAAAACCATCATAGAACAGCAGTCCCGCGCCAATAGACCGCACTCAGTTCCGCCCCTCAGTTGAATCAGCCCGCTTGTGCGAAGGCGTCTGGCATGGCGGAACGATGCAGGGTGGACCAATCACACTCGTTCGCTGGCGATTCAAGCTCGGCTAAACGTCTCCAGCAGCGATACGAAACTATGTCGCTCGCCCTGCCCCTCTGTCAGCTTTACGCGGCCTTCAATGTCGCCGAGATGGGCGTCCATCAGTCCCTGGGCCTTCTTGAGGTCCTTCGCGCGCAGGGCGGCGACGATGGCGCGGTGGTGTTCGGCGCCGCAATCGTCAGCGCGCTCGTCCTCGTAAAGGGCCATGACCAGGGAGAGCCGGGCGACCAGTTTGGCCAGCATTTCCGACAACACACTATTGCCGGCGATTCGCGACAGTTCGACATGGAACTGACCGATTGACGCGGATTTGGGGGCGTTATGGTCGGCGTGGTAGATGCGCAGCTCTTCCTCGGTGAGGGCCTCCAGCCGGTCGAGATCGGTTGATGTAATCCGCTGCATCACCAGTTCAAGCGTTGTTCGCTCCAATGCCCGCCGTGCCTCGAAAAGCTGCTTGGCCTCTTCGATCGAGGGTTCGGCGACGAAGGTGCCGCGATTGCGCTTGCGCTCGAGCAGGCGATCGCGCTGCAAAACGCCCAAGGCACCCCGGACCACGGTCCGGCTGACGCCGAAATGCTCGGCGATAGCTTCTTCGATGATTTTGCTGCCGGGCTTGAGCGCACCTTCGCCAATGGCGGTGGCAAGTGTCGCGCAGATGCGGTCCGTCACATCCTCGGCCTCTTCGATATCGAGCGGCTCCGCCATTGGCGCGGTCTTTTTCCGTGTCGGCTTACGCATGGTCACTCCGAATCCGTGCCTAACAATAGCGCAGCTGGCGAAGTTTTGTGCACCATTTTCTGCGCGAGTATATTCGAATTATCATACGAACAAAGTTTCGCAAGTTTGTTGAAATCTGTTTTAATCATTCAATATCAAAAACTTATGCGGTTTTATATCGGGTAAGTCGTGATCTGGCACGGCGTTTGCAACGAGGTTGGCAGTACCACGCTACCTTTGCAAGTCTCATGCCGTCTTTGGCGGAGCGGACGAACCGGAAGAGATCAAATGAGCAGCCCCATTGCCAATACCCTGTCCGTCCGGGGGCTGACCCATAGTTATGGTGGTGCGGCCGCCGTCGATGATGTGTCTTTCACCGTGCCCGCCGGAGAGATCGCCGCGCTGCTCGGCCCGAGCGGCTGCGGCAAGTCCACCGTGCTGCGCGCCATTGCAGGTCTGGTCACTCCGCGCAGCGGCAGCATCACGCTGGGTGATGCCGATCTCGGGCATTTGCCGGCCCGCGAACGCGGCATCGGCATGGTGTTCCAGAATTATGCGCTCTTCCCGCATCTGACAGTGGCCGAGAACATAGCCTATCCCCTGGCCTGCCAGCATGTGGGCCGGTCGGAACGCCGCGAACGCGTGGCTGAAATGCTCGAGCTGGTGCGGCTGGCCAATTATGCCAAACGCCTGCCGCGCGAACTTTCGGGCGGCCAGCAACAGCGCGTTGCGGTCGCCCGCGCCTTGGCGCCCAGCCCATCCTTGTTGTTGCTCGACGAACCCTTCGGCGCGTTGGACCGGGCGCTGCGGTTCGACCTGCAGGTGGAAATGCTGCGTCTGCAGAAGACATTGGGCATTACCACGCTGATCGTCACCCACGATCAGGAAGAGGCCCAGAGCCTGGCCAGTTCGCTCGTGCTGATGAACAGGGGGCGGATCGAACAGATCGATACGCCGATGGCTGTCTATGACCGGCCACAAACCCTGTTCGTCAACCGCTTCATCGGCCAGGCCAACCAGTTCGAAGCCGTCGTCGAGGCGTTGGAGGCGAACACGACAACGCTTCGTCTGCGCTCGGGCGAGACCCTGTCGCTGCCCCGCAGGCTGGATTTCATCACCGGCGCTGCTGTCGTTGCGACCTGCCGGCCCGAACACGTATCGCTGCTCGATGCGCCTGCCGCCAACGCACTGGCGGCGACGGTCGGCGTCTCCGTGCCGCTGGGTCCCAGGCTCGTGCACGATCTCATCCTTGCCAACGGTGGCGAGCTGCGCGCCAGCCAGGCGCGCGGCCCGGAAACCGCTGTTCCGGCCGCCGGCTCCACCGTTTTTGCCAGCATCGACACCGCGCGATGCCACGTCTTTCCGGCCCAGGCCGGAATGGTTTCTGCCTGACACTGCCTCGAACCCATGGTGCATGACATGACTGAAATGAAATTGACCCGCCGCCAGTTCGGATTTCTGGCCGCCGGCGCGGCAGCCGCCGGGCTGCTGCCAATCCCTGCCCGCGCCTCCAATGGCGGCCTGGTCGCCGCGACGTTCCCCGGCAATTGGGAAGACGCCTATCGCCGCGTGCTGACCCCGCTGGTCTCGGAAGCCGGGTTCGACCTCACCATCGCTCCGGCCCTGGCGCAGGACCAATTGGCCAAGATCATGGCCAGCCCCGGCAACCCCGCCTATGACACGCTGCTGATGTCGCCCGGCCAGATGGCCATAGCGCTGGAAAACGACCTGATCCAGAAGATCGACACCAGCCGCCTAGCCAATTGGAACAAGCTCGATCCGGCCTTCCAGGGCGAATACGGTCCGACTGTTACCGTTGAAGTCAACGGCATCGCCTATAATCCGGACCTCGTGCCGCGCCCGGCGGGCTATCGCGATCTGTTCGAAAACCCGGCCTTTGCCGGCAAAGTCTCCTGGACTGGCTTTGGCTCCAACACGGCTGTCATGGCCTATACCCAGCTCGCCACCATCTATGGCAGCGGCCCCGATGACATGGAGGCCGTGTTCAAGCTGTTTGCCGATCACCCGGAGAACCTGGCCGGCGTCGTCGACAGCACCAATAGCCAGATGTCGCTCTACCAGCAGGGCGAGATCGCCGTGTTCATGTGCAGCACGGGCAATGTTGCCAAGCTCAAGAGCCTGGGGCTCAATGCCGAATTCGTGCATCCCGAGACGGGCTCGCCCGCGGCACCGGTCAATATCCACCTGACCAAAGGCTCAGCCAATCTGGACGCGGCCTATGCCTATATGGATGCCGCCATCTCCAAGGCCGCGCAGGAACAATTGACCCTGCCGCCCACCGAGATGTTCCCCACCAATGTGGATGTAGCCCTGACGCCTGGCATTGAGGCCTTTGTCACGCGCGATACCATCCCTTCGCTTGTCTATCCCGATTGGGCGATGATCAACAAAAACCGGGCTGAGTGGATCCGGGCCTTCGACGCACTGGTTGCGGGCTAGATCGATGCGAGCGAGCGGCTTTCCATTCCTCGTGCCCATGCTGGGATTGTCGGTGGCGTTCTTCGCACTGCCGCTCGCTCTGCTCGTCGCCTATAGCTTTGCCGGCGAGACTGGGCCCTCGCTGGAGAACTATGCCAAGTTCCTCGGCGACCCCTTCAACTTCCGCGTGCTGCTCAATACGGCCCGGCTTGGTTTCGAGACTGTGCTGGGCACCACCCTGCTCGGCATCCCGATCGCCCTGCTGTTCTGGCATAGCGGCCAGCGCATGCGGCAGGCCATCATCTTCCTGACGCTGATCCCCATGCTGACCAGCAATGTCGTACGCACCTTTGCCTGGATCGTCATTCTGGGCCGGCAGGGGCCGATCAGCGAGAGCCTGATGGCGCTCGGGCTGACCGGCGGTCCGATCAGTCTGATGTTCACCGAGCTTGGCCTGGTGCTGGCCATGACACAGATTGATCTGCCGCTGATCATCCTGCCGCTGGTCGCCATCCTTTCCCGCCTGCCACTCAACCTGACCGAGGCCGCCGAAGTGTCCGGGGCCGGTCCCTGGCGGGTCTTCGTCACGGTGCTTTTGCCGCTCATGCTGCCGGCGCTGCTGGCCGGCTGGATACTTGTCTATGCCAGCACCAGTGCTTCCTTCGTGACCCAGGCGATCATCGGGGGCGCCCGCAATGTCCATGTGCCGCAGCTGATCTATCGCGAAGTCGGTACGTTGTTCGATTGGCCTCTGGCCTCGGCCATTGCCGTCGTCCTGCTCTTCACCACCGGCATTCTCCTGCTGGTCCTCTCCGTGCTGTCCCGTCATCGGAGGCTTGTCGGTCATGGCTAGGCGCGCGTCCACCCCCCTGCCCGAGTGGCTCTACAAAGTGTTCGTGTTCGGCTTCGGCACATTGTGCCTGATGTTCCTCGTCGCGCCGATCGTGCTGGCCCTGGTCATGTCCTTCACCGGCGGGCAGACGCTGAAATTTCCGCCAGAGGGCTTTTCGTTGCGCTGGTATGAAGCCCTGCTCGATCCGCTGCGTTCGTCTACCGAACATATCGCCGCTTTCAACTCGCTGAAAATCGCCGCGCTGGCCGTGCTCGGTGCGCTGCTCTTTGCCGTGCCCGCCGCCATCGGGGCGAGCCGGGTACGCCGCAAGACCGTCAATGCCGTCGAGCCGCTCTTGTTGTCTCCACTGGTGCTGCCAAGCCTGGTTTATGGCCTGGCAGCGCTGATCGTCGCCAATCTTATCGGCATCCGGCCTTCGCTCTGGCTCACCATAATGGGTCATATCGTGGTGTTCGGCCCGCTGATGTACCGCTCGGTGGTGGTGGTGGCGCAGGGGCTCGATCCATCGCTGGAAGAAGCATCGACCCTGATGGGCGCGAACTGGTTCACGACGCTCCGTCGCGTCACCCTACCGCTGCTGCTGCCGGGCATTCTGGCCGGAGCGTTCCTGGTTTTTATCCAGTCGCTCGACAATGTGTCGATTTCGCTCTTCCTCGCCGATCCGTCGACCACCGTCTTGCCGCTCCGCATGTTCGCGCTGATCGAGGAAGGCCTCGATGTCCGCGTGGCCGCCATGTCCGGCATTCTCATCGCTGTGGTGCTGATCGGCCTGCTTATCGGCCGCCGCGCCCTCGGCAAATCCCAAACCTCACAGTCATAGGCGCCGCGGCGCGCCCAACAAAGGAACCGAAAAATGAACGCGCATACCCCCGCCGGCGCCCACCGGATCGAAGAGCTTTTGTCCGATTTCCGGCCCGACTTCGACTTCAAGGCGCCGCCGCCATTGCCGCTGGAGGAATATGAGGAACGACTGCGCCGCATTCGCCGCGAAGCCGTTCTGGCGGGGCACGACGCTTTGGTCATCCATACCGACATGGTGGGCTGGTTCCACACCTCCAATGCCTATCTGCGCTATGTCTGCGACTGGATGCGCGAGGGCGTGCTGATCATCCCCACCGATAGCGACAAGCCGATCACGCTGCTCTCCTTCTTCACCCAGGCGGTCATCCTGCCGCCGGGCGGCGAGCCCATGCTGGTCGAAGACATCTGGCAGATCGGCGCCATTGGCCGCGAATATGCCGATCGGCCGGGCTCGTCAGTGGCCCTCACCGCCGAGCATTGCGCCAACCTGCTCGTCAAGTTGGGTCTCTCCAAGGGCCAGATCGGCCGGCTGGGCGATCGCACCTCGCTCGAATTCTGGCACTATCTCGACCAGGCACTGCCATCGGCCAAATTCATCGGCGACAATGCCATCATCGATCGCATGCAGAAGCTGCGCAGCCCACGTGAGATCGAGATGTTCCGCGCCGCCGCCCAGCTCATCAGCATCGGCACCCAGGCCGCCTATCACGTCACCAGGCCCGGCGTGACCGACGCTGAAATCTATGCCGCCTTCAGCCTGGCCCAGCTCGCCCGTGGCGGGGAAACCGGCGACGGCTACCAGATCGGCATCAACGAATATGGCACCCATTGCGGCAAGCCCTATGGCCATGTCGTTCGTCCCGGCGACCTGATCAATCTCTATATCTCCAACGTCACCTATCGCGGCTACACGGCCCAGACCGCCCGCATGATCGCTGTCGGCGACATCACCGCCCGCCAGGAAAAAATCTTGGCCGCCTGTACCGAGGGCGTCAAGCGCGCCGAACAGCTGATTCTCCCCGGCACGCTGATCAGCGCGGTCAACAATGCCGCCTTCACGTCCTATATCGAGCACGGCCTGCTGACCGCGCCCGACGCCCGCACAATGCCCTATAATTGGAGCCCGGCGGACGATGGCGGCCCGCGCCTGCTGCCCCGCCAATATGTGCCGGATGCCGATTGGGAAGCGCAGGGCCGCAAGCTCATGCATGTCTACCCGGCCACCCATGGCCCGCATAACCCCAACCTTGGGCATTCGGTCGGCATGGCGGGCGCACAGAACAGCTTCAACGTCTCATCGCATAATTTCGACCGACTGGAAGAGGGCATGATCTTCGTGCTGCATACCCAATGGCTGGAGGCGCAGTCGGCCGGCTGCAATATCGGCGATTGCTATCTCGTGACCAAGGATGGCTTCGAGAACCTTAGCCGTCACACGCCGCTCGAAACCCACCGGGTCACCGCCTGATGGACCGCCCGGCCGAAACCCATACCCATTTCGACTTTGCCGCGCTCGATGCGCGGCAAAGATACAAGCTCCTGATCGGCACGGTCATCCCGCGCCCGATCGCTCTGGTCACCACGCTCGGCCGCGACGGAAAGGCCAATGCCGGCCCGTTCAGCTTCTTCAACGTCCTCACGCATGACCCGGCCATTGTCGCCATCGGCGTCGAGAACTATTCGGACATGAGCTTCAAGGACACGGCCCGCAATATCCGCGAGACGGGCGAGTTCACAGTGCACATCGTCGATCAGGCGCTGGCGGCACAAATGGAAATCTGCGCCATCAAATTCGGCCCCGATGTGGACGAGCTCGCCGAGGCGGGCCTTGCAACCGCCCCCGGCCAAATGGTGCGCAGCCCCCGCATCCTGGCCGCACCCGCCGCCCTCGAATGCCGCCGCTACATGACCCTGGAAGTCGGCAAGGCCCGCGAGATCATCCTGGGCGAAGTCGTTGGCCTCCATGTCCGCTCGGACGCGCTTGACCCCGCAAACCTGCACATCGACCAACACGCCATGGACGCCATCGGTCGCCTCGGCGGTCATAGCTACACTCGCACGCAGGACCAGTTCGAGGTCAAAACACCGACGGTGGCAGAGTGGGAGGGTGGCAAACGCAGCCGCAGATGAGCGCATCGGGCAAATCCGACCGCTGCCGGAAGAGTAGCTTTCAGTTGGCTGTGCCCTATCGCTAGATGACTACCGCTGAACGTCGAAGGTCGGCGATACACCGGTCTTTGCATCAGGCGGGGTAAGCCGAAGGGCAGCTTTAGAGAGCTGCGAAGCAGTTCCAAGCTGCCGAGGCGCCCCATGCTCAATTCCGCTTGCTAAATCCCTCGCGGGTCCGACGCGGTGAGTTGGGTACCCACCCCATTCCGGTCACAGCCGGCGTCGCCACTCATCGGTCGCCTGGCCGGGTGCAAGTCATCTTGGCAGGCCCGCAAGCCGCGGATGATGCCGGAGCAAGTCGATAGGTTCGCCAGACAGAATTTGCCGAACGATCCGATTACGAGATCAGGCCCTAGCTAGCGATTTCGCTAGCTCATAGCTGTCCTTCCCCACTGCGGCGGGGAAGGACAAACGACGCAGAGCAGGCTCTTGCTCAGCGCGCTCGCAACAGGATCTAAATAGCCAGAGCCAGAGGCGTTGTACGCGTAATTTTGGCGGTCAATGGCAGGTCGGCGGAGGATTGGCCCAGGCTCAGCGTGAAATCGCCTGCCTCCACGCACCATGCCTTGGTCGCCGCGTTGAAAAAGGCGAAGGCGCGGGCGTCGAGGGTTAGCGTTACGTTTCGGCTTTCGCCGGCAGCAAGGGCGACCTTGGCGAAGGCTTTGAGTTCCTTGGCTGGACGAGGCAATGAGGATTCGGCGTCGGAGACGTAGAGCTGGACAACCGTCGAGCCGGCGCGGGCGCCGGTATTGGTGACCTTCACCGTAGCGGTGACATTGCCGGCGGCTTCGAAGTCGCTGTCATCCACGGAGAGATCGCTCAGCGCAAAACTCGTGTAGCCGAGGCCGAAGCCAAAGGGGTAGAGCGGGGTCATGCCGAGGCGATCGTAATGGCGATAGCCGACGAAAATGCCCTCCTCGTAGCGGACCTTTCCCTCGAGGCCGGGATAGACTTCGCGGTCCTGGCTATGGGCTGGGTTGTCGGCCCAGCGCACCGGGAAGGTCTGCGGCAGGCGGCCGCCGGGTTCGGCTGCGCCGGTGAGGACGTCGGCGATGGCGTTGCCGGCTTCCTGGCCCGGATACCAGGCCTCTAGAACCGCGCGGACCGAGTCGATCCAGGGCATTTCCACAGGACCGCCGGTCTGGAGGACCACCACGGTGTTGGGATTGGCCTCTGCGACGGCGGCGACCAGTTCGTTCTGGCGGCCGGGCAGTTCGATGCCGGGGAGATCACTGCCCTCGGTGTCCCATTCGCCATTCCGGCCGATAAAGACCAGGGCGACGTCGGCATTGCGGGCGGCGCGGACGGCTTCGGCGATATCCGCGTCGCCGAGCGGCAGGCCGATGCCGCAGGCGAAGGCGGCAAGGCCCAGGGTGGCAAAATCCTTGGTGACGAATTCGATCACGACATCGTAGCTGCGGCCGGCTTCGAGGGGAATCGTGCCCACCACTTCGTCGCAGCCTTCTTCAAAGAAGGTGCGTCCCTTGGTCCAGTTGGTCGAGGCGTCGGCGACGAGCTTGCCATCGACGAATACCTTGGCGAAGCCGGCGGAATAGATGCCGACGCGGTGGGGGCCGGATTTTTCTGGCGTGTAGCTGGCGCGGATGCGGGCCGAGAAGTGCAAGGGATCGACCTTGCCGTCGGCAACATTGCCGATCCAGAAGGCCTGGGCGTCTTCCTGGGTACCGATATGGACGGGTTCTCCCGCGAGCTTCTCGTTGGCGAAATATTCGACCGTCATAGTGCCGCGCAGGAGCGGTTCGAAGCGGTCATTGCCGCAGCCCACTGCATAGGAGAGCTGGCCCTCGCCGAGCTGGGCGACAAGGCCTTCCCAGGGTGAGACGCGATAATGAGCGTTGAGCTGGGCGCTGCCACCGCCCATGATCTGGGCGCGCTTGGCATTGGGGCCGATGACGGCAATGCGGCTTTCGGGCTTGAGCGGCAGGGCGCCATTGTTCTTGAGGAGAACCGCAGCCTCGGCGCCGGCGCGGCGGATCAGGGCGCGGTGCTCGGGGCGATCATTGGCCTGTTCCTGATGCGGGCGGTGATCGTCGAGCGAGCCGGTCCGCTCCATCAGGCGCAGCATGGCCAATACGCGCTTGTCGAGCGTTTCCATCGAGACTGCGCCTGACTTGACGGCGTCGACGAGCTTCTGGCCGCGATCGCGGGCGGGACCCGGCATTTCGAGATCGAGGCCGGCATTGACGGTCTCTGCGGTCGAGTGCGAGCCGAACCAGTCGGACATGACGATGCCATCATAGCCCCATTCGTCGCGGAGGACGGTGGAGAGCAGCCAATTGTGCTCGGAGGTAAAAGTGCCGTTGAGGCGGTTGTAGGAGCTCATGACGCCCCAGGTGCCGGCCTTTTTCACCGCCCACTCGAAGGGGATGAGATAGATTTCGCGCAGGGACCGCTCGTCGATTTCGCTCGACATGGTGGTGCGCTCGATCTCGCTTTCATTGCCGACGAAATGCTTGATCGTGGCGCCGATCCCCTGCCCTTGCAGGCCCTTGATATAGCCGACGGCAAGCTCGGCCGACAGGAAAGGGTCTTCGGAATAGCATTCGAAATTGCGGCCATTGGTGACCGAGCGGTGGATATTGACCGTGGGCGCCAGCAGCATGTGCGCGCCCTTCGACTTTACTTCGTCCGCCAGCGCGGCGCCGATCTCTTCGACCAGCGGGACATTCCAGGTGGCGCCGATGGCGATGCCAACCGGGAAACTGGCTGACTTGACGCCGCCGATAAGCGAGCCGCCACCACGGGCGCCATTGGGGCCATCGGTAACGCGGAGCTTGCCGATGCCGAGCCGCGCGACGGCGGGAACGGACCAGAAATCCTCGCCGGAAAGGATGGACACCTTCTCTTCAAGGCTCATCTGCCCGAGCAGTTGGCGAATACGCGTTTCGGTCATTTCTTGTTCTCCAGCCCGGCTCATGCCTGGGTCTCGTAGATATGGCCATAGGTCTGGCGCAGGATATTCTTTTGTACCTTGCCCATGGTATTGCGCGGCAGGTCGGCGACGAAATGCACTGATTTGGGCTGTTTGTAGCGCGCAAGGCGACTGCTGAGGGCGGTCAAAATATCGGCCTCGCTTAGCGAACTGCCTTCGCTTTTGACCACGATCGCCGTGACGCCCTCGCCGAAATCGGCATGTGGCACCCCGATGACGGCACTTTCGAGCACGCCCGCGATCTGGTCGATCTCGGTCTCGACCTCCTTGGGATAGACATTATAGCCCCCCGAAATCACGAGGTCCTTGCCCCGCCCGACGATATGCACATAACCCTCGTCGTCGATCTTGCCGAGGTCACCGGTGATGAAGTAGCCGTCCTCGCGGAACTCCGCTGCCGTCTTTTCCGGCATGCGCCAATAGCCCTTGAAAACATTGGGCCCCCTGACCTCGATCATCCCGATATCCCCTGCCCCCAGTACCGCCCCGCTCTCCGGATCGCAAATGCGCACCGAAACGCCCGGCAGCGGATGTCCCACCGTCCCAGCGATCCGCTTCCCCTCATAAGGATTGGACGTGTTCATGTTCGTCTCGGTCATGCCGTAGCGCTCGAGAATGGCCTGGCCGGTGCGTTCGGCAAATTCGCGGTGCGTCTCGGCCAGGAGTGGTGCCGATCCGGAGATGAAGAGCCGCATATGCGCCGTCTTCTCCCGCGTCAGGCCGCTTTCGTGCAGGAGGCGCGTATAAAAGGTCGGCACACCCATGAGGCAGGTGGCCGTATCCATCAGCGCCAGCACCTTGGCCGGGTCGAACTTGGGCAGGAAATCCATTGCCGCGCCCGAAAGCATGGTGACATTGGTCGCGACGAACAGCCCGTGGGTATGAAAGATCGGCAGGGCATGGATCAGCCGATCGTTCTCGGTAAACCGCCAATAATCGATCAGTGTCCGCGCATTGGAGAGCAGATTGTCGTGGCTGAGCATGGCGCCCTTGGAGCGCCCGGTGGTCCCCGAGGTATAAAGGATCGCCGCCAGATCGTCTGGGCCCCGTTCCACATCGGCAAAGCCCGCATCGGTCCGCAATCCGGCAAGCAGCGAGCCGCCGCCCCTGTCATCGAGCGTTTCCACCCGCCCGCCGTGCCGACCGGCCAGCGGCGCGACATCCGCGGCGGAATCGGGCGCCACAACCACCAGCCGCGGCTCGGCGTCGGCGATGAAATAGTCCAGTTCGGGGAGGGTATAGCCGGTATTGAGCGGCAGGTAGACGGCGCCGGCCCGCAGGCACGCGACGTAGAGCATCAGCGCCTCGGGGCTCTTTTCCACCTGCACGGCAACGCGGTCGCCCGCTGATACCCCGAGCCCGACAAGCCGCTCTGCCAACGCCCCCGAAAAGTCGGCGAGATCCCCATAGGTCCAGGTCCGTCCGGCTGGCGCAGCAATGAACGGCGCCTCGCGCCGCGCTGCGGCGGCAGCAATGGCATCAAACATGTGATTGCCCATGAAGGGTCTCCTCCTTTGTTCCCAAGGCACTCCGCTCAGGCGGTCGCGCGCTTGGGACTGTTTTGTTGTTCCTGGGAATGGCGCGCCTCGGGCAGCCAGTGCTGCACCGCTTCGGAGGCGACCACCTTGTCCTGCGCCACAAAAGCCTCGTGATTGGCGCCGATCGCGTCGAGCCGATAGAGATAATTGACCATCATCCCATGCGCTTCGCGCAGACCGCGCGGCGAGAGATCGGCCATGGCGTTGATGCGCTCGAGCCGGGCGCCATTGCCCAGGTGAAAACGCCCCACCGGATCGGGCAGCCGTCCGCCCTTGCGCGCCCGCAGGAAATAGGCGGCTACGGCCTGGCGCAGGGCTGGCGTCAGCGCCGCGCTCTCCACCGGGTCATCGTGCCAATGCGCAATATCGAGCCCATCGAGTTGCGCCAGAAGCTCGTCACCGAGGATTGTGGGCGAGGCCCGCTCGGCCGCGAGCCAGGGCGCAAAACCCGGCACTGGCGAGAGCGTGACGAAAGTATCGAGATTGGGCAGTTCCCGCTGCAGGTCGTCCACCACCTGCTTGATGAGGAAATTGCCGAAGGACACCCCGCGCAAACCAGTCTGGCAGTTCGAGATGGAATAGAACACGGCGGTAGTTGCTTCGTCTGGACGCAGGCCCGGCCGGTTGTCGGTGAGCACGTCTCCGATGCGCTCGGGAATGGCGCGGGTCAGCGCAACCTCGACGAAAATCAGCGGCTCGTCATTGAGCTGGGGATGAAAGAAGGCGAAGCACCGCCGGTCCGGCGGGGCCAGCCGGCGACGTAATTCATCCCAGCCGCCGATATCGTGGACCGCCTCGTAGCGAATGATTTTTTCCAGGATATTGGCCGGCGTTGTCCAGTCGATGGGCTTGAGGATCAGGAAGCCGCGATTGAACCATGAGGTGAAGAGATGCAGAAAATCGGCGTCGACTGCCTTGAGGTCCGGATTGTCACCCATGGCCCTGAGCAGGGTTTCGCGCATTCGTACCAGCGTCGCCGTGCCGCCTGCCGCCAGATTGAGGCGCCGGAGCACTTCCTGGCGGCGTGGCTCGGCAGCCTGGCTGATGGCGGTGAGGGCGGCGGCGCTGCGTTCCCCGCGATATCGCTCGATCGCCGCGTCGAGGGCGGCTTGATCGGGACCGAAGTCGCGACTGAGAATTTCAAGAAAGTCGCGCCGGCCGGCCTCATCGAGCGCCAGCCAGCGCATAAGGATGGACTGCGCCAGCGCCGTGCCCGACGCCTCGCCCCGGCTCGATATCAGGGCGTTCAATTCCGATTCGAGACTGGGAAGCTCGGCAAGGACCGGCGCCACAGCCGCGCGAGCGTCCCACTGGGCCATGATATTCCGGCCCTTGGTCGCCAGCGCCTGCAGCAGATCGTTGAAAAAGGACGCGGCCGGCACTGTCTCTCTCCTCCAGCAAACCACGCTGTTGAAAGAGAACTAGGCGTCAAAATATGCAAAGTCAATTTTCTTGTATACACAAACAGCGATCTCGCATATGTTGCGATCAACAGGGAGGCAGACGTGAGCGCCAACGCGTTCCATAAATTGCGCGACGAGATTGAAAACGGCATCGTCACGGGCGAGTTCGCGCGGGGCGAACGGCTGGACGAAGTTCAGCTCGCGCAGCGTTTCGGGGTCTCCCGCACGCCCATCCGCGAAGCGCTGATGCAGTTGAGCGCCATTGGCCTCATTTCCATCCGTCCGCGGCGCGGTGCGGTGGTGGATGATCCCACGCCCGAGCGCCTCTACGAGATGTTCGAGGTGATGGCCGAGTTGGAGGGCATGGCGGCAAGCCTGGCTGCACGGCGTCATACCAACGAGGATAAGGCCGCGCTCCAGCGGGCGCTAAAGGCCTGCGAAATGGCCGCCGCCACCGAGGATGCCGACGCCTATTATTACGAGAACGAGGAGTTTCACAGCCTCGTCTATGTCGCCTCGCACAGCGACTTCCTGCATGAACAATGCGTTGCGCTGCACCGCCGGTTGCGCCCTTATCGCCGCCTGCAATTGCGCGTCCGCAACCGCCTGCACAAATCGCTGGCCGAGCATGTCGCGGTCGTCGAGGCGATCCTCGACGGGCGCTCCGATGATGCCCGCGCAATGATGCGCTCGCATATTTCCGTACAGGGCGAACGCTTCAGCGACCTGATCGCAAGCCTGCGCGCCGACGATCAAAGAGCAACTAAGATAGTCTGACCGACCGAGGAATCATGCAGACCAACATAGCCAGCGCCGTCCGGTAGACGCCAAGCCGGCCTTGTCGTGGCGTCCCTGCCCGGGCGTCGCGTCACTCAATCGATCCAATTCACAACGCACCCAAGAGGGTAGCAATGCGGTCTCACGTGGTGTGGGCCGCAGCCGGCCAACTGCGCCGGCATGGGAGGACAAGATGAACACTTTCATGCGTTCCGCCTTCATGGCGGTGAGCCTGCTCGCCTTGGGCCAGGCCGCCCCCGTTCTGGCCCAGGACGACGACGCAACGACGCTGAGCCTTGCCAGCACCGTCGATAACAACAGTTTCGACGTGGGAGCCCTCCAGATCGGCCATCGCGTGCAATATTGGATGCCGGTTTTCGACACACTGCTGGTGCTCGATCCCAAGATGAATGCCCAGCCGAACCTGGCGACCGAATTCACCTATAACGCGGACAATACCGTCCTCAATCTCAAGCTGCGCGAGGGCGTGAGCTTTACCGACGGCGCGCCGTTCAACGCTGCGGCCGTGAAGGCCAATATCGAATATATCCGCGATGCCGCCGGCCAGAACAGCTACATGGTCGGCTCGGTCAAGGATGTCGAGATCGTCTCCGACTATGAAGTCAATCTCGTGCTCAATGCGCCCGATCCGGGCCTGATCGGCTATCTCGGCATGGTCGGCGGCGCCATTGCGAGCCCCGCGACGCTCGGCACCGAGGCCAGCGCCACGACGCCCATCGGCAGCGGTGCCTATGTGCTCGATGCCAGCGAGACCGTGGCCGGCCGCCAATATGTCTATACCCGCAATGCCGACTACTGGAACAAGGACGCCTATCCGTTCGAGAAGATGGTCATCATCCCGATGAACGATCTGTCGGCGCGGCTCAACGCGCTCAAATCTGGCCAGATCGACGCGGCGGCCGCCGACGCCAAGAGCATTGCCGAAGCCGAAGGCGCCGGCCTCACCGTCAATGCTACCCAAGTGGACTGGCAGGGCCTCATCATTGCCGATCGCGCCGGCAAGTCGGTCCCTGCGCTCGCCGATGTGCGGGTGCGCCAGGCGCTCAACTTCGCCTTCGACAAGGAAGGCCTCGTCAAACACCTGCTGCTCGATCGCGGCGCGGTCATCGATCAGCCGTTCAACCTGCAGAGCCAGGCCTTCGACCCGTCGCTGGTGGGCACCTATGCCTTCAATATCGACAAGGCGCGCGAGCTGATGAAGGAAGCCGGTTTTGAAAACGGCTTCACCGTCAAAATGCCGTCCACACCCGCTTTTGCCTCCTATGAGCCGATCATCGAGCAGACGCTCAATCAGCTCAACATCACCGTGGAATGGGAAAAGGTGGCCGCCAACGCCTTCATCGCCGACCTCCTCGCGGGCAAATACCCGCTCTTCCTGATGTCGCTGGCCAGCCAGACCGCATGGATGGACTTCCGCCGCTTCGCCTTCACCGAAAGCCCCTGGAACACCTCCCATGTGGATGATCCGGCACTGGCCGAGCTGCTCAAGACCGCCCAGTTGACCACGGGCGAGGCACAGGACGAGGCGATGAAAGCGGCGAACCGCTACATCACTGAAAACGCCTTCTTTGCCCCCTGGTTCATGGTCGACGCCATCTACCTGACCGACGCCGGCACCAAGGTGGACATGCAGAACCAGAACATCGTCCCCTGGCCGCGCAACTTCGCGCCGGCCAATTAAGGAACCGCCTCGATGCTCGGCTTTCTCCTCAGGCGCCTGGGCGCCGCCGCCATCCTCGTCTTCGTCCTGACCAGCCTCACCTTCGTGCTGGTGTTCAGTTCGGCGCAGAACGCGGCCCGCAACATCCTGGGAGAAAGCGCGAGCCAGGAGCAGGTCGACGCGCTCAACCGGGAACTGGGGCTCGATCAGCCCCTGTTCGTCCAGTACACCACCTGGCTGGGCAAGGCCGTCACCGGCAATCTGGGCAAGTCCTGGACCTCCAACGAACAGGTGGCATCGGCCATTGCCAACCGCCTGCCGGTGACCCTTTCCATGGTCATCACCGCCATCACGGTCATGACGATCATCAGCGTCCTCCTCGGCGTTGCCGCCGCCGTCTATGGCGGCTGGCTCGACCGGCTGATCCAGTTCATTTCGGTGCTCGGCTTCTCCCTGCCCAATTTCTGGATCGCCTTGATCCTTGTCCTCACCTTCGCGGTCTCCCTGCGGTGGTTCCCCGCCACCGGCTATGTCCCGCTCACCAGATCGCTCTACGGCTGGGCGGGTTCCCTCGCATTGCCGGTGGCGGCCCTTGTGGTGGGGGGCATAGCCTCAGCCGCCCAGCAGGTGCGCGGCGCCGTCATCGACGTGCTTGAGCAGGATTACATCCGCACCCTGCGCGCCCGCGGCGTTTCCCCCGCTTCCATCCTCTTCCGCCACGCGCTGCGCAATGCCACGCCTCCGGCCCTGACCGTGCTTTCACTACAATTCATCGCCCTCCTCAGCGGTGCGGTGATCATCGAGCGGGTCTTTGCCATTCCGGGCATGGGATCGCTGACGGTCGACGCCTCTCTCTCGGGCGACACACCGGTGATCATGGGCATCGTCATTGTCCTCGTCCTGCTGGTCAGCCTCGTCAATCTCCTCATCGACCTGGCCAATGCCTGGGTCAATCCGAAGGTGCGCCTGAAATGAGCACTTCCGTTTCCGCTTCCCCCTCTGCCAATCCCTCCAAGGGTGCTCTCAGGGCAGTGCTGCACAGTCCGCTCGGCGTCGCCGCCAGCCTCGTCCTCGTGGTCATGGTCTCGGCCGCAATCCTTGCGCCTTTCATCGCCCCCAATAATCCGGGCAATGTGCGCCTCGACATGATGAATGGGGCGGCCGACGCCTCCTATTGGCTGGGCGGAGACAGCGGCGGCCGCGATATCTTCAGCCGGCTCCTGTTCGCCGCCCGCAACACGCTGCTCGGCGCCCTCGTCGCCGTTGGCGTCGCCACCATCCTGGGCGTCACCACCGGCCTTATTGCCGGCTATTTCGGGCGGACTTTCGACTTTGTCGCCGGCTGGGTTTCCGATGCCCTCATGGCGCTGCCCTCGCTCATTGTGCTGCTGGCCTTCTTCAAGGTCCTGGGCTCATCGGTCTATCTCTCCATGGCCGTCTTCGGCGTCATGCTGGCGCCCGGCTTCTTCCGGCTGACGCGCAACCTCGTCATGGGCGTGCGCAACGAGCTCTATGTCGATGCGGCCCGTGTCTCCGGCCTCTCCGACGCCCGCATCATCGCGCGCCACATTCTCCTCGTCATCCGCGCGCCCATCGTCATCCAGATCGCCATCGTTTCGGGCGTCGCCATCGTCATCCAGTCGGGCCTTGAATTCCTCGGCCTTGGCGACCCGCGCACGCCCACCTGGGGCGGCATGTTGCAGGATGCCTTCGCCAATATCTATGTGGCGCCGACCTCTATCCTCTGGCCCGGCCTCGCCATTTCCCTCACCGTCGCCTCCCTGGTTCTGCTCGGCAATGTGCTGCGCGACTGGATGCAGAAGTCGTCCTCTGGCGGCCATGGCGCCCGTGCCAGGGCTCGCAAGCTGGCGGCGAACCGCGTGGTTACGGGCCAATCGGCCGCGCCTCTGCCGGCCGATACGATCCTCAGCATTTCCGACCTCGTCGTCGGCTATGAAACTGCGGCGGGCCTCAAGGAAGTGGTCAAGGGCGTCAGCCTCGATCTCAAGCGCGGCGAGACCCTGGGCCTTGTGGGCGAGAGCGGCTCGGGCAAGACGCAGACCGCCTTCTCCATTCTGGGCCTGCTCTCCTCCGGCGGCCGCGTGGTCTCGGGCTCGATCCTGTTCGACGGGCAGGAGCTGACCGGGCTCGACGAAGCGGCCATGCACAAGCTGCGGGGCAAACGCCTTGCCTATGTGCCGCAAGAACCGATGAGCAATCTCGACCCAGCCTTCCGCATCGGCTTCCAGCTCGTTGAGCCCATGCGCACCGTGCTCGGCATTTCCGAAGCCGAAGCACGGAAGCGCGCCCTGGCTCTGCTGGCCCGCGTCGGCCTGCCCGATCCCATGCGCGCCTTCAATGCCTATCCGCACGAAATCTCGGGCGGCATGGCGCAGCGCGTGCTCATCGCTGGTGCGGTATCCTGCGATCCGGACCTTCTTATAGCCGACGAGCCGACCACGGCCCTCGACGTCACTGTCCAGGCCGAAGTGCTGCAATTGCTCCGCGACCTCAAGGAAGAGTTCCACATGTCGGTCATTCTCGTGACGCATAATTTCGGCGTCGTCGCCGACAGCTGCGATCGGGTAGCCGTTATGCGCGATGGCAGGGTGGTTGAGGCTGCCGATGTCAACAGTCTGTTCACCAATCCACAGCACGAATACACCAAAATGCTACTGGGCTCGACGCTCGAAAACTCGACGCCGCCCGCCTATGTCCCGCCCAGCCTGACGGGAGTTCCAGCATGAACGCCATCCCCGCCATCAAGCCGATCCTGACCGTGCGAGACCTCGTCGTCGAGTTCGGCGCCAAGGGTCTGAAGCGCCGCGGCTTCCGCGCTCTCCACGGTGTCTCGATCGATGTTCGCCCAGGCGAAACCGTTGGTCTTGTTGGAGAATCTGGCTCGGGCAAGACAACTCTCGGCCGCTCTGTCCTCGGCATCGGTCCCGTCACATCGGGCGAAATCATCTTCGACGGCCACGACATCGCCGCCATGCCCCCGCGCCAACGGCGCCTGCGGAACATCAATATCCAGGCGGTGTTCCAGGACCCCTACACCTCGCTCAATCCCTCGATGACCATCGAAGATATCCTCGCCGAACCCCTGATCGCCACCGGCAGCATGTCGAGGCCCGAGGCCCTGGCACGCGTACGCACCTTGCTCGATCAGGTCGCCTTGCCGTCCGATGCCGGGCAGCGTTATCCCCGCGAATTCTCCGGCGGCCAGCGGCAACGCGTCGCTATTGCCCGGGCGCTGGCGCTCTCCCCCAAGCTCATCGTCTGCGACGAGCCGGTGTCAGCGCTCGATCTCTCGACCCAGGCGCGGGTACTCGATCTCTTCGTCGAGATCCAGAAGGCCACCGGCGTCGCCTATCTCTTTGTCAGCCATGACCTTTCCGTCGTGCGCCACATCAGTCACCGGGTGGCGGTGATGAGCCGTGGCGCGATCGTCGAATATGGCGATTGCGACCAGGTCACCGCCCGCCCAGAACATGCCTATACAAGGCGCCTGATGCTCGCCGCACCCGTGGCCGACCCCGTTCGCCAGGCCGAGCGCCGCAAGGCGTTCGAGGCCCTGGCGACCACTTCATAATCCAGCGAGCATATCCCGACATGAGCGTCGTCAGCCTAGAGATCAAGACAGAAATCCCCTTCGCCAATGCCGTGCCGTTCGGCGATAGCGGTGCCTATCGGCTGATCGAGGGCCGCGCCCATCTGGCGATAGCCGCCGAGGCCATCGGCGCGGATGGAATCTATACGCCTGGCAGCATCGCCAGGGGTTCTGACGGACTGATCCACGCTTGGGGCGATTTCTCCATTCTGGCGCCGGAAAAATCCAACGGCACGCTGCTGGTGGAACTGGTCAATCGCGGCGGCAAGCGGCTGCTTCACACCTATAATAACGGGCCGATGACCAACCTGCCGCGCCACCTCGCCGATGCCGGCAATGGCTGGCTGCTGCGCGAAGGCTATACCCTGCTCTCTGTCGCCTGGCAGGGCGATGTCCTACCGGGCGATGGCCGGCTGACCATGAGCCTGCCGGGCTATATCGACGACGCGCCGACGCGCATCGCCGCCGAATTTGTGGTGTTTGAGGAAGGCGTCACGGTGCTGCCGCTCTCAGGCATGACCAGCATGCGCTCCTATCCGGCAGCATCGCTCGACACCTCCCGAGCCCGGCTCACGCGCCGCCGCTACCCAGAGGGCCAGCCCGAGGTCATTTCCCCAGACACATGGGCCTTCGAGCGCATCGAGTCTTCGCCGGGCGGCAAGCTGGGCTTCCCGCCACCGGAAAACGCCATCTGGCCCAGTGCCAGCCATTTGCATTTTCGCTCCGGCCTTCGCCCCGGCTGGATCTACCAGCTCGAATATGAAGCCACCGGCGCCCTGGCCCTGGACGTTGGTTTTCTGGTGATGGGCGAGCTCGTCTCGTTCCTCCGCCACGAAACCGGGGGTAATCCGATCGCGGGCACGATCGCCCGCACCATTGGTGCCGGCCGCTCGCAGGCTGGCCGGGCCCTGCGCGAATTCCTTTGGCGCGGCTTCAATGCCGACCATCAGGGGCGCCGCATCTTTGACGGCGCCCTGCCCCACATTGCCGGCGCGGGCAAGATTCCGATGAACCGCTATTCCAATCTTTCGATCGCGGCAGCGCGGGACTATGAGGATCACGACCACCCGTCGGACCTTTTCCCGTTCTCCTACGCCCATTCGCAGGACCACCTGACGGGCGCGGAAGACGCCATTCTCAAGCGTCCTGCGACCGATCCGAAAGTGATCCATACGCAGAGCTCGGCCGAATACTGGAGCCGTCGCGGCTCGCTGGTGCATACGGACAGCGCGGGCAATGATCTGGCGCAGCCGGACAATGTGCGCGTCTATCTCTGGACCGGCTCGCACCACACGCCCTTCTCGCCGCCCATGAAACCTGTCGCGGGGCCCTGCACCTATCTCATGAACAATGTCATTACCGCGCCGCTGGACGTGGGGACGCTGGCCCTGATGCAGGACTGGCTGCGGGATGGCGTGGAACCACCGGCCTCAAGCATTCCCAGCGTCGCGGACGGCACGCTGGTGCCGGTGGCCCGCTATATCGAGGATTTTCCCGCCATAGCGGGCGCAGGCTTGCCGAACGACCTGAACGCCCTGCCGCTCCTCGACTATGGCGAGGACTTTGCGCGTGGCGGCGCGATCCCGCTGCGGCCAGCCGCGACCGATCGCGCTTACACAATCCTCGTGCCGGCCGCTGATGAGAACGGCAATGATATTGCCGGTATCAGGCCGCCCATGCTGGTGGCGCCATTGGGCACCTATACCGGCTGGAACCTGCGTGGCCCCGGCCATGCTCCTGGTCGCCTTTTCCCCTTCATGGGCGCTTATTTCCCATTCCCCGAAACCGACGAGCAGGCCGCACTCACCGGCGATCCCCGGCCGGTCATACTCAATAGTTTCCCGACGCCCGGACTCTACGAGGCGGCTATTCGCGCCGCCGCCGAGGACCTGCTGACCCAAGGCTTCATCACCAGGTCCGGGGTTGATGAATTCGTCAGTTACTCCCGCAATTGGGGCGCAATAAACCACATACACTCGTTATGAGTGGGGCCTAACTCAGCGACCCAGTGCAGCCTACTTTTAGGGCCGCCGGCCCGCGATGGGGCCGGCGGTGGCACGTGGCAAGGTCAGGCGCGGGATTTGAGGTAGGCGTCGGCTTGCTTTTCCATTTCGGCCTGGAGGACGTCGAGACCCGCAGCGTCAGCGGCGCTTTTGAGTTTGTCGAGTTGGCTGTCGACGTCGGCTACGCCGTAGAAGAGCGGGTTGGCGTGCTGGATGATGGCATTGTTCATCGCCGCGGCGGCCTCACGCACCGGGGTCACGTCGGGGATGAAGGAGGCGAAGGTGTCGGTGGTGAAGTTGTCGTAGTTCTGCGCCCAGTCGAAGACCGTCTTTTCGGACTCTGTCATGAAGGACGAGCGGCGTTCGAGGCCCGAGCGCCAGAGCAGGGCATAGCCGGGGAAGGCGTATTGGCTGAGCTGGTTGATGCCGTCGTCACCCGCGGGTTCCCAATCGGTGCCCTCGATGCCGTATTCGATGAGGTCGTGGTTTTCCTTGACCGAGAGCCAATCCTGTAGCGCCAGGGCCCGATCCACGTCACCGCCATTGGCATTGACGACGACCATATTGTCGGCCTGGAAGGTCTGGACCGGCTTGACCGCCGTCAGCGGCTTGCCGAAGGGCATGACCTGAGCAAGCCGGGCCTCGGGGATATTGCGCTGCAGATTGACCAGTTGGTTGCTCGACGTGCCGTCGGTCATGGCCCAATTGCTGGCAAAGCGGCCGGCCTGGAACTGGCTGTCGACGGTGGCGCGGTCCACATTCATGCCGTCGGCATTGACGATGCCATCATTGTAATATTGGCGGATCTTGCGCAGGGCGGCGATGACGCCTTCGTCCTCCCAGAAGGGAATGGGGTGGGACGAACCGGTCGTGGCCGCATCCTTGGCGAAGAGGAAGCGCAGGCCCGAGCCGGCGAAGAGATATTGCATCGTATAGGGGTTCTCCCAGGAGTGCTGGTTGAACATGGCCGTCGGGGTCGGCACGGCATAGATCCAGTGCGAATTGGAGACCAGGGAATAGGGCGTGATGCCGTCTTCCTTTTCCTTGATGGTGTAGAAGAAGCGCTCCAGCGTGTCATAGTCGCTGATCTCGCCGAAGCCGTGCTTTTCCGCCAGGTCCTGGCGGATGGTGAAGTGCTGCACGCGGGCGGCGCTATTGACCTGCGGAATGCCCCAGAGCTTGCCGTTCCAGGTATTGGATTCGAGCAGCTTGGGCGCGATCTGGGCCTTGAGGTTGGGCCATTTATCGAGCTGGCCGCTGAGATCGGCGAGTGCGCCATCCTGCTGGAGCTGGGCCATATTGAGCCAGAGCGCCTGCAGGGCGGTGTCGAACTGGGCGCCGGCGGTGAATTTCAGCAGCGCCTGCTGGCCGTAATTGGACCAGTTGATGAATTGGGCGTCGAGGGTGAAGCCATGTTCGGCCTGGAGCGCCGCATTGGCCTTTTCCAGCACGGCTTTCCAATTGCTGGGCGCCTGCGAGGGCAATACGGCCAGCGACGTGCCGGACAGGCCCTGCGCCATGCTGCGGGACAGACCGCCCGACATGGCGGCCATGCCGGCTGCGCCGCTCAGGGCGAGAAAGTGGCGGCGATTGATGCGAAAATTTGCCATTGCGATAGTCTCCTCCTTGAAGCGGCTTGGTTTTAGGAGCCGCTATCCCTTGGTTGCGCCAAGGGTGATGCCCTTGACGAAGAAGCGTTGTGCGAACGGATAGGCGAGCAAGATCGGCCCGATGGTCAAAACGGTCATGGCAAAGCGAAGTTGATAGACCGGCGCTGCCGCCTGGGCCGCCGTGGCGCCCGGCAGGGCGGCGGCGTTGGTGACGTTGGAGATGAGGTTCTGCAGGATCAGCTGGAGTGGATAGCGATCCGGGTCCGACAGGAAGAGCAGCGGCATGAACCACTCGTTCCAGTAGGTGACGGCATAAAACAATGCCAAGACGGCCAGGATGGGCTTGGAGAGCGGCAGCACGATCTGGAAGAAGATGCGCAATTCCCCTGCCCCATCGATGCGGGCAGCGTCGATTACTTCCTCGGGCAATTGGCGGAAGAAGCTGACCGCGACAAAGACCAGGAAGGGCGCCATCATGATCGGCAGGATGACGGCGAACCAGCTATTGGTGAGGCTCAAGACCTGCGTGACCAGCAGGTAGAGCGGCACCAGCCCGCCATGGAACAGCATGGGGATATAGGAAAAGATGGTGAGCGGGCGGCTGACCAGCGGCAGGCGCCGGGCAATGACCCAGGCCAGCGAGCCGGTGCAATAGACCGAAAGCGCCGTGCCCACGATGGTGATGAACAGCGAGGCCGCATAGCCGCCGAACAGCGACTGGCCGCTGAACAGCAGCTGATAGGCGGTGAGCGAAAAGGGCTGCGGCCAGAAGCTGTAGCCGGTGCGGGCCAAAGCGGATTCATCGGTCAGCGAGCCCGCGATGATCATCCAGAGCGGAATGAGGCAGAACAGCCCGAAAATGGAGACGCTGACATAGCTGACGAGCGTAAAGGGCTCGCTGGCGCGGTGCAGCTTGCGGCGGCGGCGTGGCATGGCGGCGGACTGGGCAGAGGCCGCCTTTTGGCCGGACAGACTGGGGGCGTAACCGATGCTGCTCACAGGATGGCGCTTTCTTTCTGGAAGCGGCGCTGGACCAGCACGGCTATGGTGACGAAGACGAAGCCGACGACGGACTGGAACAGCCCGATAGCGGCGGTGGTGCCAAAATTGCCGATGGTGCGCAGCGAGCGGAACACATAGGTGTCGATGACATCGGTGGTGGGGAACAGGATGCCGTTGTCCTGGACGATGGCGTAGATGGTGGCGAAGTCGCCGAAGAAGATACGGCCCACGCCCAGGACGATCAGGATGCCCATGGTCGGCAGCAGCAGCGGGACGGTGATGGAGAGCGCCATGCGTGCGCGGCTGGCGCCGTCTATGGCGGCGGCCTCGTAGATTTCCTCGGAAATCGAGGTGATCGCCGCGAGGAAAATCACCGAGGTATAGCCGCCCAATTGCCAGACCTTGACGATCGTCAAAATCCACGGCCAGGCGCCGGGCGTGGTGTACCAGCTCAGTTGCGGCAGATCGAATACGTTGAGCATGTCATTGAGCATGCCGCCGCGCCCGCCTACCCCGGAGAGGATCGCCTGCAGCATCAGGCTGATGACGATGGGCGAGACGAAATAGGGAAAGAAGATCGTCGACTGCATGAAGCGCCGGTAGAACTGGCCCCGGATTTCGTTGAGCATCAGCGCCAGCAGCAGGCCCACAAACAGCGAGGCGCTGAGGAACAGCGCATTGAGGATGAGGGTATTGGCGACGATGTTGAAGGCATCGCCGCTACTCAGGAAGTAGCGGAAATTGGCGAAGCCATTCCACGGGCTGCCGAAGATGCCGTCGCGGATATTGAAGTTCTTGAAGGCGACGACCAGGCCCGCCATCGGGCCATAGGCGAAGACCACGAACCAGACGATGCCGGGCGCCGCCAGCAGCAGCAATGCCAGCGAATCTGCGGGTGATGTCCGGCGCTTTTTGCGCGTTGTGGCGGCTGGCTGTTGCACGGCGCCCTCCTCGACGTTTACGTGTAACTAGTTTCACAAAAACGTAGGTCACGCGTCGACACAAGTCAAGCGAGGCTGTAAATGTCGATCATGAGCACCAGAGACAGCGACAAAAAACCCTCGCGCGGCACCCGTGGACCGGACCGGGTAACAGCCGTGAACCTGCGGGATGTGGCGGCGCATGCACGGGTTTCGGTGGCCACGGCATCGCGGGTTTTCGCTGATAATCCCAACGTCAACGCCGAGAGCAAGGCGCGTGTTCTGGCCTCGGCGGAACAACTCGGCTATGTCGTCAACGGGTTGGCGCGGGCCATGATGGGGCGGGGTCAGCAGACCATTGCCTTTGTGGTGCGCGCCATGATCGGGCCGACCTTCGCAGCCATTGCAGCGGGGGTCGAAAGCATTGCCGGCCGCAATGGCCATATGGTGCTGATGTCGGCCACCGAAGGCGACCCGGAACGCGAACGCGACCTGATCCGGATTCTGCGCGAATTGCGGGTCAGATCCGTGCTGCTGGTCGGTTCGACCGAAAGCGATGCCTCATTCGACGAGCGGGCGGCCGGCTATGCGCGGGACCTGGCGCAGGTCAATGCCTCGCTGATTCTGTGCGGCCGGCCGCCGATTGCCAGCCATCCTGACCTGGTCAGCGTGAATTACGATCAGTCGGCCGGCGTTAGTGCCGCCGTGGACGAGTTGGTGCGGCTTGGGCACAGGCGTATCGCCTATATTGGCGAAGGCCGCGGCATGACCACGGCCGAGCTGCGATTGAGCGGCTATGAGGAGGCCCTGCGACGCCACAATATCGCGATCGATCCCTCGCTGGTCCGCACCGCCGCGAATCTGGAGGCCGACGGTGCCCGCGCGGCGGATGAGTTGCTGCGTTCCGGCGTAGCCGTGACGGCCATCGTCACCATGACAGACAATATCGCCATCGGCGCCTATCGGGCCGCAAGAGCGCTGGGGATCAGGCTGCCCGAGGAACTTTCCATCGTGGGATTTGACGATGCGCCTATCGTTGGCGACCTCACGCCGGCGCTCACCACCGTGCGGCCCCCCTTCTTCGACCTGGGCGTGCGCGCCGCGGAAATCGCCCTGGATCTCGCTCCGCCCGAGCATGTCCTGCTGCCCGTTCAGTTCATGAAACGCGACTCCGCAATCCGCCCCAAAGCGTAATCGGGCTTGCCAAGCTCCATTCGTGTAACTAGTTTCACATGTGTATTTGAACGCAGTGAAACCGAAAGACGACGGAACTTCATGCTCACAAGGGAACGGTCGGCCCCGATATCGGCGCCCAGCACACAGCCAGATTCGGCCGCTATCAGCTTCATGGTTCTGCTCGATCCGCCGCATGTGGCGGACATGTTGTTCGGCCCCGAGCTCGCGGCCCTCACCGCCACCGGCGCGAAGGCCCTGAACCCGGCTCCGTTCGCCGATCTGACCTCCGATACCGCCCGCGCCGCCCTGGCCGAGGCTACGGTGTTGGTGACCGGCTGGGGCGCCCCGCAACTGACCGCGGAGCAGATCGAAGCGGCGCCAAACCTGCGCTATGTGCTGCATGCCGGCGGCCAGGCGGCCCATTTCCTGCCGGCCGCGCTGCGCAGCGACATCCAGCTATCCAATGCCGGCTGGATCAACGCCATTCCGGTCGCCGAATTCACCTTTGCCATGATCATCCTGGCTAACAAGCAGACCTTCCGCATCCATAATCTCTATCGCGAGCGGCGCGATTTCGTGCATCGGGAGGTGGAATTTCCCGAAGCCGGCAATCGGGGCAAGATGATCGGCATTGTCGGCGCCTCGCGCATTGGCCGCATCGTCATGGAGCGGCTGGGTGATATTGAGGTCTCGGTCAAACTGTTCGATCCCTATATCGACCCCGCCGAAGCCAAGCGGTTGGGGGCCGAACTGGTGTCGCTCGACGCGCTGATGGCGACGAGCGACATTGTCAGCCTGCATCCGCCGCTCAATGCCGCGACGCAAGGCATGATCACAGCCCGCCATTTGGCGCTGCTGCGGGACGGGGCGACGCTGATCAACACGTCGCGCGGCGCAATCGTGGACCAGGATGCTCTGGTCGCGGAACTCTCGACCGGCCGGATCGACGCCATTCTCGATGTCACCCATCCCGAAGTGCTGCCGCGGGATCACCCGCTTTACGCGCTGCCCAATGTGTTCCTGACGCCGCATATTTCGGGCTCCATGGGCCCCGAGATCGGGCGGATGGGCGCCCATATTGCCAGCGAACTCAGCCGCATCGTTGCCGGGCAGCCCCTCGCCTTCCCCGAGCTTATCCCGTGAGTGGCCTCAGCACGCTATGGCTGCGGTCGGCGGGTGAGGCGCGCGGCACCATCATTGCCCTGCCCGGCCTGATGGAGTCGGTCGAGGCGCTGCTACCCACGCTAGGCCATTGGGCAGGCCGCGGCTTTAATGTCCTGGGCGTGGACCCAAGAGGGCACGGCGCTTCGCCGCGCTGGTCGAGCGATCTGCTGGACCGTCACGCGGGCGATGTGATCGTCGAGGACATTCTGGCGACGTTGGACGCGGCACCAATCGAACAGACCGCGCCCCTCATTCTCTTCGGGCACTCCGCCGGCGGGGCTGCCGCAGCAGCGGTTGCGGCACGTCTCATCGGCAGCATCCGGGCCGTGATCCTCGAAGACCCGTTCTGGCGCCTGCCGATTACACAGTTTCAGGACCCGGCTGTTGCCGAGCGGGCCGGCGCGGAATTGTCCCGCCTCAAGTCCCTGCCCCCTGCGGCCCGCATCGCGGAAATCCGCGCGATCTTTCCGCAATGGCCCGAGGATGAGCTCGCCGCCTGGGCGCGCGCCAAGGATGATACCGACCTGTCCCTCGTCGCCAATGGCCACGTCATCCCCTCGCGCGGCTGGCCGACGCTTGTCGCCGAACTCATCGGGGTCGGCATCCCGGTCCAGTGTCTCACCGGCACAATCCGCATTGGCCTCACGGCCAATCACCGCGCCATCCTGCGCGGCCTGGGGGCCGAGGTGACAGTGGTGCGTGGCGCGTCCCATTTCGTGCGGCGTGATGCCCGCGACCTCTTCCACACACTGACCGATAATTTCCTCGACCGGCACCTGCCGGCCAAGACGCCAAATGGCGCCGCTCACGATGCGGACGCGTCCGAAACACTCGACAATCCGGTGCAATTGCGCGTGACGCCGCGTGATCTGCTGCCCCTGGGAGGACCCTCATGGCCGAAGTGAAAATCGATTCCGTCGCCAAGCAATTTGGCGCCGTCGAAGTGCTCAAATCCGTCTCGATCGACGTCGCGGACGGCGAATTCCTGGTGCTGGTCGGCCCCTCGGGCTGTGGCAAATCCACCCTGTTGCGCATGATCGCCGGGCTCGATGACATCACCTCGGGCGAGATGTGGATTGGAGACCGGCTGGTTACCGATTTGCCCGCCAAGGAGCGGGATATCGCCATGGTGTTCCAGTCCTACGCGCTTTATCCGCATATGAGTGTCGCGGACAATATGAGCTTTGCGCTCAAGCTCAAGGGCGCGAGCAAGCAGGAGATCGCCACCAAGGTCGCCGATTCTGCCAAAATCCTTGGGCTGGAACATCTGCTGGACCGTTATCCCCGGCAATTGTCGGGCGGCCAGCGGCAGCGCGTCGCCATGGGCCGCGCCATCGTGCGCAATCCGCAGGTTTTCCTGTTCGACGAACCGCTCAGCAATCTCGACGCCAAGCTGCGCGTGGTCATGCGGTCGGAAATCAAGGAATTGCATCAGCGGCTTGGCACCACGACCGTCTATGTGACCCATGACCAGGTCGAAGCCATGACGCTGGCCGACCGCATCGTCGTCATGCGCGATGGGCGGATCGAACAGATCGGCACACCACTCGAACTCTATGACACGCCAGCAAACATCTTCGTGGCCGGCTTTATCGGTTCGCCATCGATGAATTTCCTCAATGGCGAAATGACCGAGCGGGGCTTCCAGCTGCCCGGCGGCGTTACGCTGGAAACCCAGCGCCGCCCGAAAGGCGCCGTTACCTGCGGCATCCGCCCCGAGCATTTCGAGCTTGGCGCCGGCGCGCTCGATTGCGAAGTGGCGGTGGTCGAACCCACGGGTTCGGAAACCCTGGTCCTCAGCCGCGTGAACGGCCAGCAGGTCACCGCTGTCTTCAAGGACCGCCTCGACATGCGCCCCGGCGAGCGGCTCAACCTCCGCCCCATCCCCGACAAGCTGCATTTCTTCGACGCGGAGGGTCAGCGCCTCGACTAGGCGCTAGACCTGCCAGTTGTCGGCCCAGTCCTGCACCATGTGCCCGGGAGACACTGCCGTGTAGGTCCGCTGTGGCGGGACGTAGTCGGCCGGGCGGATGGGGCTCTTGATTTCGTCGGTGACGATCTCCCGCAGTTTGTTGCGGCGTGATGGATCGGGAATTGGCACGGCCGCAATGAGGCGCTTGGTGTAGGGATGCTGCGGATTTTTGAACACCGCGGCGGCCGGACCCATCTCGACGATCTCGCCGAGATACATCACGGCGACCTTGTGGCTCATGCGCTCCACCACGGCCATATCGTGCGAGATGAACAGGTATGACAGGCCGAATTTCTGCTGCAGGTCGAGCAGCAGATTGACCACCTGGGCCTTGATCGACACGTCGAGGCCCGAGACGGATTCGTCGGCGACGATGACCTTTGGTTCGAGCGAGAGGGCGCGGGCGACGCAAATGCGCTGGCGCTGGCCGCCGGAGAATTGCGCCGGGTAGCGGTTGGCGACTTCGGGGTCGAGCCCGACCTGCTCGAGCAATTCGGCTACCTTGGTCCGCGCCTGCTGCCGGGTGCCCAGCTTGTGGGTCAGGTAAGGCTCAGCGACAGCGTCACCGACGCGGATGCGCGGGTTGAGGCTGGCGAAGGGGTCCTGGAAGATCATCTGGATGTTGCGGCGCATGTCGCGCATGCGGGCGCGATCCATGGCCATGATATCCTGGCCATCGATGCTGATCTCGCCGCCTTGCGGTTCGGTGAGGCGCATGATGGCACGGCCGGTGGTCGATTTTCCGCAGCCGGATTCACCCACCAGCGACAGGGTTTCGCCCGGCTGGAGGTCGAAGGAGACATTCTCCACGGCATGTACGCGGCCATGCACAGTGCCAAAGAAACTAGCGCCAAGATCGAAGCGCTTGACGAGGTTCTTGACCGACAGGACCGGTGGGCTGTCATGCTTGACGGTGTCTGGGCGCGGTTCGGCAACGCGCAGAACGCCCGACTTGCGATCGACGACCGGGAAGTGCTCCGGCTGGCCGTTGCCCTTCATCGAGCCCAGGCGTGGAACGGCGGCGATCAGGGTCTTGGTATAGGCGCTCTGGGCCGCATTGAAGATTGCCTCGGTCGGCCCCTGTTCCACCACCTGCCCGCCCAGCATCACCACGGTGCGATCAGCGATCTCGGCGACGACGCCCATGTCGTGGGTGATGAACAGCACGCCCATCCCCTCCTCCTGCTGCAACTGCTTGATGAGCTGCAGGATCTGGGCCTGGATGGTCACGTCGAGCGCGGTGGTCGGCTCGTCGGCGATCAGGAGCTGAGGTTTGCAGGCCAGCGCCATGGCGATCATGACGCGCTGGCGCATGCCGCCGGACAGGTTGTGCGGCAATTCACCGGCGCGCGCCTTGGCCGCGGGGATGCGCACCTTTTCCAGCATGCGGACCGCCTCCGCCTGGGCGGCGGCGCCTTCCATCTGGCCGTGAATGATCAATGTCTCGGCAATCTGGTTGCCGACGGTGGCCAGCGGATTGAGGCTGGTCAGCGCCTCCTGGAAGATCATGCCGATCTGGCGGCCGCGCACCTCGCGCATCTGCGGTTCCGGCAGGGTGAGCAGTTCGCGCCCGCCGAGCTTGACCGAACCCTGGATGCGGCTGGCGGTGGGATCGAGCAGGCGCATGATCGACAGCGCGGTGACGCTTTTGCCTGAACCGGATTCACCGACCACGCAGAGGGTCTCGCGGGCACCGATCTCGAAGGAAATGCCTTTGACGATTTCGATCCAGCCGGTCTTGGTCTGGAAGGCGGTTTTGAGGTCGGAGACGGCCAGAACGGGGTCGGCCGCGGGCTTATTTGGGATCGAGGCTGTGTCGAAGCCGAGTTCACTCATCGAAGGGCTCCTTGGCTTCATTGGGACGTGGACGGGTCGAGCGCATCGCGCACCGCATCACCGACCAGATTGAAGGCCAGAACGACGAGCGTGATCGCCGCGCCGGCGCCGATGATCGGCCAGGGCGACCCGAAGATATTGTTGAGGCCATCCTTGATGATGTTGCCCCAGCTCGGATTGGGCGGCTGGGTGCCGATACCAAGGAAGCTCAGCGAGGCTTCGAGGCGGATCGCCGAGGCGACCCACAGCATCATCAGCACCACGATGGGGGCCATGATGTTGGGGATGATGTGCCGGAAGATGATCACCGGCGTGCGCACGCCCACAGAAATGGCTGCCTCGACATAGGGCTCGTGCTTGACCGAAAGGGTCTGAGCGCGGGCGACGCGGGCAAAGCCGGGCACGAAGGCGATGGTGATGACGATGATGACGTTCCAGAAGCCGCCGCCGAGAACGGCCGCGATCATGATGGCGAGCAGCAGCTCGGGGAAAGCCAGCAGGAGGTCGACCACGCGCGAGATCACGCGATCGACGATGCCGCCGAAATAGCCGGCAATGACGCCCAGCGTGCTGCCGATGATCGCGGCGCAGAAGGGCGAAATCAGGCCGAAGATCAGCGAATTGCGCGAGCCATAGATCATGCGGGACAGCACATCGCGGCCGAACTGATCGGTGCCCAGCCAGTTTTCCCAGCTCGGCGTCCGGTTGATCTTGAGCATGGATTGGGTCAGCGGATCATAGGGCGCCAGGATTGGCGCAAACACGGCGACGAAGACCAGCGCGAGAATGATGATGACCGCCACGATCGTGCCGGGACGGCCCAGCAGCACATCGCGGATATTGCGGAAAATGCTGGGCTCGGGGGCCAGCAGATGGGGCGACTGTTCGGAAAGCGCGGTCATCACTTCATCCTTATGCGAGGATCGACGACGATGTAGAGGAGGTCCATCAGCAGGTTGATCACCACGACGAACATGGCGAATACCACCACGCCGCCCTGGATGACCGCGTAGTCGCGTTCGGCGATGGCGCTGATCAAAAGCTTGCCGATGCCGGGACGATTGAAGACCATTTCGATGGCGACCGAGCCGGACAGGGTCGCCAGCGTGCTGAGGCCGAGGCCGGTGGTCAGTGGCAACAGGGCGTTGCGCAGGCCATGCCGGTAGATGACGCGGCTTTCCTTGGCGCCCTTGGCCCTGGCCGTGCGGACATAGTCCTTGCTCAACACTTCGAGCAGCGACGTTCGGGTCAACCGGCCGATGAAGGCCGCCTTGACGAAGGCCAGCGTCAGCGCCGGCAGGAACACGTGATACATGCGGCTGGCGAAGTCCGTTCCGCCGCCATTGATGGGGAACCAGCCGAGATTCAGGGCAAAGGTGATCAGCAGCAGCGCGCCGAGATAGAAATCGGGTATGGCATAGCCGATCAGCGAGAAGACGCGGACGCCGCTATCGGGCAGCTTGTTGCGGTTGGTGGCCGCCAGGACGCCCAGCGGAACGCCGACCAGCAGGCCCATCAGCATGGCCACAATGGTCAGCTCGATCGTATAGGGCAGATTGTAGAGGATGAGGCCGACCACGTTCTGGTTGCTCATCATCGAATTGCCCAGATCGAGCGTGAACACCCCTTTGACGAAGTTGAAGAACTGCAGCCACAGGGGATCGTTTAGCCCCATCCGATCGCGGAAGAGCTGGAGCTGCTCGGGCGTCGCCATATCGCCCAGCGCGGCAATCGCCGGATCGCCAGGCAGGATGCGCATGGCAATGAAGACGAGCAGCAGCACGAGGAACACGGTCGGTATCGCGTCTGCCAGTCTCAGTAACAAATATCTCGCCAATCTCACCTCCCACCGATTGTCGGTGCCAGCCGCCGCTTGACCCGCGGCGACCGCTCATTGTTTAGCGTTGCATCACCGTGAGGGCCGGCGTGCTGTGAGGCACGCCGGTTTTTTCAGGCCGTGCGCTTGGCCTTGTTGAGTGGCCAATAGGCGTAGCCGCCCTCGACCGGGAAGCCGAGATCGACGCGCGGATTGCGGGCGATCACGTAGCTCAGCGTGATGATCCCCATGACCGGCAGGTCGGTGAGCAGCTTTTTCTCGATGTCCTTGATCAGGGCGGTGCGCTTGTCGAAATCGGCTTCGTCCTGCGCCTGGGCCAGGAGGTCGTCGATGCCGGGAATCGTCACGCCGTAATGGCTGAAATTGCCCTGCCCCGTACCGTCCGCCTTGACTTCGGCACCGGCGGAAACCTGTTGCAGGAACACGTTGAGCGGCACCGGGCCATAGCTCGAGGAGTTGAGCGGCATGCCGTTCTTGTCGACCCGGTTTTCGGCGTGGAAGGCCGTGTGGTCGATAATGTCCAGCGCCAGGGTGATGCCTGCCGCGCGGAGCTGTTCCTGGATCATCAGCATGATGGCGGCGTAGTCTTCGCGCTGGCTAGTGTAGCACGGGATTTCGACGCCGTTCGGGAAGCCGGCCTCGGCCAGCAGCGCCTTGGCCTTTTCCGGATCGTAATTGTATTGCAGTTCCGGCGGCAGTTCTTCCTTGGTCACCGAGCCCTGGAATTCGGAGGCGATGATGCCCACCATGGGCTTGGCCAGCGGGCCATAGGCCGAAGCCAGGGCCTCGTTGTCGATGGCGTAGCGAATGGCCTGACGCACGCGCAGGTCGTCGAGCGGCTTCCGTGTCAGGTTGAGATGCAACATGTTGAAGCTGCCCGGAACCGTGGCGTCGAAGATGGTCTCGGCCGAGCGCTGCTGCATGGATGGAATCCAGCCTGGCGAGCGGACGCCTTCGATCATGTCGACCTGGCCCGACGCAAAGGCGAGCGTGCGCGC
This sequence comes from Devosia sp., assembly GCA_035565135.1. GTDB lineage: Bacteria > Pseudomonadota > Alphaproteobacteria > Rhizobiales > Devosiaceae > Devosia. The sequence goes on from DATMSY010000045.1 coordinate 47,067, forward strand.
CGTGGTGTCGGCAATGAAGGAAACGATCAGCTTGGCCGTGGCCGGCTGTTCGCCGAAATGCTCGGGGAATGCCACCAGCGTTATGCCGGCGGTGTCGTTGACGCTTTCGACCTGATAGGAGCCGGTGCCGATCGGGTCGCGATTGAACCCCTCGCCCTTTTCCTCGAAGGCCTTCTTGCTCAGGATCGAGGCCGGCAGCGTCGAAATGGCCGAACCGTTGAAAAGCGGATCGGGGCGCTTCAGCGTAAACACCACGGTATAGGCGTCGGGGGCTTCGACGGAGGCGATATTGTTGAAGTTGACCTTACCCCCGGTGACCAGTTCAGGATCGAGGTGGCGGCCGAAGGTGAAGAGCACGTCTTCCGACGTCATCTCGCCATAGCCTTTGTGGAATTGCACGCCCTGGCGCAGCTTATAAGTCCAGGTCTTGGCGTCCGTCGAGCTTTCCCAGCTTTCGGCCAGGCTCGGCTCGAACTCTTCGGGCCGGGTGGCAAATTTGCCATCGGGGTTGCGGGCCAGCGTGTTGAAGATCTGGTATATGGCCCAGTTGTCACCACCGGTGAGGCCCGTCTGCTGCGGGTTCACCCCCGTTGGCGCGCGCGCTGCCAGCGCTATGGTCAGCACATTCTCCTGCGCGAAGGCAGCGGGCATATGCAGCCCGATGCCCGCGGCAGCGCCGGCGGCACCGGCATTGATCAGAAATCGTCGTCTCGACAGGGCCATAAGGTTCTCCTCCCTTGATGTGGCGTCATGCGGAGATGGGGATGCTTCTCCGCTTCAGTTCTTCGGCATTGAATTGCGCGCCCAGGCCGGGCCCGGTGGGTAGATGGAACAAGCCGTCCTTGGGCTCGGATGGGTTGGTGAAGATGCTCCCGGCGCGCTCCCAGCCATCCGCCAGTTCGACCGGCTTGTTGAGATGCATGATGGTGGACAGCACGTGCAGGTTGGCGAGGTGCCCAAGCGAGGGCTGCGTCTGGTGCGGCACGAGATCGACGCCGTGCGCATAGGCAATGGCGGCGCATTGCATGATGCCGGTAATGCCGCCCATCTTGACGATGTCGGGCTGCACCATGCGCACGCCGGCATTGATCAGGTCCTTGAGGCCCTGCAGCGTATAGGTCTGCTCGCCCGCCGAGACGGTGATGTCGAGACGCTGGGCGACTTCGCCCATGGCCGAGATGTGGTAGTGCTGCACCGGCTCTTCGAACCAGGTGAAGCCGAGGTCTTCGAGCGCCCGCCCGACGCGCATGGCGCCGCCGACCGAATAGCCGTTATTGGCGTCGAACCCGAGCACGAAGTCGTCTCCCAAAGCCTTGCGAACGGCCTTGGCCTTGGCGATGTCGCCGGGAATATCGACGTCGAGCTTGGTGCGGTCGCCGTCCCAGCGAATCTTGACCGCTGCCGGTTTCTCTTTGGCGACGCGGCGCTCGACCACTTCGACCACTTGGTCGACGGTGCGCCAGGCATTGCCGCCCACCGAGGCGTAACAGGTGAGGCTGGTGCGCCAGGCGCCGCCCAGCAGCTTATGGATCGGCTGGCCGAGCAGCTTGCCCTTGAGGTCCCACAGCGCGATATCGAGCGCCGCCAGGGCGCCGGTGGTTGCCCCTTCGGGGCCCAGCTTGATGCATTTGTGGTAGAGCGTGTCGAGCAGGACGGCATGATCGAGCGCATCCTTGCCGAGCAGGAACGGCGCCATGTCATGGGCGATGATGGTCAGCGACGCCAGGCCTCCCTGCATGGGTGATGCCTCGCCCATGCCGAATATCCCGTCCTCGGTTTCAATCCTGACAAAGGCAGACCGGTTGTTCGGCTTGCTCTCGTCAAAGGCCAGCTGGAACGTCTCGACTTTCGTAATCTTCACTGCACGTCCTCCTCCGTGCCGTGAGAACCGGTGGTTACCAGCTCACGGCGATATATTTGGTTTCGCAGAACTCCATGATGCCGTGGTGTGCGCCCTCACGGCCCAGACCACTTTGCTTGACGCCCCCGAAGGGCGCCGCGGGGTCTGACACGAGCCCCCGATTGAGACCGACCATGCCGCTTTCCAGGCGCTCGGAAACCCGCATGCCGCGACCGATGTCGCGGGTATAGACATAGGCAATCAGCCCATATTCGGTGTCGTTTGCCGCCGCGACGACCTCGTCTTCGGTGGCAAAGCTGGTGATGGCTGCAACCGGCCCGAAGATTTCCTCGCGCGTGATGCTGGCCGTGCCGGGGACGCCGGTCATCACGGTTGGCGGGAAATAGAACCCCTCCCCGCCCGAAGCCTTGCCGCCCGCGAGAATGCGCGCGCCTTTGGCGACGGCTTCATCGACGAGGCCACCGATCCGGTCCACCGCGTCCTGATTGATGAGGGGGCCGCACTGGGTCTGGGGGTCGTATCCAGACCCGACCTTGAGCGCCGCCATGCGGTCGGTCAGGCCCTTGGAGAAGGCCTCGAGAATACCGTTCTGCACGTAGAAGCGGTTCGCCGCGGTGCAGGCTTCGCCGCCATTGCGCATCTTGGCGATCATGGCGCCGTCCAGCGCCTCGTCGAGATCGGCATCGTCGAAGACGATGAATGGCGCATTGCCGCCCAGCTCCATGGAGCAGGAAATGATGGTGTCGGCCGCCTCGCGCAGCAGCTTGCGCCCCACCTCGGTCGATCCGGTGAAGGACAATTTGCGCACGCGGGAATCGTGCAGCATGGCGCTGACCGTCGCGCCGGAACGCGCAGTGGTCAGCACATTGACCACACCGGCCGGCACACCCGCCTCGCGATAGATCTCGGCCAGCACATAGGCGGTGAGCGGCGTTTCGGTTGCGGGCTTGAGGATGACGGTGCAGCCGGCGGCCAAAGCCGGAGCGATCTTGCGGGTCGCCATGGCGGCCGGAAAATTCCAGGGCGTGACCAGCACCGCGATGCCGATCGGCTGGTGCTCGACGACGATCTTGTTGGCGCCGCTGGGGGCGGTGTAGATATCGCCATTGAGACGAACCGCCTCTTCCGAAAACCAGCGGAAGAACTCGGCCGCATAGGTCACCTCGCCCTTGGCGTCGGAGAGCGACTTGCCGTTTTCGAGGCTGATCAGTTCGGCCAGCATGTCGCGCTTTTCGATCATCAGCTCGAAACAACGCCGCAGGATTTCGGCGCGCTGACGCGGCGCCGTGGCTTTCCAGCCGGCCGCGGCCTTGTCGGCGGCGGCCACGGCGTCCATGGCGTCGTCGATCGAGGCGTCGGCGACGCTGGTGATGACCTTGCCCGTCGATGGGTCGAGAACATCGATGCGCTTGCCGCCGCGACCATCGCGCCACTTGCCTTCGATCCAGAGGTCGGAAGGCAGCTTTGCCGGGTCGAAGCTCAAGCCTGGAAATTGAATATGCTGGTTCATTTTGTGTCCTATGCAGAGCGCCGAAGCGCGGTGCGGTCGCCGGCAAAGGCGGCGGTGACGAGTTTCATCATGCTGGCCTGGTCGAGCGGGCGCGGATTGTTCTTGACCAGGCGCGTGGCCCCCATGGCGGCTTCGGCCGTCCAGGCCAGCTTGTCCTGGGTGACGCCCATATCGTGGAGCGAAGCGGGGATGCCGATGGTGGCGAAGAGCCTGGTCACGGCGTCGATGGCGGCGGCGGCCTTGTCTGCCTGGCCGAGGCCCGCGCCTACGCCCATGGCGTCGGCGATTTCGGCCATTTCGGCCTCGGCGTGCCCTTTGTTGAATTCCATGACATAGGGCAGCATCGCGGCCACCCCCATGCCGTGCGGGGTATGGGTCAGCGCGCCGACCGGATATTGTATCGCATGCGCCGCAGCCGTGCCAGCGGTGCCGAAAGCCAGCCCGGCAAGCGTCGAGCCCATCATCAGGTCGTCGCGGGCCGCGCGATCGCTGCCGTCCCGGCAGGCCGCTTCAAGACTGCGGGTAATCAGCCGGATGGCCTCAAGGGCGTGCTGATCGGAAAAGGCGTTCTTGCCGACGAAAACATGCTCATGCACGGTGCTCGCATCGACCGGACGCCGCAGATTGGTGAAGGCTTCGATGGCATGGGTCAGCGCATCGGCGCCGGAAAATGCCGTCAGCCCCGGCGGGCAGGTATAAGTCAGTTCGGGGTCGCAGATGGCCGTGTGCGGAATGAGGTGCGGACTGGCAATGCCCACTTTCACCGCGCGCTCCGGATCGGACACCACCGCAACCGGCGTCACTTCCGAGCCGGTGCCGGCGGTCGTCGGCATGGCGATCAGCGGCAGGATCGGGCCGGGAACCTTGAACTCGCCGTAATAGTCCGAGGGCTGCCCGCCATGGGTCAGCAGCAGGGCAATCGTCTTGGCCGCGTCGAGGCAACTGCCGCCGCCAATGCCGATGACCAGTTCGGCGCCAAAGGCTTTCCCCTGCGCCAGTCCATCGAGAATGCTGGAGGCCGGTAGTTCGGCTATGGTGCCGGAGTAAATGGCGGTTTCGATGCCGGCTGCGGTGAGGCTCTGCATCAGCGTCAGAAACTGCTCATCGGCGGCCAGACGTTCGTCGGTCACCACCAAAGCGCGCCGCCCCAACGCGGACGCATAGCCGGCCAGTGTGTTGCGCTGCCCGGCGCCGAACACCAGGTTTCGCGGCAGGCGAGAAATGGCAAACATCGTGGTCATGAAACTGCCCGCTGTGGGTCTTGGGCGCTGGGTTGCGCCAATTGCTGAATGCGCTGCCAGACCGCGTCGGCGATCGGAACGCCATTGGCCAGTCGCTCCGCCCGATTGGCGCGGCCGCGCTCTCCCGGCACCAGCACCCGATCGAAACCTTCCGCCGGCTCGGCGGAGCGGATCAGTGCGAGATAGGCCGCAAGGCCCGCCGTCCGCGGCCCGTCGATGACGATGAAGACGTCACCCTTATTGCTCAGATGGGTGGCATCAAGCGTGCCATGCACGTCGGTGCCGAGAGCCGCGCCGGACAAGGCGCTGACGAGGAGTTCAAATGCCAGGCCAAGTGCATAGCCTTTGGCCTGGCCGAATGGGGCAATGGCACCCTGCTTGGCGGCTTCGGGATCGGTGGTCCGCTTGCCTTCCGCATCGAGTGCCCAATCGGGCGGGATCGCCTCGTGGCGGTTGGCGTAATCATGGATTTCGCCCATGGAAACGCGGCTCGTCGCCGTGTCCATGACAAAGGGATCGCGCTCGCCGGTCGGCACCGCAATGGCGATGGGATTGGTGCCCAGCAGCGCCTGACGCCCGCCCCAGGGATGCACCAGCGCCTCGCTGGTCGATAGCACGATGGCCGCCTGCCCGTCCCGGGCGATGCGTTCGGCATACCAGGCGAGCATGCCCAGATGCTGTGAATTGCTGATGGCGGCAATGGCGATGCCGGTTTCTCGCGCCCGCTTCCGGATCTGCTCAAGGGCGGCATTGGCGACGACCGGACCAAGCCCATTCTGCCCATCCACCAGCAGGTAGCCACTACCCTGCCACTGGTGGGTACCGACCGCACGAGGGTCAGCCAGCTTCGCCGCCAGCCTTTCTACCAAACGCTCGAGCCGCAGCAGGCCATGGGAGGGAACGCCGCGCAGATCAGCGTCCAGCCACAGGTCAACCTGCACTTTTGCGTGCCCTGCCGGCACCCCTGCCTGGACCAGCGCTCGTTCCGCCATCTGGCGGGCTTCGATTTCAGCGACGACAGGCACTATATCAAATCCGATCGGATATCTGATTGAACGGGCCGGACTATGGTGCTATCCAGCTTGAGCGTCAATAGCCAAGATGGATGCGGACCAAATGATCTTGAACGAGAGGCGAGCTGGCCAGACGACACCGCTCAAGCGGCCGACACGGCTCGGCGAGGAAGTGTATAACGCGATCTATGCCCAGCTGATGTCGCGGGAGATCGCCCCTGGAGGCCGCATCTCGGTCGATCGGCTGGTTAGGGAACTCGGTGTTTCGCAAACCCCGATTCGCGAGGCATTATCGCGGCTGGAAGCACAGGGATTGGTGGTGAAAACCCATCTGATCGGCTACAGCGCCGCCAATCAGATGGATAGCTCCCGCCTCGAGCAGCTCTATGAGTTACGCCTGCTGCTGGAGCCGCACGCCGCCCGGCGCGCCGCTCTCACCATGAGCGAGGAGGCCCGCGCATCGCTGGTCAAGCTTGCCGCGGAAATGGAAGTGCGGGGCGATGAGCCGGTTGCGGAGGCCTATGGGCGGTTCGCCCAGCTCGATAGCCAGTTCCACGACCTGATCGCCCATGCCGGCGGCAACGAGCTCATCCAGGAAACGCTGGCCAGCCTGCACACCCATGTGCATCTGTTCCGGCTGTTCTACCACGCCCGGGTCACCAGCGACGCCATTGCCGAACACCAGAGCATTATCGCGGCCCTGGAAAATCGGGATGCTGACGCGGCGGAACGCTCCATGCGCATCCATATCGAACGCTCCCGCGACCGCTTCATGAAGGCATTCACGCTCTGATTGCCGGCTATTTGATCGCGATGACAACCTTGCCCTTGGCCCGCCCCTTGTCCAGGTAGTCGAGCGCCTCATTGGCTTGGGCGAATGGGAAGACCTTGTCGACCACCGGGCGGATGATGCCGGCGTCGAGCAGCGCGGTAATCTGCTCAAGCTGGGCGCCGTTGGCGCGCATGAAGAGGAAGGCGTAGCGCACGCCCGCGCGCCGGGCCATCCTGCGGATGCCGGAGCTGATCAGGCGCAGCACCAGCTTGAGAAGCAGGTTCAGGCTTTTTTGGCGCGCAAATGCCGGATCGGGGGGACCCGATATGGAAATGACGATGCCACCGGGCTTGAGAATGCCGATCGACTTCTTGAGCGTCTCGGTGTCCTGGCTGTTGAGCATCAGATCGTAGCCGGAGAGGATTTTGGTAAAATCCTCGGTCTTGTAATCGATGACGACGTCGGCCCCGAGCGCCTTGACGAGATCGGCATTGGCGGCACTGGCCGTGGTGGCGACCGTGGCGCCCAGATGCTTGGCAAGCTGGATGGCGAACGTCCCTACCCCGCCCGAGCCAGCCTGGATGAACACTTTCTGGCCCTTGCCGATCTTGCCCATTTCGACCAGCGCCTGCCATGCGGTCAGCCCGACCAGGGGAATGGACGCCGCCTCCTCCATGCTGAGGGCGGCCGGCTTGATGGCCAGATCAGCCTCATCAACGGCAATCTGCTCGGCAAAGGCGCCGATGCGCAGGTCACGCGGGCGCGCATAGACAGCGTCGCCAACGCTGAATCGGCGCACTTTGGCGCCGATGCGCAGCACCGTGCCGGCAATGTCGTGCCCGAGCACGAATGGAGGCCGATACGGCAGGATGGCCTTGAATTCTCCGTCGCGAATCTTGGCGTCGAGCTGGTTGACGCCCGCGGCATGGATTTGCACCAGCACGTCAGTGTCTCCCATGACGGGCTCGGCCATATCCCCGAACCGCATCCTGGCCGTCTTCCCATAAGCATCGAGGATAAAGGCTTTCATGGTGCTGCTTTCTCAAAAGTCAGGCGCGTCACTCCGGCGCCGATCGCCTATTGCATTACGATCACTTAATGATATTATGATCGTAATGCAACTGATAAAGACGGAATGACGATGCGGTACGAAAAGGGTCGAAAGGACGCTTCACGGCAAAAAATTCTGGATGTCGCCAGCGAGCGCTTCCGGACTGACGGCATCGCGGCCTCTGGCCTGGCCGGCATCATGAAGGATGCCGGGCTGAGCAATGGCGCCTTCTATCCGCACTTTCCGTCCAAGGCCGCGCTGGTTCAGGAAAGCGTCAGCGCGGCGCTGCAAGCGCAGTCGCTTCAGATCGCCGAACTTCTGCAAAGCGTGGGCGTAGCGGGAATGATCGACGCCTATCTCTCCACCCAGCACCGCGACGATCCGGGGCACGGCTGCGCCTCCTCTGCCTTGCTGCCCGAGATCGCGCGCGAGCCCGGCGATACTCGTGCGCTCTATACCCAGGGGGTCATGGCGCTTGTCGATCAGCTGGCCACCGAATTGCCCGCCGGCATGAAAGACCGCGAGGGCACGGCGGTGGCCATCTATTCCACCCTTATCGGGGCGCTCGAGCTCGCTCGGGCCGTCGAGGGTGAAGAGCTCTCCCAGCGCATTCTCGCCAGTGCCGCCGCTGCCGCCAAGGCGCTGGCGACGCTCGATATCGAACCCAAGGAAAAACTCTCATGACCCGCCACCAGGATGTAGCGACCCAGACCGTAGATGTCGGGGGCACGCGCTTTGCCTATCGAGACCTCGGGCCGCGCAATGGCGTGCCCGTCATCTTCCTGACCCATCTGACGGCTGTCCTCGACAACTGGGACCCGCGCGTGGTCGATGGCATTGCGGCGCAGCGGCGCGTCATCACCTTCGACAATCGCGGCGTGGGCGCGTCGGAGGGCACGGTGCCCGATAGCGTCGAGGAGATGGCGCGCGACACCATCGCCTTCATCACTGCCCTGGGCCTGAAAGAGGTCGATCTGCTCGGCCTCTCGCTGGGCGGATTCGTCAGCCAATCGGTTGCGCAGCAAGCCCCGCATCTGGTGCGCAGGATGATCCTTGCCGGCACGGGACCGGCTGGTGGCACGGGCATCGACAAGATCACCTCCCTGACCATTTTCGACATCATCCGCGGCGCCCTGACCTTCAAGGACCCCAAGACCTATCTGTTCTTCACCCGCACGCCGAACGGCCGGCAGGCGGCAAAAGCGTTCCTGGCGCGCATCGAGGAAAGAACCAAGGGCCGCGACAAGCCGATCTCCCTTGCTGCCATTGGCCGGCAGCTCAAGGCGATCAAGGCGTTCGGCCTGCAGCGCCCGGCCGACCTCTCCCGCATCACCCAACCCGTACTGGCCGTCAACGGCGATCATGACCGCATGGTCCCCACCAGCAATACACGTGACTTGGCCAAGCGCCTGCCAAACGCCGAACTGGTGATCTATGAGGATGGCGGGCACGGCGCCATTTTCCAGTATCACGAGGCGTTCGTGGCAAAGGCACTGGCCTTCCTCGCGGCATAAGCTCAACCGCATCAGGCCGATAATCGGGCAACCATGAAGCCGCCAGTTCGTTTGCTCCAGGAGGAGATACGGACATGAGCTCTGGACCGTCTTTCTGGATGATCGTGCTGACGCTTGGCGCTGTCGCGCTGGCATTGGCGATAATCTATGGCATGGGGCGCAACCGGCAGCGATCGCTGTCGGAAAAGGCCCATACCGAAGCCGCGACACGGCGTGAATATGAGCGGGAAGACCAGGACCGCAGCTGAACCGACCCTGCTGAAGCGAGGACAGGCAGATGCAATCGAACAATGACGGCGACCCATGGGTCGACAGGAATTTCGAGGCGGCCGTGCGCGATACGGCATATTTCCTTTGGGAAAACGACGGCCGCCCATTCGGGCGCGAGCAGGAATATTGGTTTGCCGCGCTCGAAAAATGCCTGCGCCAGCGAGAGGCCGATGGCCTTTTGCAGCAGGGCCCGGATGGCGGCGAGGCCGACGACAATATCGACGACCTCGGGCGGCCGGTGAATGATCCAAAAGGCAAACGGCTGGATCAGCCGACGGGTGGCAATGAGGTGCAGGACGAGCCTTAGGCTATCGCGCCGCGCGCAGCACATTGGCCAGCAAGGCCGCGCGCGTCAGCGGGCCTACCGAGCCATGCGGTGGCGTGACCCAGCCGGCGATTTCCGCCACGTCGGGCGCGATATCGGACACCATTGCGCCATCGGCATAGCTGATCCCGACCCCGACGATTGCGGCGCTGGGTCTGACCATTTCGGCGGTGATCAGATTGGGCACACCAGCGGCGGCGATGACGATATCGGCGCGGCGTATGGCTGCCGCCAGATCGCGGGACTGGCTATGCAGCAGCGTCACGGTGGCGTCCATGCCGCGCTGGGACAGCAGCATGGCCAGCGGCCGGCCAACCAGATTGCCGCGGCCCACAATAACCACCTCCGCTCCCGCCAGCGGAATGCCGTAAGCCTGTAGCAGGGTCAGGATGGCGGCGGGCGTGCAGGGCAAAAAGGCCGGGCGACCAGCCAGCAGGCGCCCCAGATTGATGGGGTGGAGGCCGTCGATATCCTTGTCAGCCCGGATAGCCTCCAGCATGGCCGCTTCGTCGAGCCCCGTTGGCAGGGGCAGTTGGACCATGAATCCATGCACGGCTGGATCGGCATTCAGGGCCGCAATCTCAGCCAGGAGATCGTCCGGACCAATATCGGCAGGCAAACGCACATCCTCAGCCGCGATGCCGATTTCGGCGCAGTCGGCATGTTTGCGCGCGATATAGCTGGCGCTGGCCGGGTCGTCCCCAACCAGCAATGTGGCCATTTTCGGCTGGATGCCGCGGGCGACGAGCCCGGCGGCATCGGCCTTCATCTCGCCCCGAAGGCGCGCAGCGAGCGCGTCGCCATCGAGCAAGATGGCTTGCCCCATTACTTGAGGCCGATCGAGGGATCGATAAAGCGGTTGGTGACGACGCTTTCGGGCGTCACGTCCGGGTCCGCGCGTTCGTCGAGCCCGCCCTTGACCAGGTCGAACAATACGCCCACCCGCGCCATGTCGAAATCGCCCAGCGTGTCATTGCTGCCATTGGAGATGACGCCGGAATCGACCAGCGCCTTGGTGGCATAGGTCATGAGCCCCGTATCGGTTTTCCAATAGCCCGCGCTATAGCCGGCCTCGTTGAAGGCGGTGATCAGCCCGTTCACCTCGGCCGGGTCGGTCACATAATCCACCTCGGCCTGCTGGATAATCGGCACCAGCTTTTCGAGGCATGGCGCCAGTTCTTCGAGGCGATTGGTGGCCACCGAGAGCATGCCGGTATAGTTCACATAGCCCACATCGGACATCAGCAGATAATCGATCGGCTTGCCCCAATTATTGCCGTGGCTGAATTTATAAACCTCGCCGGTCACAAAACCCTGGTTGAGCCAGGTGCCGTTATTGACCACAAAATTCTCGCCATCGCCGCGATAGCCCTCGATGAAGACATCGGCGGGTACGCCCTGGTCGACCAGATATTTGCCGAAGGTGCGCTTGATGGTCGAGACATAGATCTTGCCCTTGCCGGACGCGGCGAAGGCCTTGAGGTCGTCGAGCGTCTTGAAGCCATCGGGATAAGTCGCCCGATCCCAGAACAGGGCCGTGGGGGATTTATCGAGCGGCGTGACGACGCCGACCACGGGAAACTGCTTGGAAAAGATGAAGGCGTTGTCCAGCTCCTGGAAGCCGAGATGGGGCAGCATGCCGGCCTTGGAATTGCCCATATAGAGCGCGGAATAGGCGGTTTCGCCATCGCCCAGGCCAACGCCGCCACCGCCTTCGAGGATCACGAGGTCAATCCCGGTCGTGCCCAGCGGGCCCTGATATTTGCCCTGGGACATTTCGCCCCCTGCCCCGATCATCTGGTAAAGCCCGCCATGCTCGGCCTGGGCCAGCCAATCCTTCTGGATGATGAAGGGATTGGGGCACACATCGGCCAGGGGCGTGGTGTAATGCGCCTTGGCGAAAGCGCCGGGCTCGTCGGCATGAGCAGCGCCGGTGAGCGCGGTCAGCGCAAGCAAGATTGTCCTGAGCTTCATCGATTTGGTCCCATTCTAAATTCCAGCGGGCGCTAGCGGCTACCCGACTCGTGCCATTCCGAAAACAGCCGGTTCCCGAGCCAGGCGAACAGCAGATAGACTGATATCGAGAGCACGGATGACACCAGCAATGCGGCATACATCTGTTCGTATTTGAAATCGATCTTGGCGTTGATCAGCATCTGCCCCAGCCCGCCGGGGCCGGAGAGGAAAAACAGTTCCGATACGATGGCGCCGACCACCGCAAGCCCCGCCGAAATCCGCAATCCGGCAAACAGCGTCGGCGCCGCCGAGGGGAAGCCGGCCTTTAGCAGCATGGTCGGCCAACTGGCCTTTTGCAGACGGAACAGATCGATGATGGCGCGATCAACGCTCCTCAGGCCGAGCAGGAGCGTGGTGGGAATGGAAAAGAAGGTGAAGAGCGCCACGATCAGCACCTTGGGCAAAAACCCGAAGCCCAGCGCCGATTGCAGCAGCGGTATGATCGCCAGGATCGGAATGGATTGCAGCGCCACGAGATAGGGAAAGATTGCCTTTTCCATGACCTGGAAGCGGAACATGACCACGCCCAGCAACAGGCCGATGGGAATGGAAATAGCAAGGCCCGCCAGGGCGATGGATAGCGTGGTAATTGCCGCATTGAACAATTGGACCAGCACGTCGGGCCGGCTGAAGGCCTGGCTCCACAGCCCCTCCAGCGTCGGCATCAGGAATTGCCGGTGCGGCTCAAGGCCCGAGCGGGTCCAGATATAGGCGAGGACGACCAGCACCCCCATGACCAGCGGCGGCAGGAGCGAGGCGGCAAGGCGGCGTGAAGCGCTTGGCCGGGGCGCCAATGGCCGCGCGGCGTGACGTTCGATGGCACGCTTGTTGTTCATCGCCTAGCCCTCCATCGCCTGGCGCAAAGCCAGCGAGATTTGCCCGCAGATTTCGGCAAATTGGCTGGTGTAGCGCAGCTCGGCCGTGCGCGGTTCGGGAAAGGCAATGTCGAAGCTGGCGAGGATATGGCCCGGACGCCTGGACATCACCACCACCTTGGTCGCCAGATAAACCGCCTCCGGAATAGAATGGGTGACGAAAAGCCCGGTGAATTTCTGCCGCGCATAGAGCGCGATCAATTCGTCATTGAGCCGCTCGCGGGTGATTTCGTCGAGCGCGCCGAACGGCTCGTCGAACAGGAACACCGCCGGGTTGAGTGCCAGCGAGCGCGCCAGCGACGCCCGCATTTTCATGCCCCCGGACAGCCGCCGCGGATAGTGGTTTTCAAAGCCCGTAAGCCCCACCAGCTCGATCTGCTCCAGCGCGATGCGGCGGCGTTCGGCGGGGTCGAAACCGCGCAGCTCCATCAGCAGCTCGACATTGGGCAGCACCTTGCGCCATGGCAGGAGCGTAGCATCCTGGAACGTATAGCCCAGGCTGTCCCGATCCACCCAGATATCGCCCGCCGTCTGCGTTTCGAGGCCCGCAGCGAGCCTAAGCAGGGTGGATTTGCCGCAGCCCGATGGCCCAACCAGGGCAACGAACTCGCCGGATTCGATGACCAGATCGACCCGATTCAGCGCCTCGGTGCCATCGGGAAACACCATGGAGACACCGTCAAATATCAGCGCGGCATCGCCCGGAGGCCGGTCCTTGGCCGCCGCCATGTCCTTTTCTATCTGGGCCGGGACATTGCTCATCGTGGGGATTTCAGTGTTCAACGCGGATCTCGAAGCGCCTGATAGCGCACTTTGGCTCCGGGCGGCAGGTGCGACGTAAAAAAGCGCGGTGAGGGACCGCTTCGCCAGCAAAAGAACTTGTGCAATAAACTAGACATTTGCCGAACTGTCACAGAGTTCAGGTAACCCAATGCTGTCACTTTGGGCCCGCCATGCGTTGCGCGATCTATTTCGTTCCTCCCGCCGATGATCCGTTGCAGATTGCAGCGGCGCAATGGCTTCGGCGCGATCCCTATACGGGCGCCCGCATCAGCTGGCCGGTGGAAGGCCTGGTGGAGACCGACCATGCCTTTCTCACCGCCGTGCCCCGCCGCTTCGGCTTTCATGGCACGCTGAAGGCGCCGTTCCGCCTCTCGCCCGAATATGACATCGGCGAGGTGCAGGCGGCGCTCGACCGCTTCTGCCGGCGCATCCCCTCCATCACCATTCCCGCCATGCGGATCGTGCCGATCCAGAACGCCTTCGCCCTGGTGCCCGAAGTGCCCCTACCCGAGCTCAATGATCTGGCCGCCGATTTCGTCACCGCCTTCGATATCTATCGCAGCCCGATGACCGATCTCGATCTGGCGCGCGGCGATATCGGACGCTTTACCGGCCAGCAATTCGATAATCTGCGCAATTGGGGGCATCCCAATGTGTTCGAGCAGTTTCGCTTCCACATGACGCTGACCGGCCCCATCGATGAGCTGGAACGTGATCACGTAGCACTGGTATTGCAGCGCCATTTCGGCGACCTTGCTACGGCGCCGCTGCATATCGGGCAAGCCGCCCTTTTCGTCGAGCCGGAGCCCAATGCCCCGTTCTTCGTTCAGTCCTGCCACCAATTCACCCCGCAACGCCGACGCAAGATTGCTTGATCCATGACGATGAATTCCACTGCCGAAACCGTTCTCACCAATGCCAGGATCGTCCTGGCCGACGAAGTCGTCGAAGGCGCCATCCTGCTGCGCGACGGCGTCATCGCCGATATCTCAGCGGCATCGGCACATGGCGAGGATATGGATGGCGATCACATCATCCCGGGCCTCGTGGAACTCCATACCGACCACCTCGAAAATCACTATGCGCCGCGCCCCAAAGTGCGCTGGAACGCGATTGCCGCCGTGCAGGCGCATGATGCTCAGGTCGCGGCCTCGGGCATCACCACGGTCTTTGATGCCCTGCGCGTCGGCACCGACGAACAGGCCGATATGGGTGATACCGAAATGCTGGTGCTGGCCGAAGCCATTGCCGCCGGCAAGGCGTCGGACCGGCTGCGCGCCGACCATTTCATCCACCTGCGCTGCGAGGTTTCGGCGCCCGATTGCCTGCGCGGGTTCGAGCAATTGCAGAGCCATCCGCTGGTGCGGCTGGCCTCGCTGATGGATCATGCGCCGGGGCAGCGCCAATTCGCCAATCTCGACGCCTATAAGGTCTATTACCAGGGCAAGCTCAAGATGAGCGATCAGGCCCTGGCCGATTTTTCAGCCCGCCGCATTCGCGACTCCGAACGGCATGCCGGGCCGCATCGCGCGGCGATTTCCCAATTCTGCCAGGCCAATGGCATTGTGCTGGCCAGCCATGACGACGCCACGCTGGGCCATGTCGACGAAGCCATCGCCCAGGGCATCGATGTTGCCGAATTCCCCACCACGGTCGAGGCCGCCCGCGCCTCGCACCAGGCTGGCATGGCGGTATTGATGGGCGCACCCAATGTGGTGCGCGGTTCCTCGCATTCGGGCAATGTCTCGGCGCGCGAACTGGCCGAGCATGGGCTCCTCGATATTCTCTCGTCCGACTACATCCCCTTCAGCCTGTTGCAGGCGGCCTTCTCGCTGGGCGACAGCGTCGACGCCATCACCCTGCCCCATGCCGTGCGGCTGGTGTCCAAGCACCCGGCCGAGGCGGCGAGCCTGCATGACCGGGGCGAGATCGCCCAGGGCAAACGGGCCGATCTGGTGCGCGTCCGCGTGCAGGATGGTGTGCCGATCGTGCGCACGGTCTGGCGCGAAGGGAAGCGGGTCATATGAGTGACGCGCTTCCGGAGAGCGGCGCCTTTGTCGCCGTGGTCGGCCCCAGCGGCTCGGGCAAGGATTCGCTGATCGAATTTGCCCGCCAGCGGCTTGCGGACAGCGGCGACTTCACCTTTGTGCGCCGCGTCGTCACCCGCCCCGCGGACCGGGCGGCGGAAGACCATGACAGCCTGAGCGAAGCGCAATTCGAGGCGCTTGCCCAATCGGGCGGCCTGGCTCTTCATTGGCACGCCCATGGCCTGCGCTATGGTCTGCCTCGTGCCATAGACGACGATATCGCCGCCGGACGCGTCGTGGTCGCCAATGTCTCCCGCCAGGTGATCGGGGAGGCAGCCGCCCGCTATCGGCGGGTGATCGTCGCAACCATTTCGGCCAATCCCGACATTATCGCCCGCCGTCTGGCAGCGCGGGGCCGCGAGGACGAGCAGGCCATCCGCCAGCGCCTCGCCCGCCAGGTCGATGCCGCCCATTCCGATGTGCTGAGCTGGGCGATCGACAATTCCGGCCCCTTGCCGGAAGCCGGCGAGCAATTTGTCGGCCTGCTGCGGCAAGCGCTGATGGAACGGGTCTAGACCACCAGCTCCATCAGATCAGCCGGGAAGCGGCTCAGCGCATAGAGCAAGGGCTTGCCCGCCAGATCGGTATCGACCGCCTCCGACACCAGCAGAATGGCGCCGGGGGCCAGCTTGAGCGTCGCCGTCTCATCGGCATCGGCGTGGCGCGCCGAGATGCGGGTGCTGGCACGGGCATAGTCGGCAAGGCCGTAGCTTGCTAGCGTGGCGGTGATGGACGGATTTTCCGCGAAACGCGTGGCGAAATCGGGGAAGGCCACATAGCTCAGCCAGATGCTGGCGCGCGACATGGGCCGGTTGTCGGCCGAGGATACGGTTTCCAGCCGCGTCACCTTGTTGCCAGCCCGGATACCCAGCGCCGCGGCCACATTGGCATTGGCATTTTCGAGGCGCGAGGACAGCATGTGGCGCGAAATCGTGCCCGCCTGCCCGGCCAGGTTCTCCGAAAACCTGGTGCGCTTGCCGATGCGATAGCTGACCCGGCGCGCCTGATCGACAAAGCTGCCCCTGCCCTGCTCGGTGCGGATGACGCCTTCGGCCTGCAAGGCCGCGAGCGCCCGGCGGACGGTATGCCGATTGGCCGAAAAGCGCTCGGCCAGTTCGGTCTCTCCGGGGAGCCGTTCGCCCGGCAGGCGCTTGCCGCCGACAATGTCGAGCCGGATGGCGTCGGCAATGCGCCGCCAGAGCGCGACACCGCTGAGATGGGAATCGGAAGCGGACATGATTTTTGTCATTGCAAATTCACACGGGGCGCCTAAGACCGGAATCAGGTTCCATGTTGTCTATTTTATTAGACAAGTTGAGGCAAGCGATATGACGACAGAAGCAAGGCGGCTGGCATTGAATGCCCTGGCCGCGGCAGAGGGTGCGGCGCTGGCGCAGCGCTGGACGGAATGGAGCGGCAAACCGGAGTTCCGGGCCGTGCGCGGCCCCGAAACCGGGCTCGTCATGGTGCGCGGCCGCGCCGGCGGCGGTGGCGCTCCGTTCAATCTGGGCGAAGCGACCGTGAGCCGCGCAACCGTGCGCCTCGACAGCGGCGAAGTGGGCCATGGCTATTGCCTGGGCCGCGATCTCGAAAAGGCCCGACTGATCGCTGTGTTCGACGCGCTGTTCCAGCGGGAACCCGAGCGCGTCGAGGCCGATGTGCTGGCACCCCTGCGGACCAAGGCCGGCCAGAACGACCAGCAGCGCCGCGAAGAATCCGCGGCAACCAAGGTCGACTTCTTCACCATGGTACGAGGGGACGTCTAATGGACAATCTGGTGCTCGATGGCGGCTTTGCCGATCCGGTGATGCAGGCCCAGCAGGGCTTTCGCGCCATGATGAATGCTCTGGCCAATCCGGGGACGGTGCAGGACCTGGCGCTGGCCCTCACCCCGCCGGCTCCGCTCTCCCCTGAACTGGCATCCGTGCTGCTGACCCTGTGCGATCACGATACCGCCGTATGGCTGGACGGCACATTAGCGACCGAAGCGGTAACGAACTGGCTACACTTCCATATTGGTTCGCCCCTCACCACAGCGCCCCAGGAGGCCGCCTTTGCCGCGCTGGGCCAAGGCGCTGCGCTGCAGTTGAGCGCCTTTTCACTGGGCACCGACCTTTACCCCGACCGCTCGACGACGCTGGCTGTGGCGCTGCAGGCCCTGAGCGGGGGAGAAACGCTGGTGCTGAAGGGCCCGGGGATCGAGCGCAGCATCGAGATTTCGCCCGTCGGCCTGCCCGACAACTTCCTCGAGCAATGGACCCAAAACGGCGCGCTCTTTCCGCGCGGTGTCGACCTCCTGCTGGTGGCAGATGGCGCCGTGATCGGCCTGCCGCGGACAACCCGGATTTCGAGAAAGGACGCCTAGAATGTATGTGGCCGTGAAGGGCGGTGAAGCCGCCATTGCCAATGCCCATGCCTTGCTGGCCGACCGCCGCCGGGGCGACCGGCAGGTTCCGGCGCTGGGTCTCGAACAGATCATCCAGCAGCTTGGTCTCGCCGTCGACCGCTGCATGGCCGAAGGCTCGCTCTATGACCGCGAATTGGCGGCGCTGGCCATCGTCCAGTCACGGGGCGACCTGATCGAGGCGATCTTCCTGGTGCGCGCCTATCGCACCACCCTGCCCCGCTTCGGCTATTCGCTGCCCATCGACACCGGCACTATGCTGATCGAGCGCCGCATTTCGGCGACCTTCAAGGACCTGCCGGGCGGGCAAATGCTGGGCCCGACCTTTGACTATACTCATCGCCTGCTCGATCCCACATTGGCCGAGGGCGCCGATGTCGCCGCGCCTCTGCGCCGCCCTGCCGAGGCGGAAAAAGCCCCGCGCGTCACCGATCTCCTCGCCCATGAAGGGCTGATCGAGCCCGATTTCGGCGCCGATGGCGAGGCTGCAACCGGCGAGGTTGGCGACCTGACGCGCGAGCCGCTGCAATATCCGCTCAATCGCGACCTGCGGCTGCAGGCCCTGGCGCGCGGCGATGAAGGGTTCCTGCTATCGCTGGCCTATTCGACGCAGCGCGGCTACGCGGGCACCCACCCCTTTGTCGGTGAAATCCGCCTCGGCGAGGTCGAGGTGGAGTTCGACATTCCCGAGCTCGGCTTTGCCGTGAGCCTCGGCCGCATCCGGGTGACCGAATGCCAGATGGTCAACCAGTTCAAGGGCTCGGCCAAGGTGCCGCCGCAGTTTACCCGCGGCTATGGCCTGGTCTTCGGCCAGTCCGAACGCAAGGCCATGTCGATGTCGCTCTGCGACCGGGCCCTGCGCGCCCGTGAATTCGGCCAGGATGTGGTGGCTCCCGCCCAGGACGAGGAATTCGTCATCGCCCATTCCGACAATGTGCAGGCGACCGGTTTCGTCGAACATCTCAAGCTCCCCCATTACGTGGATTTCCAGGCGGAGCTGGGCCTGCTGCGCGGCATGCGGGCCGAACATGATGCACAGAAGGAAGCGGCGGAATGAGCCTGATCCCGAGCTACAACTTTGCCTATCTCGACGAACAGACCAAGCGGATGATCCGCCGGTCCATCCTCAAGGCCATCGCCATTCCGGGCTATCAGGTGCCCTTTGCCAGCCGCGAAATGCCCATGCCCTATGGCTGGGGCACGGGCGGCGTGCAGGTCACCGCCTCGGTCATCGGCCCCGATGATGTACTCAAGGTGATCGACCAGGGCGCGGACGATACGACCAATGCCGTCTCCATCCGGGCCTTCTTCGCCAAGGTCGCCAATGTGGCCACCACGACCCATACCGAAGAAGCCAGTATCATCCAGACGCGCCACCGCATTCCCGAGCGCCCGCTCAAGGCCGGGCAAGTGCTGGTCTATCAGGTGCCGATCCCCGAGCCGCTGCGCTTCCTCGAGCCGCGCGAAACCGAGACGCGCAAGATGCACGCGCTGGAGGAATATGGGCTGATGCATGTCAAACTCTACGAGGATATCTCCCGGCATGGCCGCATCGCCACCACCTTCGCCTATCCGGTCAAGGTCGAGGGGCGCTATGTGATGGACCCCTCCCCCACGCCCAAATTCGACAATCCCAAGATGAACCGGTCGCCGGCGCTGCAGCTCTTCGGCGCCGGGCGCGAAATGCGCATCTATGCCGTGCCGCCCTTTACCGAGGTGGTGAGCCTCGATTTTGAAGATCACCCATTCGAAATCCAGCACTTTACCGAGCCCTGCGCCCTCTGCGCTGCGACCGGCGTCTATCTCGACGAGGTGATCCTGGATGACCATGGCGGGCACATGTTCGTCTGCTCGGACACCGACAATTGCGAAGAACGCCGCGCGGCCGGACACCGCGGACATCTGAGCGGGGAAGCAATGGAGGCGGCGGAATGAGCGAAGAGGCTCTGCTGCGGGTCAGGGACCTGACCAAATATTACGGCAACCGGCTGGGCTGCACCGATGTGTCGTTCGAGCTATGGCCCGGCGAAGTGCTGGCCATTGTGGGCGAAAGCGGTTCGGGCAAGACGACCCTGCTCAATTGCCTCTCCACCCATCTGGAGCCCAGCTCCGGCGTCGCCGAATATCGCATGCGCGATGAAAACTGGCGCAATCTCTATGAGCTGAGCGAGGCCGAGCGGCGCTTCCTGATGCGGACCGATTGGGGTTTTGTGCACCAGAACCCCGCCGATGGGTTGCGCATGACGGTGTCGGCTGGCGCCAATGTCGGCGAGCGGCTGATGGCTGTGGGCGACCGGCATTATGGCCGCATCCGCGAAACCGCCGTCGACTGGCTCGGCCGCGTCGAGATCGCCGCCGATCGCATCGACGACCAGCCGCGCTCCTTCTCCGGCGGCATGCGCCAGCGCCTGCAGATCGCCCGTAACCTGGTGACATCGCCGCGCCTGGTCTTCATGGACGAGCCGACCGGCGGGCTCGACGTATCGGTGCAGGCACGCCTGCTCGACCTGCTGCGTGGCCTCGTGGGCGAACTGGGGCTTTCTGCCATCATCGTCACCCACGACCTGGCCGTGGCCCGCCTGCTCAGCCACCGCATGATGGTGATGAAAGATGGCCGCGTGATCGAAGCGGGCCTGACCGACCGCGTGCTCGACGATCCGCGCGAGCCTTATACGCAACTGCTCGTGTCCTCGATTTTGCAGGTGTGATCATGAGTGCCCTTTCTATTCGCAACCTCTCCAAAACCTTCACCATGCACCTGCGCGATGGGGTCATCCTGCCCGTCGTGGAGAATGTCGAATTCGACGTCCATGCCGGCGAATGCGTCGTGCTGGGCGGCCCGTCCGGGGCGGGCAAGAGTTCGGTTCTCAAGATGGTCTATGGCAATTATGGCGTCGACAGCGGCTCGATCCTGCTCGCCCATGACGGCGCGGAAATCGACCTGGCGACGGCCGATCCGCGGCTGGTGCTGACCCTGCGGCGCGACACCATCGCCTATGTCAGCCAGTTCCTGCGCACGGTGCCGCGCGTCTCGGCGCTGGATGTGGTGGCCGAGCCGCTGGTGATCCGCGGCGCGGACAAGGCCGAGGCGCAGGACCGGTCCAAGGCCCTGCTGGCCCAGCTCAATCTGCCCGAGCGCCTGTGGTCCCTGCCCCCCGCGACCTTCTCCGGCGGCGAGCAGCAGCGCGTCAACATCGCCCGCGGCTTCATCACCGACCACAAGGTGCTGTTGCTGGACGAGCCGACGGCCTCGCTGGACGCAACCAACCGAGCGGTGGTCGTCGAGATGATCGCGCAGAAGAAGGCCGCCGGCACGGCCCTGCTGGGCATTTTCCACGACGAGGATGTGCGCAACCAGGTCGCCGACCGCATTGTCGACGTCACCGCCTTTGCACCGAGGATTGCCGCATGACCAAGCTGGGTATCGAACCCCATATCCACCCGACAGCCCAGGTCACCGAGTCCACACTCGGCCGCTATACCGAAGTGGGCGCTGGCAGCTATGTCGCGCGCTCGACGCTGGGGGACTATTCCTATTGCGTCGAAAACACCCAGATCGCCTATGCCGACATCGGCAAATTCGCCAATATCGCCAGCCACGTGCGCATCTATGCCTCCATGCACCCGATGGAGCGCGCGTCGCTCCATCACTTCACCTACCGCTCGGCCTGGTATTTCGAGGGCGAAGCGGACGACCAGGACTTTTTCGACTGGCGCGCGCAGAGCCGCATCAGTATCGGGCACGACACCTGGATCGGCCATGGCGCGGTGATAATGCCGGGGATCAGGATCGGCAATGGCGCGATCATCGGATCGAACGCCGTGGTGACCAACGACGTGGCCGATTTCGCCATCGCCGTCGGTGTACCGGCGCGGACGATCAGGCAGCGCTTCAGCGACGATATCGCCGGCCGGCTTGACGCCCTGGCCTGGTGGGACTGGGACCACGACCACCTGCATCAGGCCCTACCCGATTTCCGCAAGCTCGGCGCGGAAGGGTTTTTGGAGAAGTATGAGGGGTAGGTTTTTGCCCTGCTCTACTCGCTACCACGGTGTCATTCCGGCGCAGGCCGGAATCCATGCTGAAGACCATCAGCCACATCCAATGCGGGGATAGCCTTCAGCATGGATCCCGGCCTGCGCCGGGATGACACCGTGGGTGAA
>DATMSY010000046.1:0-3769 GCA_035565135.1 Devosia sp.
ACCACCGGCACCGGCCTGGGCGCCGGCACGGCGGCAAAGGCCTGCGGCGGGCTCACCGCTGCCGCCTGGCTGGTAAGGCTCTTGACCGGCTGCGGCGCTTCGCGTTCGCGCGGATAGATCAGGGCAGTCTCGCGGCCTTCATCGTCCCGCACGATCTCGGCATCCTCGCGCAGGGCCCGCTCGATCGCCTGGTACCAGGTGCCTTCGAGCTGCCGCTCCGCCTTGGCCGCCGGCGTCAGCGCGCCGGTGACATAAAGTTCGTCCTCCGCCCGCGTCATGGCGACATAGAGCCGCCGCCAATATTCCTTGGCCAGATTGGTCTCGACCTGGCTTTTGACGCTGAGGCTGCCCGGCACATGGCTCCTGCTGCCCGAGGCATGCACCAGCAACGGCCCCGGCGCCTCGGTCAGCAGGTAAACCGGCCGGTTGACCTGATTGCCCTGCGGTTTGCTCGCCGCATCGGCCAGGATGACGATGGGCGCTTCGAGCCCCTTGGCCCCATGCACTGTCATCACCCGTACGCCGGTCCCCGCCTCGGCCAGCTCGCGCTTGATGGAGACAGCGCTTTGCCGCATGGCGACGACAAAGCCCTGCAGCGAGGGCTGCGGCCCCTGTTCATGCGCCAGTGCCAGCTCCAGCAATTCGGCAAACACTTCGTCCACTTCCTCGCCCAGCCTGGCATGAAACCGGCGCAGCCCGCCCTCGGCGTAAAGCACCTGGGTCAGGAACTCGAAGGGCCGTTCGAAATCGAGCGCCCCGCGCCAGCGCGCCAACAATTGCCAGGCCGCGGCGCAACCGGGCGTCGTCGCCACCTCCAGCGTCTGCCACAAGGTCTGCCCCTTGCCGCGCGGCTGGGCCAGCGCGAACAATTCGTCCTCGTCGACATCGAACAGAGGCGAGCGCAGCAGCGCTGCTAATTGCAGGCTGTCGGCCGGATTGAGCAGCACATCGCACAGCGCCAGCAGGTCCAGCACCGCGATATGGTCGGACACGGCCAGCCGGTCGGCGCCGGGCGTTGGCAGCCCCGCCTGCCGCAGCGCGCGGATCACCTCCTGAAACACCGCACCGCGCGATTGCACCAGGATCAGCACATCATTGGGCCGCACTGGCCGCCCGCGATTGGTCAGCGGCCGTTTGCTGTCGATCCAGCCCTTGATTTCCCGCGCAATGCGCTCGGCGACCTGGCGCGGGGCCGTGCGCTCGCCGCCACTGGCCGGCTCGGTCGGCCATTCCCCGGCATCGCCCGTCACCGTCGCCTGTTGCAAAGGCGGCCAGAGGCAGACGCTGCCCCCCTTGGTCGGGCGGCTGGTATCGTGATGCACCTTTTCACTTTCGAGCAGGGCATTCTGGATATTGGGATCGTCACTGACCTTGTCCACCGCCCGAAGTACTTCAGGCAGGGTGCGAAAACTCATATGCAGCCGCAGCGGCATGAACGGCACCTTGACCTCGGCCGCGCGCCGCCGGAACAGGTCGCCGGTTTCCCCGAACAGCGTCGGTTCGGCCCCCTGGAACGAATAGATCGACTGCTTCTGGTCGCCCACCGCAAACAGCGAGCGCAGCCGCGTCACGTCGCCGGCACCGTTGAAGAATTCATCGGCAATGGCCCGCACCACCCGCCATTGCTCGGGATTGGTGTCCTGGCTCTCATCCACCAGAATATGATCGATCCCGGTATCGAGCTTATATTGCACCCAGGGTCCCGCATCGGGATTTTCGAGCAGATCGCCGAGCTTTTCGACGAGATCGTCGAAGTCGAGCAGCGAGCGTGCCCGCTTATGGGCCTGATAACGCCCGGCAATCAGCGCCACCACATCGAGCAGCGCCTCGCTGCGCTCGATCAATAGGGCGGTGCTGATCGCTTCGACCAGCGCGGTGACCCGGCCCTGCTCGGCCTCGAGCCGCGCCAGAATATCGGGCCGGTCGGCCTGCTGCTTGGCCGTCAGCAATTTGCGCGCGGTGCCTTTTTCGGTGAGGAAGGCCGTCCGCAAAGCACTGGCTTCGATTGCCTCGGGGTCGAGCCGCGCCAAGAGATCGACAAAGCGGTTATTGCCGCTGGGATCGCCGCCGAAGAGCCGCACGATTTCCCGGATGCCCTCCGGCGTCAGCAGGCTTTCCGTGACCAGAAGGCGCTGCAGCTCGGCCGAGCCGACCCCGTCATGTCCCACCAGACGGCGCAGATTGGCCTTGGCGCGCGGAATATCGGTCAGAATGGCCTTGAGCTTGCGGCCATCCATCAGCGCCAGCTCGATCGCATCGCCCAGCGCAAAATCGCTCAGCAGCCCGAACAGCGTCTCGACCGCTATTGTCGCGCCTTCGCCCCGCAGACCCTGCGCCAGCACCGCCTCGCGCGTCTGCGTCAGCAGCTGGATGCGTTCCTCGTCCTCGATCACCTTGAAGTCGAAGGGCACGCCAGCTTCCAGCGGAAAGCGGTGCAGCACCGATTCGCAAAAGGCGTGAATGGTGACGATCTTGAGCCCGCCCGGCGTTTCCAGCGCCTGGGCGAAGAGCGTGCGCGCCCGCTCGATCAGAGCCGGGCGATAGGCGCTGCCCTCGATTTCTTTCAACTCCCGCACCAGTTCGGGCTCGGGCAGCGTGGCCCAGCGCGCCAGTTCCCGGGCGATGCGGCCGCGCATTTCGGCCGCCGCCGCCTTGGTATAGGTGAGGCAAAGGATCGATTGCGGTGTCGCCCCCGCCAGCAGCAGGCGCAATACGCGCCGGGTCAGGACGAAGGTCTTGCCCGAGCCGGCATTGGCCGACACCCAGATCGAAAGGTTCGGGTCCGCCGCCCGCGCCTGGCTGGTGCGGGTTTCGGGGGAAATGACGGGCTTGCCGCGCTCGCTCAAAACCCGTCTTCCTCGTCATCATCCACCGCCGTCCATTCATCGACCCGCGCCAGATGATCATAGGCGCCGGCAAAGCGCTGCGTCTTGAGCGGCAGGATGCGCGCCGGCATGGGCATCTGGTTGAAGAGGAAAAAGTCGACATGGCGCTGCATGCGCTCGGCGATTTCCTCGGCCGCGCTCATGATCGTATGGCCCTCGCCCAGCGCAAAATCCCTTGGGCTGAAGGCCTCGGGCCCCAGCCCGATCTTGATATAGGTGAGGCGCGAACTCTCCGCCGCCGGCACGCCCGCCATGGCCCCGGCTCGCGCCATCTGCGCTTCGAGCAGCATTTGCGGCGCCTCGAACGCCTTCATCGCCCCCGGCGCCGGCAGCGAGCCGGTCTTGAAGTCGAGAATTTGCAGGCTCCCGTCGACCATTTCATCGACCCGGTCGGCCCGCCCCTTGAGCGTGAAGCCGGTGGGCAGCGGCCAGAGGCCCGCAATCTCGGCATGGCGCTGTCGCACCTCGGCATTGCGCGCCCGCTCGAACTCGAGAAATTGCCGCGCCGCCGTCTCGAACCGCCTGATCCAGATGTCGCGCCGCTCGGCAATGCCCTCCAGGCCCGAAAAGGCCTCCACCGCAAATTGCCGCAGCAGATTAATGGCATTGGCCGCCATCACATCGTGACCCTCTTCGACGAAGCGGGCCAGGATATCGTGGATAATCGTGCCGCGTTCCCGCGCCTCGGGCGTTTCGCCCAGCGCATCGAGCGGCCGCAGGCCCAGCACATGCCGGGCATAAATGTCATAGGGCGAGCGCAGCAGCGTCTCGATCTCGGTGACCGAAAGCTGGCGCGGTCTTGTCTCGACCGGCGGATTGGGCACCGGCCGCGTCGCCGCCCGCGTCTCGAGCACGGCATCGAGCCGCCGCGCCTGTTCCAGCCA
>DATMSY010000047.1:0-20134 GCA_035565135.1 Devosia sp.
AACCTCGCGCGGCGCTCGGTGGCCGATATCGGCTGCGGCACCGGCACCTGGCTCGCCGCCGCCTTGGCCGATGGCGCGACGGACGCGTTCGGCATCGAGGGCGATTGGGTCACCCCCGCCATGCTGGACGATCCCCGCATCGTCTTTGCCCCGCAGGACCTCGAACAGAGTTTTACCGGCCCTCGCGTCGACCTGGCGATCTCGCTCGAAGTCGCCGAACACCTCTCCCCCGCCCGCGCCGCCGGCTTTGTCGCCGATCTCGTCGCCCTGGCGCCGGCCATCCTGTTCAGCGCCGCCATACCCGGCCAGGGCGGGGTCGGCCATCTCAACGAGCAATGGCAAAGCTATTGGGCCGCCCTCTTCGCCCGCCACGGCTACCAGCCCTTCGACCTGCTCCGCCCCCAGATCTGGACCGACGAAGCCATCCCCGCCTGGTACCGGCAAAACGCCGTGCTCTATCTGGACCAGGCCACCGCCAGCGCACTCGCCCTCACGCCGGACGACCCCGCCAATCTCGACAAGGTCCACCCCGCCTTCTGGAACCGCGCCAACCGCGAACTCAAATACGCCAACGCGCTTCCGGAGTCGGAAGTGCTAAGGCGTCAGGCGCAACAGGCCCAGCAGTAAGTGGCAAAACTCCTCCCATTAGAGCAATCGCATATGTCTCGGCTCACCTCGCCCCTCCGGGGAGAGGTCGGCGCGTAGCGCCGGGTGAGGGGTGCGATGCTGCAGCAGGCGTGCTGCCCCCAGCATCGCACCCCTCACCCTAGCCCTCTCCCCTCAGGGGAGAGGGGATCAGATCGAGTATCTGGCAAAAATAGCGCCACGATCGCCGAACGAGGGAACTGCGTTCCGCAGAGTAGACCTCTCTACCGAGCCGCCCAGACCAGCCCGCGTTTCAGGATCGTCCGCACCTGCGGAATCTCCAATTCATCCGCCGTGTGCCCCAGCGAGGAATAAAACACCCGCCCGGCGCCGTGATTGGACGTGAACACCACCGGCATCACCACATTCTTGCGCCAGGGGTCGAACTCCCCCGAAAACCTCGTCGTCGCCAGCACCTCAACCGCCGGATCGTAATTGAGATAATACTGCTCGCTCGTATGCTCAAAGCTCTCGATCCCGGCCATGATCGGGTGATCGCTGCGCGTCACATCCACCCGATAGGTGATGATATTGCCCGGGTGCGCCACCCAATAGCAGCTCGCCGCATAGCGGAAGGGCACGCTGTCGCGAAAACTCGTCGCCAGCCCCATATGATAGCCCGCCAGCCCCGTCCCCGCCCGGATCGCACTGACCAGGTTGACCATCTTTTCGCGCGGCAATTGCCCATCGGTGATAACCGGCACGACCAGGTCATTCTCGCCCACATCGGCCGCGCCCAGCGCGTCATAATCGGGCGTCACCGTAACCGAAAACCCCTCGGCCTCCAGCAATTCGCGCACCACGCCCGCACCGCGCTCCGGCGTATGCAATTCCATGCCGCCCCAGACGACGAGTGCTTTTTTATCCGTCACAATCCCAACCCCACGGCCCGGGTGCGATGCACGCCCTTGGGCACAAATACAAAACTGTCGGCAATTCCCAGCAGGTCTGCCGCCAAATGCACCACCGATAGCCACATCTCGGTGCCCTGCAATCCCGGCTGCTGCCCATCGGCAAAGGCAAAGCCCTCGCCCGCCACCCAGCGCTGTTCGGCCCGCTCGATCACCGCGCGCGCAATGGCCTCCGCCTCGCCGCGCCGGTAATCGGTCTGCCTCAGGCACAGCAGCAGCGGATGAATGGTGTCGAGCAGATTGCACGCCGTATAGGTCGGTCCGGAAAACCCGCCATAGTTGCGATAATTCAGCAGCACCGAGTCAATCGCCCGCTCCGCCTGCGGCACCGGCAATCCAAACTGCGCATAAGTGCCGCGCGTCAGCCGGTAAAACCCATTGACCGGCTGCAACAGCCCCTCTGCCGCCGTCGGCGACCCCCAGAGCCCCGTGCCGCGATCCTGCCGCAGCGCCAGCCAGCCGAACAGCGTCTCACGCGTGCGTCCGGTGCTGAAATAGCGCGCGTTGAAATAGAGCGCCGTCCCGATGGCATCCACCGCCGACCCCGCGCTCCAGGCGCGATCTCGCCAGGTCAGCCCCTCGAGCCAGTCGCAGAGTTCGTCGGCGCTCAAATCCTCCACCGCCGCAATCCGATGCAGCGGCTGCCCGCCCAGCACTTCGATGGCATAGCCCACCGAAAGCACATTATAGAGCGCCAGCCCATCGTCCCGCATCGCCACGCCGGGGGCCGGCGGCCGGTGCGGATCGGGAAAGAGCCCGCTGACCGGGTCTTGCAGCGCCTGCAATTGCGCCAGCGTCGCCGCCGCATCCAGCCCCTCGGGCAGCGCGCCAAACCCGGCCGCAATCTCGATAGCGTCATTGCGATGCCGCGCACTCCGCCGCGCCTGCCCATCGGCCTCGCGCGATTCATATTCGCCGTTCTCGCGATGCCGCGCCAAAATCTGCGGCCACTGCGCCTGCGCCGCGGCGCCCAGCCGCCCCAGCGCCGCCACCGCATCACCGCGGCCCGCCTTGCCCTGGCCGCGATAGCGCACGACCTTGGCCGGCACCCCGCCCACAATGGCCATGGGCGGCACATCCTTGCTGACCACCGCCCCCGCCGCGATCACCGCGCCCTTGCCCACAGTGACCCCATCCAGCACCACCGCATTGGCCCCGATCCACACGTCATCCTCGATGATAATGCCGAGGCTCTCATGCTTTTGCGTATGGATCGGCACGGAGGGGTCATCGAACCCGTGATTGAACCCCACGATCGAGACATGGCTGGCAATCCGCACGCCATCGCCACAGCGCACCTTGCCCGAAATCATCGCATAGGGATTAACCGTGCTGTGCGCGCCAAATTCCACATCGCCCCGCACCAGCGCGTGCCCGGCGATCCAGCTATGCTCGCCGACTACCAGATGGGTGGTAAAGATCGCCGCCTCCGCCGCCACATAGGCCGTGGGCGCAAAACTCGCCCCCGCCACCGCCGCCCAATGCGCCTGCCGCGCCCGATGCTCAGGCGCGTCGATATCCGCCGGCGTCCGGTCCCAGGTCAAAAACTGCAGCCGGGCCTCGTGCTCTGGATCGTAGGCATCAACTGGCTTGGCAGACGGTAAAGTCATTTATTCCCCACACTATCGCTTGGCTAAGCCAGCCGCTCCAGCGCCTCCGGCGCCACGGCAAATTCCAGTGGCCGTCCCGCCACAAACCGCTCGATTTCCTCGATCGCCATCTGCCCCAGCCGCAGCCGTTCGGTGCCCACCGCGCCCGCCACATGCGGCGTCAGGAACACATTGGGCAGATCATAGAACGGGGAACCATCGCTGGGAATCTCGGGATCGGTCACATCGATCACCGCATGAATGCGCCCGGTGCGCAATTCGGCAATCAGCGCCGCCTCGTCGATCAAAGCGCCCCGCGCCGTATTGATGAACGCCGCCCCATCCTTCATCAGCTTGAGCTGCCTTGCCCCGATCATCGCCCGCGTCGAGGGCAGCGACGGGGCATGAATGCTCACCACATCGGAACGCGCCATCAGCGTATCGAGATCCACCAATTCCACGCTTTTGGCAATCGGATCGCTGGCGCTGACAAAGGGATCGCTCAGCAGCACGGTGAAATCGAAGCCTTCGAGGAACTTCGCCACCCGCCGCCCGATACGCGAGGCTCCCACCAGCCCGATCGTGCGGTGATAATTGCCGATCGGCTCATCCATCACCGCATAGGTCGAGCGCCGGCTGTGATCGGCCCGATAAAGATCGCGCAGCTCGAACACACGCTTATTGGCATAAATGATCGAGGCCAGCGTGAACTCCGCCACCGGCACCGCATTGGCATCGGCCGCATGCGTCACCATGATCCCGGCTTCATAAACCGCCGGGTCCAGCGTGAACTTAACCGTCCCCGCCGCATGGGCGATCAGCTTGAGATTGGGCGCCGCGGCCACCACTGAAGCCGTCACCATGGGGCAGCCCCAGCCGGTCATCAGAATATCGATCTGCCCCAGCACCGCCCGCGCCTCCGCACTGGAAAATTCCTCCAGCGGCGCGGTCTGCACGATGTCGCAAGTCTCCGCCAGCCGGGCTAATGCCTGCTCGTCGAACACATATCTGGTCTTGTCCGCCGCCAGGGCGAAGGCGAGTTTTGGCCGCATCAGAACCGCTCCGCCACCTGAATGGCACTGACCTCGATACCCTCTTCGCGGATCAGCGCCTCGAGCACGCCCAGATCGGGCGCCGCCGGCACCTTGTCGAGCGAGGCTTCCGCTGCTGCACCAGCCGGCAAGGCCAAGGCGGCCGTCACCAGCACCGTCGTGCCCGCGGGGATTTCCCCGCGCAATTGCGGCACCAGCGTCTTGGCGACGATGAGATTGGTATTGGGCAAGGCCTTCTGCACCCGCGCCTCGCGCTGACCACCCAGATCGACAATCGCACTCACATCGCTCTGGCTGCGCGCCACCGCCCGCCCGGCGCCCTCGCTGAGCTTATCGGCATTGAGATCGGCCCGGCCGATGGCAAAGCCGCCTTCGGTCCCATGCAGCGCCCGCGGCGTGGTGATCCGATGCACCCGCACATGCCAATCCCCCTGCGGGATCAACCAGGTTTCAACGCTCACATCGCTCCACGGCTTCCACACTGCAAACAGCGTGTCCCCGGCAATCTGGGCCACCTCATTGCTCTCGCGCACCCGATAATGCCGGCCATCATCGCTCAGCCCCAGCATGCCGTCGAAGGCCGCGCCATTATACGCCCGCTCGTCGCTCTCGACCGAAAAGCCATAGCGCGAGGAATAGACGAATTTGGCATATTTCTC
The DNA here is from genome assembly GCA_035565135.1 of Devosia sp. Classification (GTDB taxonomy): domain Bacteria; phylum Pseudomonadota; class Alphaproteobacteria; order Rhizobiales; family Devosiaceae; genus Devosia. The sequence goes on from DATMSY010000047.1 coordinate 4,857, forward strand.
GGCGCCCCAGCGCATCTGCCAGTTCTGCTGCCCGCTCGACAGGGCCACCACATTGCCCGCCGTGTGCTGCATCACCATGCCCGGATGCTTGAGCGGTACCGGCTCGCTTGGCGTCACCGCCGGGGTTTCCTCAGCCGTCCAGAACGGATGATCCTCGGGCAAAGCCAGCGGCAAAAATGCCTTGAGCGCCCAATAGGGCGAGCCCGCCGAATTGTAATTCTCGCTCATGATCAGATTGGGATAGCCATAACCCACCGAGAGCACGCCATCGCGATTGGCAATGGGCTGGCTGCTCCACCAGCGCAGATGGCGCATGAACTGCCCCTTGATCTCGCCCCAGGGCAAGGCCTCGAGATCGGCAAAGGCCAGCGCGCCCCAGAAGCCGCCACAGGCAAAGCGATAGGTCAGGCTCCGCCCGAAGACCAGCGTGCCGCCATCCTCGTCGAACCAGTGCCGGATGTCTTTGGCAAACAAAGCCGCCCGCTCGCGATAGGCCGCAGCGCGCTTGTCGTCATTCCTGGCGAGCTTGGAATAGATCAGCCCATAAAAATGCATAGCGAAGGGAATGTAATGATCCACCCGCCGCACATTGCCGTCGCGATACCAGCCATCGCCCAGATAGAAGCCATCCAGTTCTTCGAGATATTTTTCGGTCAGCGAGCGGTCGAACTCGACCCCGCATTCCTCGAGCCCCAGATCGACCAGCACGCGGAAGAACTTCCAGTTATTGTCGGCATAGTCGAACTGCCGCGCATGCTTGAGATAGGCCGCGAGGTTATCTTTGGCCTTTTGCGGCAGCGGCTCCCACACCAGATGCGGCAGCAGCCGCAGCGTAAAACCAATCGCCGCCAGCTCCACCATGCGCTGGTCGGTGGAATTGACCTGCCCCCAATATTCGGGGTGCGCGGGATCAGTGCCATTGGCCAACCCACGCCGATAAAGCTCCCAATGATCGAACTCGGCCCCGCCTGCCGCCAGCGGCGTCAGCCCCCAAAGCGGCCGCGCAAACCCTTCGAGGTCCGCCGCCGCCCGGTCGAAATGAGCCGCCCCACCATCGAGCCGCACCCGCGCCGCCCCCTCGGAAAAATACGGCAGCAGCGGATTGAACAGGTCGCGCAATCCCTTTTCGACATCGGCCCGCGTCTTGAGCGGATTGCCATAGAGCGGATTGGCGGAGGCTGGATCGTAAGTCATTTGAGGCAAATTCCTTGAGGCTCTAAAAATGTTCCATAAGCGCCGCGGAGCGCGGGCTCCCTCTCCCCTGAGGGGAGAGGGTGGGGTGAGGGGTTCAGTGCCCGTGAAAGCCTCGGTACCTGACGCGACACTGAACCCCTCATCCGCCCCTTCGGGTCGACCTCTCCCCTCAGGGGAGAGGTGGTTTCTGCGCCGTTCCAAAGGCGATTGCCCTCGATGGGCGCAGCATTAGGCATCATGCGGAACGCCCTCCAAACCACGGACCGCCGGCGCGTCTTCATAAGCGCCCTTCAATTCCAATGTTTCGGCAAAATGGCAGGCCGCTTCCTGGGCCGTGCCGTTGATGGCGCGCAATGCCGGCTTTTCGGTACGGCAAAGGTCCTGTGCATGCTTGCAGCGGGTGTGAAACGGGCAGCCCACGGGCCGGTTTCCCAGATAGGGGATTTCCCCGCGCACTTCGGTTTTCCGCCCCTTGCGCCGCGTCGGATCGGCAATCGGCAGGGCCTCAAGCAGCACTTCGGTATAGGGATGGCGCGGCCGCTCGAACAGCATTTCGGTGGGCGCATTTTCCACCACATGGCCCAGATACATCACCACCACCCGGTCGGCGATATAGTTCACCACCCCCAGATCGTGGCTGATGAAAATATAGGTCAGCCCGAACTCGGCCTTGAGGTCTTCGAGCAGGTTCAGCACCTGCGCCTGGATCGACACATCCAGCGCCGACACCGCCTCGTCGGCAATCACCAGCTTGGGGTCGAGCACCAGAGCCCGCGCAATGCCGATGCGCTGCCGCTGCCCGCCCGAAAAGGCGTGCGGATACCGCCCCACCGCATCGGCGGCTATGCCCACCTTGGCCAGCGTTTCGATCACCCGGTCTTCCAGCTCGCGCCCCTCGCACACCTTATGGATGCGTAGCGGCTCGGCGACGATGTCGAATACCCGCATATTGGGGTTGAGCGAGCTCATCGGGTCCTGAAAGATCATGCGGATATCCTGCCGCCACGGCTTGATCTCCCGCTTGCTCAGCGATGTCAGCTCCACATCGCCGCCGGCTTTGGGGTGGTACACCACCCGCCCGCCGCTCGAGGGCTGCGCATTGATGATGCAGCGCCCCAGCGTGGTCTTGCCGCAGCCGCTCTCGCCCACAATGGCCAGCGTCTCCCCCGCCTCGACGGTGAGGTTGATATCGGTCAGCGCATCGAGCTGCCGCATCGGCGCAAACAGCCCCGATTTGACAGTGTAGTGTTTGGAGAGGTTCTCGACGGTCAACAGCGTACTCATGCCAGCGCCTCCGTCTTCGTTTCCGCCCGGGTCAGCAGGTGACACCGCGCATGATGATTAGCCCCCACCGCCGTCCGCTCCGGCGTGACCGTGGCGCAGGGCTCAAAGGCATAGGGGCAGCGGCTGGTAAAGGCACAACCCTTGGGGCGGTCCTTGGGCGAGGGCACCGTGCCTTTGATCGGCGAGAGCCGCACCCGGTCCGCCTTGCGCGCCATCTTGGGAATGGAGGCCATCAGCGCCTGGGTATAGGGGTGCTGCGGCGACGCGAACACGTCATAGACGCTGCCCTGCTCCACCACATCGCCCAGATACATCACCGCCACTTCGTCAGCGATTTCGGCCACCACCCCCAGGTCGTGGGTGATGAACAGCATGGCCATGCCGTAATCGGCCTGCAATTGCCGCAACAGGTCCAAAATCTGCGCCTGCGTCGTCACATCCAGCGCCGTGGTCGGCTCGTCCGCGATCAACAGGTTCGGCGTACAAGCCAGCGCCATGGCGATCATCGCCCGCTGCCGCAGCCCACCCGACAGCTGGAACGGATAGGCATCCGCCCGTTCCCGCGCGCCGGGAATCCCCACCTGATCCAGTAGAGCCACCGTGCGCTCGCGCGCCTGTTTTGGTTTGAGCCCCTCATGGATCACCATCATCTCGTCGATCTGGTCGCCGATCGTATGCACCGGCGAGAGCGAGCTCATCGGCTCCTGAAAGATCATCGAGATATGATTGCCGCGCACCGCCCGCATGGCGAGGCTATCGGGCTTGAGCGCGGCCAGGTCGACATTGGCGCCACCCGGCTCCTCGAACAGAATACGGCCGGTGCCGATCTTGGCGTTCTTGTCGAGCAGGCGCAAAATCGCCCGCGCCGTCACCGATTTCCCGCACCCGCTTTCACCCACCAGGCACAGCGTCTTGCCCGGCGTCAGCGTCAGGTCCACCTGGCGCACGGCCTCGATATCGGGCTCGTCGGGCGAGGAGAAACTGATCGACATATTCTCGATTGTAAGCAGCGGCTTATCGGCCATGGGGGTCTGCAGCATCGCGCAATCCATCTCCGAAGAAATTGAGGGAAAGAATGACAATCACCACGCATAGCCCCGGCGCCAGCAGCCACGGCGCACTGGCCAGCGTGCGGATATTCTGGGCGTCCTGCAGCAGCGTGCCCCAGCTCACGATCGGCGCTTGCAGCCCCAATCCGAGGAAGCTCAAAGCCGTCTCCGCCAGGATCATCCCCGGCACGGCCAGCGTCGCCGCGGCAATGATATGGCTCATGAAGCTGGGCACCATATGCCGCGTGATGATGCGCCAGTCGCTGGCCCCATCAAGCTGCGCCGCCGTCACGAAATCCTCGGTCCTGAGACTCAGGAACCGCCCCCGCACCACCCGCGCCAATTCCGTCCACCCGATCAGGCTAAGAATGATGGTAATGGCGAAATAGGTCTGCAGCGCACTCCAATCCTTGGGCAGTGCCGCCGCCAGTCCCAGCCAGAGCGGAATGGTCGGCATGGACCGGATGAACTCGATCACCCGCATCACCGCGCTATCGAACCAGCCACCATAATAGCCCGAGAACCCGCCGATAATGATGCCGAAGAAGAGGCTCAGCGTCACGCCCGCCAACCCGATCGACAGCGAAATCCGCGTGCCATGGATCAACCGGCTCAACAGATCCCGCCCCAGCCGATCGGCCCCCAGCACATAAAGCGGCGCCCGCGGCTCGGTCACGCCGAAGAGCTTGACCGACATCGGAATGATCCCTGCCAGCATATAGGGCTTCGAGGGCACGAAGAACTCGACCGGAATCTTGCTCTCTTCGTCAATGACGAAGGTGCGGCGCATCGCCTTGGGGTCGATCTCGCTCTTATAGCCGTTCACATAAGGCCCGAACGACCACGAGCCATCCTCATTGGTCGAGAAAAACTCGATCCCCTGCGGCGGCGCATAGGTATAGCGCGGATTGTATTGCGCCGGATCAAACGGCGCGAGGAACTCGGCCAGCAGCGCCACGAGATAAAACGCCAGGATGATCCACAGGCTCACCAGCGCCAGCTTGTGCTGCCGGAACCGGCGCCACATCAGGGCAAACTGGCTCTCGCGCTTGGCCTTCTTGATCACAATGGGTTCGGCAATATCGGTCATGGTATCGGCCGCCATCTATTTGCTCCCATAGCGAATGCGGGGGTCGATCCAGGCCAGGATCAGGTCGGAAATCAGCGTGCCGATGACCGTCAGGACACCTAGCAGCATGATGATCGCCCCGGCCAGATACATGTCCTGAGAGGTCAGCGAACGCAGCAGCAGCGGCCCGGCCGTCGGCAGGTTGAGCACCACCGACACGATCACCGAACTGGACACCAGCGCCGGCAGCAGCCAGCCAATGGTCGAGACCAGTGGATTGAGCGCCACCCGCACGGGATATTTGAGGATGGCCCGCACTTCCGAGAGCCCCTTGGCCCGCGCCGTGGTCACATAGGGCTTTTTGAGTTCATCGAGCAGATTGGCGCGCAGGATGCGGATCAGCTCCGCCGTGCCCGCCGTCGACAGCACCAGGATCGGCGCCCAGGCATGGGTCGCGAAATCCCAGATGCGCTCAAGGCTCCAGCGGGCATTTTCCATGCCCGGCGAGAACAGCCCGCCAATGGTTTCGCCAAACCAGACGAAGCTGAGATACATCAGGATCAGCGCGAAGAAGAAATTGGGGATGGCCAGGCCAATGAACCCGCCGATCGTCGCCAGGTAATCGCCCAGCGAATATTTGCGCACCGCCGCATAGATGCCGATGGGCAGCGCGATCAGCCACATCACGATGACGGCCAGCCCTTCGACCAGGATGGAATTGCCCAGCCGACCCCAGATCAGCGTGGTCACCGGCGCTTTCCACTCAAAGCTCTGCCCGAAATCGCCGCGCAGCACGATGCCGCTGACCCATTTCCAATATTGGATCAGGTAGGGCTCGCCGAAGCCATATTGCCGCCGCAGCGCCTCGATGGCCGCCGGATCGACCCGATCGCCATTGGCGGCGAGTGTCGCCATATAGGTCGTCAGATAATCGCCTGGCGGCAATTGAATGATGGCAAAGGCCACAAAGCTCACCGCCCAGATGGTCAACACCATCGCAATCAGCCGGCCCGTCACGAAACGCACCATATCGGCGTCTCCTAAACTGAAGTCACAAGCTCTCCGACCTCTCAGTCGGGCCACCCTCCCCCTTGTGGGGAGGGAAGCGAGATAGGACTTAGCTCGGCTAAGTCCGTGATCGAGCAGGGTGGGGGTATGCCGCCGCAAACTCCGGGTCCGTGGCTCTCGCCACCCCCTCCCAGCCTCCCCCATCGATGGGGGAGGTGTCGTTTCGTGCATGGCCAATTGTGCCACATCCGCCCCTCCAGCCCCCGCAGCTGTCGCCAGCCGCGAGGGTGGGGGAGGAACCTCATTCAGCGGCGAAATACCACTGGAAGGGATCGTAGGGTCCGGGAGTCGGGAACAGGTAGGCCTGGAACAGGGTCGGCGGGATGTTCCGCATATTGTTCTTGGCGATGTAGTAGGTATTGCCGGGCAGGCTGACGCCGATCACCGGGAAGTTCTCCTGCCCAAGGGTCAAGATCTGCTTCATCAGTTCGGTACGCTTGTCCGGATCGCCTTCGCCGCGCAGCTGGTTGTAGAGATCCATCTGCTCCTTGGCCCAGGGGGCCGGCTCTTCGGCGATTTCAGGCCGCGAACCGTTGAACCACTGCGCCCAACGATAGGCCCAGACCGATTCATCGCCATTGGCCATGTAGTAGCGGGGCTCCTGCACCACATCGAGACCACCGTCGCCGCCCCATACCTGGGCGTCATAGTCACCCAGCGGCCGCTTTTCGTAGTAGAGCGTGCGGTCGATATTGTTGATTTCGAGCTTGATGCCGGCATTTGCCAGCTGCAGCTGGATCAGCTCCAGCATGTCCGGCCATTCGGGGCGGAGCGAAGCAATGGTGTCGATGGTGATCACCAAAGGCGAGCCATCGGCAAAGGTATACATGCCGTCACCGCCCTTGATCAGGCCCGCAGCCTCGAGGTGCTGTGCCGCGGCCTCGGGGTCGAATTCGGTATACTGCTTGGCATATTCCTCGTTGTAGAACGGGGATTCCGGACGCGGCGCCACCTGGTAGGGTTCGCCCTGGCCAGTAAACACCACGTCGATGATTTCGGCCCGGTCGATGGCATGGGAAATGCCGATACGGAAATCCTTGTTCTGGAACAATTCGCGCCGCTTGGGATCGACGTGATTGAGGTTGAACTGGATGACCATGGTGTTGGAGGAGGATTGGATTTCCTCGCCCATGCGATAATCGCCCGCTTCCTGGCCGTCATAGAACAGGGGCTGGTTGGCGACGGTGGCGATGTGGCGATCCTGGAAATCGATCTCGCCATTGAGCGCCAAGAGCGTCAGCTCTTCCACCGAGTCCGACACGCGCATTTCCAGATTGTCGATATAGGGCAATTGGTTACCCTCGGTATCGACCTTCCAGTAATAGGGATTGCGCTCGAAGGTCACCCGGGTGGCGCTGCCGGTCAGCGGCTCCTTGACCATCCAGGCATTCATCATCGGCAGGTCGGGATTGGCCCAGCGGATGGTTTCAGTGGCCCAGCTGCAGCGGTCCGTCATCCACAATTCCCAGGTTTCGAACCCGGCTGCCTTGGCCTGTGCAGCCGCGTCCGGATTGTATTTGGGATAGAACTGGCTGCAATATTCCTTGTTCAGCGAGACGATCGAGAAGCCGTTCACGCTCGCCAGCTCGTCCATGATGATGCCGTTCGGCTTTTCAAAGACGAACTTGAACGTGGTGTCATCCACCACTTCGATATTGACCGGATTGTTGGGGTTCTTGACGAACCCGCCAACCGAATAGCTCGGCTCCTTGAGCAGCTCGACCGCAAAGGCGATATCGGCCGAGGTGAACGGCGTGCCGTTATTCCACTTGAGCCCTTCACGCAGCTTGAACGTATAGGTCTTGGCGTCTGCGCTGACTTCCCAGCTTTCCGCCAGGTTGGGGATGATCTGCTTCCATTCGCGGTCGTAGCGCACCAGCCCGTCATAGGCCACGGTGCGGGCAATCCAGGCATTGTCGAGCCCACCGCGCAATGCGGAGCGCCAGGTGCCGCCATAGGTGCCCACACTTTCCACCGGCTCCACCACCAGCGGATTGCTCGGCAGGCGCTCGGCCACCGGCGGCAGTTCGCCGCTTTCCACCAGCGCGTCCAGCACGGGCGATTGCTGCTGGGCCAGCGCCGGAGCGGCCGCCGCGAGCATGGCCGCCATGGCGACGGCTCCCGCCAATCCGCGGCCGGGCCGCTCAAAAAGTCGACGAACCAAGACGTCTTGTTGTTTCATTGTCGTCCTCCCTTGCCCGGAGCTTTGCGCCGGGGTCATTCCTCCACGAATGAATGGCGACGAGCGCCACTCCGCAGGATGCAAGACCGCCTCCTGCCGCTCTTGCCTCGACATCTCAGATCGGCGTGATGTCGAGTTCCACTGCGCCCTGCCCCGCCTTCCCTTTGGCGGCAAACAGCACGCGTGTGAGATCGACCGAGGGGGCATATTGCTTTTCCATCCCGGCATGATGTTCGGTTGTCACCTCGACCGCGTCGGCATCGAAGGCGACCTTGACGCCGCCCTCCGGCCCGCCGATCAGCACTTCGCCAGCGCCGATTTCGACGGCCAGCGGCGTCACCAGCACCGATTGAAAGGCGCCCCCGCCATTGGCAAAGGCATAAGAATCCCGCAGCGCAATCCGCCCGCCCGGCGCCTGCCGGTCGAACGCCACACGCCGCTGCAATTGATTGAGCCCGGCTTCCGCCGGATAGGCCGCGGCCATGTCCAGCGCCAGCTCATCCCGCTCCGCGCCATTGGAATGGACCAGCACCTTGGCGGCGCGCTCGGCGCCTTCGGCCTGCTCGAAGCCATTGACCACCGGCACCGAATGGCCGCGCGATGAGGTCATGATATTGGCGTAGCGCTCGGGCCCGAAATAGGCCTTGGAATAGCGCCCGCGGCCCGGATCGGTCAGCACCACCTTGCCGCCCTGCACGACGATCAGCGAGCCGACATCGTTCTGGTTGTGCATCTCGTCATTATGCCCGCCCTTGATCGCCAGCCGCAGCGATTTGGGATCGGTGGGATCAAGCCGGGAAATCATCCAGCCCATATCGGCAAACCAGTCATGCGCGGTCCCGCCAAAAGCCACAGCCTTGTCCGGCAGCGGCCAGGCATATTGGCGCAGCGGCCAGACGAACTGGTTGAACATTTCGACGGCAAAATCATTGCGCATGCCCAATTCGGTCAGCGCCGGCAGATCGAGGTCCTTGGCCAGATAGGACAATAACCCCGGATGGAAACTCGGATTGCTGTCGGAATCCGAAAAGCTCGCCCATACCCCCTGCGTCAGCACCGTGCGCACGGGGAATTGCGCAATTTCGCGCACCATGGGCAGCGCCAGCAGATCAATCTGCCCGCCGGTCCGCTCCTTCAGCAAATGCGCCAGCACCACATAATTGCCAAAGCCATAGGACCAGTAATCGGGCCCCTCGGACGAGCCGCCCTGGCTGTCGAATGTCTCGAGATAATCGGCCAGGCTATGCAGCCCCCGCGTAATGATCTCCGCCAGCCGATCAAGGTCAGTCTCGAAATAACACGCCGCCCCGACCACCCCGGCGACGCACACTGCCGTCCAGTTATTGACCTGCTTGGCCGGCGTCGTATGCAGCCACCAATGATCATTCCGCTCCAGGAACGGCGCGATCGTCCGCCGATTGGTCTCGCTGCGAATGCGCGCCCGCAGCTCGGGCGAGAGCTTGTCGCCCAGCAGATAATCGGCCTCGGCCAGATCGAGCCCGCTCATCGCCGCCGCCAGGTCGACCGTCGGCCGGTCGGGCAAATCCAGCGTCCGCGCATGGGCCGGCCAGGCCCAATTGGTCTCTTCCAGCCGCGCCCAGATCAGGTTTTCGGCCGCCTCGACAAATTCCCCGCTCTGCTCCAGCCATTCGGCCAGCGTCAGGCGATAGAGCATGGTGCGCCGGTCGCGCTGGGCATCCTCATAACCCTCGCGCTGCCCGGTGCGCGCAAATTCGCGATACAGCGTCGCCGGCAGCGCCGGAATGGGCGCGCCGATATCGGCCCGCGCACGCTCCAGCAAATTTTCGATTGCCGCCTGCCCCACCTGCGCCCGAATGGCGGCGACATCAGCGGCATCGCGGGCAAACGGGGCAAACGCCGGCGCCTTATCCAGCACCATGCGAACATGTTTGACGTTCCAGCGCCGCAAATCCATGCCGCTCTCCCGCATCCACCCCGGCCGGACTCCAGGCCACTCCAGGCGGCCATTCTTGCGGTCCAGCGCAATACGGTCACGCTATTTCACAAAATTTGCAAAATCAAGCACTTTGCGCAAATAGCGCAAATTACGCAAATTTGTTCATTTTCTCTCGAAGGCTCAAGGAGATGCACCAGCGCGAATGTGGAAAACCCACACCGGCCAGCCATAAGTGAGGACAATTACCGACAGAAATCAGATGGAAAAAACGGTCTCGCCGATGACTGTGGTGACGCCGGTTTCCACCTGCTGCACAGCCCGCTCGCCATCCATATGCTGCATCAGCAGCCGCACCGCCGAGCGCCCGATCGCCTCGCGATCCACCCCGACCGTGCTCAGCCGCGGCGTGGCAATACCGGCCAGCGGCAGATCGTCGAACCCGATGATCGAGAAGCCCTTGGGCAGCGGGCTATCGGGCGCATAAAGCCCGCCCAACATCTCGACGGCGGCAATATCGTTCCAGCTGAACAAAGCCGTCACGTCATGCACACCCGCCAGCACATCGGCCAGCAATTGCTCGGTGCGGCATTCCGAACCATAGACGATCTTGCCGGTAACACCGGGATTTGCCGCAATCGCCGCCTGAAAACCGCGCTGCCTTTGCAGCAATGTCGCACGGTGATTCTGCCCGTAATGCAGGATGCGCTTGTGCCCGGCATCGATCAGCCGCTGCGTTGCCATGAAGGCGCCGTAGAAATTGGCCGGCGCCGCCCCGCTGATCTGCATTTTGGGATCGGCGCCATTGACCAGCACCACCGGGCAATCCGCCTCCGCCGACCACTGCACCAGCCCGTCCCAGGCATCGATCCCGGCCAGCAGCACGCCTTCCGAATTGGTCAGCAGCAGCTGCTTTTTGATCATTTCCAGCGTCACGACCGATTCATTGACCAGCCGCACATCCAGTCCCATGCCCATTTCGGCGGCCTGCGCCCGCATGCCCTCGACAATGCCGAAATAAAACCCGGAAAGCCCGCTCGTCGCGCTCCCCAGCGGCACCAGGGCCACGGCGCGCTTATCGCCCGCGGCCACCCCATTGCTGTGCTTGCTCTTGTAGCCAAGCGCCCGCGCCATGCGCTGCACATCGCGCCGCACGGCATCGCTGATGCCGATTTCATTGGCCAGCGCGCGCGACACCGTGCTCACCGAAACACCAAGGCGCTCGGCTATATCTGACTGGTTTGCGCGCCGCTGCGAGGCCACTTCGCGATTCCGATGAGCAAGATTGCCTCCTTACGCAATATTTGCGTTTTTTGAGCAATGCAAGCCCTTGCGGCAATTTATGCCCGTGGAGTCACAGAGTGCCACCCTTATAGGACACCAGCGGCGCCGCATCCGGCGTTGCGCTAAAGTCCACCACCCGCCCCAGAATGATCGCCGTGCCAAACCGCTCGATCACTTCCTCCACCCGGCAATCGATCACCCCCGCGGCCCCTTCCAGCACCGGCGCCCCCGTCGCCAGCCTGCCCCAACTGCCCAGTTGAAACCGCTCCGCCCCCTTGAGCTCGCCCTTGCCGCCAAACGGCCCGGCAAGGTCCACCTGCCCGGAGGCGAGATAATTGATGGCAAAATGCCCGGCATCGAGAATGGTCTGCAGCGCCGAGGTTTTCTTGTCCACCGAGATCATCATCAGCGGCGGATCGGCGGTCAGATGGGTGGCCGACAGCGCCAGAAACCCGCGCGGACCGTCCCCCGCTTCCGCGGTGACAATGGCAGTGCCCACCGCCCGCAGGCCCACCGCCTGCCAGAACGTGCGGATATCGATCACCCGTTCGGGCGTGGCAGCGTCAGACATGGCAAAAACTCTCGGCAAGGGAAACGCGCGAAAAACCAGCCAATGCTACGCCGCCACCCCCGCCTGCCCAACGAAGTTTTTCTTCCCGCCGCCACACCGGGCCAAACGGCACAAAAAACACGGGCCAAGCCTGCGCATTGCTGCTAATTGGGCAGCGTTGAGAATGGTTCGGAGCAGCATCGGATGACGGACACGGATGGGCTTGCCGGCCGCGAAAGCATGGCCTTCGATGTCGTCATCGTCGGCGCCGGCCCGGCCGGCCTCGCCGCCGCCATCCGCCTCAAGCAGAGTAATCCCGATCTCACCGTCGTCGTGCTCGAAAAAGGCGCCGAAGTCGGCGCCCATATCATTTCGGGCGCCGTCATCGACCCCATCGGCATCGACGCCCTGCTCCCAGGCTGGCGCGACGAACCCGACCACCCCTTCCGCACCCCGGTCACCCAGGATCGCTTCCTGTTCCTCGGCAAGACCAGCGCCACCGCCATCCCCGCCTGGCTGATGCGGCTGATGCCCCCGCTCATGCGCAACCACGGCAATTTCATCGTCTCGCTGGGCCAAGTCTGCCGCTGGCTGGCCGACAAGGCCGTGGCGCTGGGCGTCGAAATCTATCCCGGCTTCGCCGCCACCGAATTGCTTTATGACAAGGACGCGGTCATCGGCGTCGCCACCGGCGATATGGGCCTTGAACGCGACGGCACGCCCGGCCCCAATTTCGCCCGCGGCATGGCCCTGCTCGGCAAATATGTGCTGCTGGCCGAAGGCGCCCGCGGCTCGCTCAGCAAGCTCGCCATCGCCCGCTTCGGGCTTGATCAGGGCCGTGAACCCGCCAAATTCGGCCTCGGCCTCAAGGAAATCTGGGAAGTTTCCCCCGAGCAGCACCAGCCCGGCCTCGTCCAGCACAGTTTTGGCTGGCCCCTCGATAACAACACCGGCGGCGGCAGCTTCCTCTATCATCTCGATGCCAACAAGGTCGCCGTGGGCCTCGTCGTCCATCTTGATTACGCCAATCCCTATCTCTCGCCTTACGAAGAATTCCAGCGCTTCAAGACCCATCCTGCCATCGCCAAGACCTTCGCCGGCGCCACCCGCCTCAGCTATGGCGCCCGCGCCATCACCGAAGGCGGCTATCAATCGGTGCCCAAGCTGACCTTCCCCGGCGGCGCCCTGCTCGGCTGCGCCGCCGGCTTCACCAATCTGCCCCGCATCAAGGGCAGCCATAATGCCGTGCTGTCCGGCATCGAAGCCGCCGACGCGGCGCTTGCCGCACTGGCCGCTGGCCGCTCCGGCGACGAATTAACCACCTACGAAGCCAATTGGCGCAGCGGCCCCATCGGCCGCGATCTCAACCTTGTCCGCAACGTCAAGCCGCTCTGGTCCCGCTTCGGCACCATTGCCGGCGTGGCATTGGCCGGTATCGACATGTGGCTGACCACCCTGCTCAAATCCTGGTCCCCCTTCGGCACGCTGGGCCACGGCAAACCCGATTCCGCCACACTCGACCCCGCCAGCCGGCACCAGCCGATCACCTATCCCAAGCCCGATGGCGTACTGACCTTCGACCGCCTGGCCTCGGTCTTCATCTCCAATACCAATCACAGCGAGGATCAGCCCATCCACCTGCTGGTCGCCGACCCCGCGCTGCAAAAATCCTCCGAACACGATATTTTTGCCGGCCCCTCTTCCCGCTACTGCCCCGCCGGCGTCTACGAATGGATCGAGGAGCCCAAAGGCCCCCGCTTCCAGATCAACGCCGCCAATTGCGTCCACTGCAAAACCTGCGACATCAAGGACCCCAACCAGAACATCACCTGGGTGCCTCCGCAGGGGGGTGAGGGTCCGATGTACGGGAATATGTAGGGCGAAGCCGCGTCATCTACCGTCCCGGCAAACCACCGGAATTACCTCCCCCACGGTGTCATTCCCGCGAAAAGCTGGCGCGGCGGCGAACCACCGCGCCCCCCGCATCACCCCCTACTTCATCACCGGCATCTGAAATTCCGCCCCATCCTTGATCCCCGACGGCCAACGGCTCGTCACGGTCTTGGTGCGCGTCCAGAACTTGATCGAATCCGTGCCATGCTGGTTCAAATCCCCGAACGCGCTCGCCTTCCAGCCGCCAAAACTGTGATAGGCCAGCGGCACCGGCACCGGCACATTGATGCCCACCATGCCCACATTGACCCGTGACGCAAAATCGCGCGCCGCATCACCATTCTGCGTGAAAATCGCCGTGCCATTGCCATAGGGATTATCCATGGTCAGCTTCAGCGCATCCTCATAGCTCTTGGAGCGCACCACGCTCAGCACCGGCCCGAAAATCTCTTCCTTGTAGATATCCATCTCCGCCGTGACGTTGTCGAACAGCGTCGGCCCAACAAAATAGCCATTCTCATAGCCCTGCAGGCTAAACCCACGCCCATCCACGGCCAGCGTCGCCCCCTGCTCCACGCCCTTGTCGATAAGGCCCAAAATCCGCTCCTTGGACGCCTTGGTGATCACCGGCCCCATTTCGCTGGCCTTGTCCGTCGCCGGCCCCACCTTGAGCTTTTCAATCCGCGGCTTGAGCGCCGCCACGATCCGGTCCGCCGTCGCCTCACCCACCGGCACCGCCACCGATACCGCCATGCAGCGCTCGCCCGCCGAGCCATAGCCGGCGCCCATCAAGGCATCGGCGGCCTTTTCCATATCGGCATCGGGCATGATGATCATGTGGTTCTTGGCGCCGCCAAAGGCCTGCACGCGCTTTCCATGCGCCGCCGCCGTGCCATAGACATAGCGGGCAATCGGGGTCGAGCCGACAAACGACACAGCCGCGATATCGTCATGGGCCAGAATGCCATCGACCACCGACTTGCCGCCATGCACGACATTCAAAATCCCCTTGGGCAGGCCGGCTTCGATCGCCAGTTGCGCCAACCGCACCGGCACGGACGGATCGCGCTCGGAGGGCTTCAAGATAAACGCATTGCCCGCCGCAATGGCCGGCGACAGCATCCACAGCGGGATCATCGCCGGGAAGTTGAACGGGGTAATGCCCGCCCCGATCCCCACCGGCTGGCGCAGCGAATACATATCGATCCCCGGCCCGGCCCCTTCGGTGAATTCGCCCTTGAGCAGGTGCGGCGCCCCGGCCACGAACTCGGCCACTTCCAGCCCGCGCAGAATATCGCCCTTGGCGTCCTCCACCGTCTTGCCATGCTCGGCGCTGAGCAGCACCGCCAGCTCGTCCATGTCGCGATTGATCAGCGCCACGAAATTGAAAAACACCCGCGCCCGCCGCTGCGGATTGGTCGCCGCCCACTTGGGCTGCGCCGCCGCCGCCGAAGCCACCGCTGCATCGAGATCCCTCGCATCCGCCAGCGCCACCCGCGCCTGCACATCCCCGGTCGCCGGGTTGAAAACATCCTGAAACTGCTGGCTGCTACCCTGGGTTTCGACGCCGTCGATAAAGTGACCAATAATGCGCATAAGGCTCTCCCTTGTTGTGGGAGCCATTTTCGCGCTATATTTTTTGCAACTCAAGACGATAGAATTCGCATCCGATATGCGAAAATTATACAACGAATTATGTAAGCCCCGATGACGTCCCCTCCCCCTTGAGGGGAGGGCTAGGGTGGGGGTGTCGAGGCCTCCACGAACTCCATGCGTGCAGATAGCTCGAC
>DATMSY010000048.1:0-52416 GCA_035565135.1 Devosia sp.
TTAGTGTGCTACAAAACTAACACACTACACAGGCACAACACATGGATGATTTTCACACCAGCCAGCCGATCTTCGTGCAGATCCGGCAGCGGCTTATCGAGATGATCCTGCGCGGCGCGGCGGCGGAAGGGGATGCCCTGCCATCGGTGCGCCAGATTGCCGGGGACCTTTCGGTCAATCCGCTGACGGTCACCAAGGCATTCGAGGCTCTGGTCGATATCGGCGTGGTGGAAAAGCGAAGGGGACTGGGCATGTTCGTCAAAACCGGAGCGCGAGCCGAATTGCTCGCCCATGAGCGGGAGAAATTCCTCAAGGAGGATTGGCCCCGCATTGCCGCCCAAATTGCCGCGCTCGAATTGGACGTGGCCAGTCTCCTCGCCAAAATTCCCACTCCTCCTCCCGCACAAGGGCTGATCAAAAATGACTGATCTTTCCCATTCGGTCGAACCCATCGTGTCGGCCCGTGGCCTGCGCAAAAAGTTTGGCGGCAAGGAAATCCTGCATGGACTGGATTTCGATATTCCCCCCGGCCGCATCTATGGCCTGATCGGCCACAATGGCGCCGGCAAGACCACAACGCTCAATGCCATGCTCGGCCTGACCAATTGCGAAGGCACGATCCGGGTGCTGGGGGAAGACCCCTTTGCCACGCGCGCCAAGCTGATGGAAAATGTCGCCTTCATCTCGGATGTGGCGAGCCTGCCGCGCTTCATGCGGGTCAGGGAGCTCTTCGCGCTGCTCTCCAATATCCACCCCAATTTCAGCCAGGCCAAGGCGCAGAGTTTCCTCTCTGGCACCGACATCAAGCCGGAGATGAAGATCAAGACCCTTAGTAAGGGCATGATCGCGCAGCTGCATCTGGCCGTGGTGATGGCGATCGACGCCAAGCTCCTGGTGCTGGATGAACCCACGCTGGGCCTCGACATCACCTATCGCAAGCGCTTCTACCGGCGGCTGCTGGAAGACTATATGACCGAGGAGCGCACGCTGCTGATCACCACCCATCAGGTGGACGAGATCGAGTTCATGCTCTCCGACATCATGTTCATCCGCGATGGCGAGCTGATCCTGCATATGCAGATGGAGACGGTGAACGACAAGTTCACCCAGCTGGTGGTCAACAATCCCGAGCTGCAGGCCCAGGCACGGGCACTTGGCCCGGTTTACGAGGAAACACGGTTCGGCCAGACCGTGATGATTTTTGACGGGGTCGATCGGGCGGTGCTCGAGCCGTTCGGCACGCTCTCGACGCCGACCCTGTCGGATCTGTTTGTCGCGCTGATGCAGCGGCCCAGTGCCAATCCGGAGCCGGCCCAATGAAGGCTTTCATCGCCCTGGTGCGCCGCGAATTCATCGAGCACAAGGGGGCCTTTCTCTATGGCCCCCTGCTGCTGGTCATCCTGCTGTTCGCCGCGACCGTTCTGGCCTTTACCGTCGGGCGGGTCGATGCCCGCTTTTCGGGCGCCATGTTCACCGTGGCCCCGCTGCGCATTTACGAGCTGGGGTTTCTCGGCTTTGGCGTCGCCTGGTCCTTCTATCTCATCGGCACCCTGTTCTTTTATTGCGCCGATGGTTTTGCCGCCGACAAGCGCAACAATTCCATGCTGTTCTGGAAATCCATGCCGGTCAGCGATTTCAAGATGCTGCTGAGCAAGCTCACCGCCGCCATCACCATCCTGCCGGGCACGGTATTTGGCGTGGCGCTGTTGAGCGGGTTGCTGCTCTATGGGGTGGCTTTCGTCACCACCATGATCAATGGCACGGGCAGCGTGACCGCGCTGGGCAATATCGCTATTGTCTATGGCAATGTGGGGCTGGCGATCCTGGTCACCATCATCTGCGGGCTGCTGTGGTATCTGCCCTTCATGGCGCTGGTGGGGGCGCTGGCCACCGCCATCGGCCGCTGGGCCATTCCGGTATCGCTGCTGCTGCCCTCGATCGTGGCCATGCTGGAATGGGTGACCTTGGGGGGCCTCCATCCCTTTTCCACCCATACCTGGGATTATCTGGGCTATCGCACGACGTTCACGCTGGTCGAAGACGGCTATATCGATGTGTGGTTCCTGGGCAAGGAGCCGTTCAACGCCATCAGCTATGCCAGTGACCTGATTGCCCGGATGGACTGGCTGCAGGTGGGGATCGGCGTGGTGTTCGCGCTGGTGTGCATCTATGTGGCGAGCGAATACCGGCGGCGGGGGAATGTGAATGGGTAGGAAATAGCCTGCGCTACCCACAGGGTCATTCCGGCGCAGGCCGGAATCCATGTCCGTGGCTATCCGCGCACATCCAGCGTCGGGATGACCTTCAGCATGGATTCCGGCCTGCGCCGGAACGACACGGTGGGTGGGGAGAGATGGCTCCCCCTATCCTTCCAGTTCTTCGCGCAGCAGTTCGAGTTCCAGCCATTGCTCTTCGGCGGCGGCGCGCTTGGCCTCGGCGGCGGCGAGGGCCTTGGATTTGGCGGCGAAGCCGGCGGGGTCCTTGGTGTAGAAATTGCCGTCGGCCAGGGCGGCGTTGAGGGTTTTGATCTCGGCTTCGAGCTTTTCGATATCCTTGGGCAGGGTTTCGAGCGCGTGTTTTTCCTTGAAGGAGAGCTTGCGCTTGGCGGTGGTCGCACTGGTCTGGGCCAGGGCCGTCTTGCCGGCGCGATGGGCCTTGGTGACGGCGGCGCGGGCATTGACCCCTTCGCCGCGCTGGATGACCATGTCGGAATAGCCGCCGGCATATTCGGTCCATTGCCCGCCGCCCTCGGCGATGATGACCGAGGTGGCGACCCGATCGAGAAAATCGCGATCATGGCTGACCACGATGACGGTGCCGGAATAGTCGGAGACCATTTCCTCGAGCAGGTCGAGGGTTTCCAGATCCAGATCGTTGGTGGGCTCGTCCAGCACCAGGAAATTGGAGGGCAGGGACAGGGCGCGGGCCAGGGCGACGCGGGCGCGTTCGCCGCCCGAAAGCTTGCCGATGGGGGTATTGGCCTGTTCGGGGGTGAACAGGAAATCCTTCATATAGCCCACGACATGGCGCGGCTCGCCATTGATGTGGATGGTGTCGCTGCCCCCGCCGGTCAGGGCATCCTTGAGGCGGGTTTCGGGCACGAGGCGAGCCCGGCCTTGATCGAGCATGGCCAGCTCCAGCGCCGAGCCGAGCTTGATCGTGCCGCTATCGGGTTCGAGCAGGCCGGTCAGCATCTTGATCAATGTGGTCTTGCCGGCGCCATTGGGGCCGACAATGCCGATGCGGTCGCCGCGCAGCACGCGGGTGGAAAAATCGCTGACAATGGCGCGGCCGCCATAGGATTTGACGATGTTTTCGGCCTCGACGACCAGGGCGCCCGAGGTGCGGCCTTCCGAGACGGTCATATTGACGCTGCCGGTGACGCGGCGCTGTTCGCGCCGGTCCTGGCGCAGGGCGCCCAGCCGTTCGAGGCGCCCGACATTGCGCTTGCGGCGGGCGGTGACGCCATAGCGCAGCCAATGTTCCTCGCGCACGATCTGGCGGTCGAGCTTGTGGCGGTCGCGCTCTTCTTCCTCCAGCACCTGGTCGCGCCAGGCTTCAAAGGCGGAAAAACCCTTATCGAGGCGCCGGGTGACGCCGCGATCGAGCCAGACGGTGGCGCGGGTGAGATCGGAGAGGAAGCGCCGATCGTGGCTGATCAGCACCATGGCCGAACGCAGGGAATTGAGCTCGGCCTGCAGCCATTCGATGGCGGGGAGGTCGAGATGGTTGGTGGGTTCATCGAGCAGCAGGATATCGGGCTTGGGCGCCAGCACCCGCGCCAGGGCGGCGCGGCGGCCTTCCCCGCCGGAGAGATTTTTGGGGCTTTCCTCGCCGGTCAGGCCCAGGGAATTGAGCAGGTATTGGGCGCGGTAGATATCGTCGCCCGGGCCGAGGCCCGCTTCGACATAGGCGAGCGTCGTCGCATAGGCCGACAGATCCGGCTCCTGCGGCAGGTAGCGCACGGTGGCGCTGGGTTCGACGAAGCGCACGCCGCCGTCATGCTGTACGTCGCCGGCGGCGATCTTGAGCAGGGTGGACTTGCCCGAGCCATTGCGGCCGACCAGGGCGATGCGCTGGCCGGGCGAGACGATGAGCTCGGCGCTTTCGAGCAGCGTGGTGCCGCCGAAAGTCAGGTGAATGTTCTGGAGCGATAGAAGCGGTGCGGCGGCCATGGGGATCCCGGATTTGCTGCGGGATAGACCACAGGCCGGTGACGAGATCAATGCGGACAGGAAAAAGGCTGGTCAGGGCGTTGAGGACCCTGACCAGCCCGGGGAGACGGTAGCAGCAAGCCCCGTCGTGCCGCTCGCCTCGCTGGGGGCCAACCCCTCTGGTCCCTATCAGCGCGCTTGCGATGGCTGGAGAAAACCACATCTAATCATGACTGTCAAACTCATATTTTTGCAATTCGACGCCGAAATAGCAAAACGCCGCCCCGGTGGACCGGAGCGGCGTTTTGGTGGACGGAGGGGCCAAAATTATTCGGCGGCGCCAGAATTATTCGGCGGGGGCCATCATGGCGTCGATGACATTGAGGCCGAGACGATCGCGAATCGAGCGCTTCTTGCTGGCCAGATCGGCGATGGTGTATTTCTGCAGCACGGTGAAGAAGGCGCCCAGGGCCTCGCGCAAGGCGCCATTGAGATCGCATTCCCCGATCAGGGGGCAATCGGCGCCATCCTCGAAACATTCCGCCAAAGCGAAATTTTCCTCGGTGAGGCGGATGGTGTCGAACAGGGTAATCTGATCGGCGGGCTTGCCCAGCTTGATGCCGCCATGGCGGCCGCGCACGGTTTCGATCAGCCCGTTCTCGACCAGCGGCTTGATCAGCTTGAACAGGAACAGCTCGGAAATATTGTAGGATTTGGCGATATCGGCGACGCGGCTGAGCTCGGGTTCATTGACCGCGCAATAGACCAGGGCGCGAATGGCATAGTTGGATTGACGCGTCAGTCTCACTTATGGACCTTTCTGCCGAGTCGGGGACAACGGCCAAAAACGACGTGCGCTCAACCCTTTAATGGCGATGAGGCACTTTTGAAGCTGCCCCTAACTTATAACCATTCTAAAATAAGTCAACTAAACCTGAACGATCAAATCATATTTGCTGGTCTGCGCGCAATGCTGGACAGATGCTTAAATTCCTCCTATGAACTTAATGCGGCAGGGAAGGAAAATCGTGAGCAAAACAATCACGCGCGCAATGCTCAGCGAAGCAGCAGCTCGGAAGACCGGCATCGCCAAACACGAGGTGGCGACCATTGGCGACGCCATGTTCGCCCTGATCGGGCAGGCGCTGATGGAGGGGGAGGGCGTCAAGCTCACCGCGTTCGGCTCGCTGCAGGTTCGGCCCCGGGCCGAGCGGCTGGGCCGCAATCCGCGCACCGGCACCGCCCATCGCATTTCACCACGCCATACGGTGATCTTCACGCCCAGCATGCAATTGCGCGACCAGCTCGACCTGGCGGTGACGAGGGTCGCCAGCAAGCCGGCCCGGCGGCGGGATTGGGAACAGGAAGCGGCGCAGCCGCGCTAATTTTTTGGTT
Source organism: Devosia sp. (assembly GCA_035565135.1). Lineage (GTDB taxonomy): Bacteria > Pseudomonadota > Alphaproteobacteria > Rhizobiales > Devosiaceae > Devosia. Next base: position 5,550 of record DATMSY010000048.1, read on the forward strand.
TTTTGGGGGGGAAGCCTCGCGCTGTTGGGCGGAGGCGGGGCTAGTGCCCCTGGGCCAGATTGGCGATATCGGCGAGACTGAAGCCGGCGGCGGAGACGGCGCAGGTGGTGGCGACCACGATGATGGCGGCGATCAGGCCATATTCGACCGGGGTAACGCCCGCTTCGTCGCGCAGAAAACTGGTCATGGCCGAGATCATGGGTAACGCCCCTATGCACGCATCAGAATATGCCTGCAGTGTGCCCGAGCAAGACTGAACTCAATCTGAACGCCGGGTAACTTTTTCCACCGCGGGACTCGTTCGATTTTTGGCAGCCGAACTTCGATAACACGTTGAAATATATGTTTTTCTTTTGCCTGCCTCGGTCGCGCCGGAGCGGGCAATGCCATGTTAACCACGTTCATAAAGGTTAACAAAGGGTTTGCGTGGCGCATCGGGGGAGCAGCGGGCAGGTTAACAACGAGCCCGGAAGAATCCGGGAACGCCCACGAGAGAGCCGGCCCCCGCCGCAATGGGCCGCTCTCTCGGTTCCCCTCCCCGCGCTCAAGGTTGCTCTGCCATGGCCCTTTACAAGGTTCGAATGCGTTCCGGCGAACTCATCGTGGTCGAGGATGGCCGCGATCTCAGCACACTCAGCAAGACGCTGCATGAACAGGGTTTCCTGCAGGTCGAACGCCGCGATTCCGATTATGCCCCGGCCAAGATGACGCTGGTGTCGCTGATGGAACATGCCGTCAACTCCATCGAACGCAGCTAGGCTGTTGCGACGGCGCGGGGGAAAGGCGACGTCAGCGGAAGCCGGTCACTATGGGGAAGGGCTCGGCAATTGTAGAAACCAGCAGGCGGGATGGCTTGCCGCTGCCGCCGTGAAGGGTTTGCGTGGCGGGGACGAAATCGGCCGCGCGGGCCAGTTCGGGGGCGATGCCGGATTGCGGATTGCGGTCGAAGCGGGGGAAATTCGAAGAGGCGATCTGGAGCCGCAACCGGCTGCCCTGGGGCAGGAGATGGCTGATATGGCCCAGGCGAATGGTGAGTTCGGTGGGCTCATTGCTGGCGATGTGCTGGCGCAAGATGCCATCGAGGAGACCGATGCTGCGCCCGGCGGGGTCGATCGCGCAGAGCCGGGCCGTCCAATCGGCACTGCGGCCGGTGGTGGAAACCCAGAGGACGGCTTCGACGAGGCCGGTGATTTCCAGATCCTGGGTCAGGGGCGCCGAGGTGAAGAGCAGGAGATCGGGACGGGCTTCGATCGTGGCCTGATCCTTGGGGCCGGAATTGCGGCCCGATAGGAGGCCGGGCAGGAAGGTGGCCCCGCCAAGGCTGGGGACGGGGTTAAGCGTGTCGGAGAGATAGGAGAGCGACCAGGGGTCGTTGGGCGTGGTCTCTAACAGGCTATCGGGCGCGAGGAAAAATTCCTGGCTTTGCGCGCCCGGCAGCGGCCAATCGGGGGCGGCGTGCCAGGTGTTCGAGCCGGAGCGGAAATACTGCACCATGGGCGAAGCGGGGCTGGTCGCGGCGCGGGCGGCGTCGAAGAAATCCAATTGGCAATCGGACAGCCCTGCGGTGGCGGCGGCATAGCCGAGCCACGCATCGCCCTGCCAATCGGAGGGATTGCCATGGGACCAGGGGCCGATGATCAGGCGGTCGGGCACGTCATCGGCGCTGGCCCAGCGGGCACGGGCGGTTTGGAACAGTTCGATGGCGCCTTCGAGGAAGAGATCGTTCCAGCCGCAGCTGACCAGCATTGGCAGTCTGGTCGCCGATAGCGCGTCGAGATGTTCGCGATCCCCGGCGGCGGCAGCGGCGCGGGCGGCGCTGAACCAATCGGCGGCATAGGGGGCCAGGGCGAGCAGGTCGTCATCGAGGACCGGCAGGCGCGCGAAGGCGGATTGGGGATCGCGGCGGAATGCGTCGAGCAGGCTGGCGGCGCGGGCGGCATCATCCGGGGGGAGGCCAGCGAGGCGGCGCTTGAGGTCTTCGGGGCCGAGCGATTCGATGATCCAGAGCAGCAGGAAGCCCAGCTCGATGGCGCCTGAGCGATAGGTCCAGCTCTCGCCATGGCGGGCAGTGGTGAGATGGGGCGAGATGGCCTTGAGGCCGGAGGGATTGCCGGCGGCGGCCAGGACCTGGGTGGCCCCGACATAGGAGGCGCCGAACATGGCGATGTCGCCATTGCAGAAATCCTGCCGGCAGAGCCAAGCCATGGTATCGGCGCCGTCATCGATCTCGCGGCTGAACGGGGTGAACTGGCCATCGGCGCCATAGCGGCCGCGTGTGTCCTGCACGACGATGGCATAGCCGCGCCGCAGGGCCGCGCGGAAATCGAGGCCGGAGATATATTGGGTGCCGAAGGCATCTTCCTTGCGATAGGGCGTGCGCTGCAGCAGCACGGGCCAGGGCCCTGCCCCGTCGGGCAGCCAGATATCGGCACGCAGGATGCAGCCGTCCCGCATCTCCATTTCAACGGAATCGAGAAGCCTGAAGGCAATGTGTTCCGGCATTGGACGTCTCTTTCAGGCGCGGATGAAGCGCTGGCGGATCTGGTCGAAGGAGACGGCCAGGATGAGCAAGGTGCCCGCCGCGACCTGCTGCCAGGTGGAATTGATGTTCATCAGCGTCATGCCATTGTTGAGCACGCCGACAATGAGCAGGCCCAGCACCGTGCCGAACATGCTGCCCGTGCCGCCCTTGAGGGAGGTGCCGCCCAGGATGATCGCCGTGACCACGGCCAGCTCGAGCCCCATGCCGGTCGTGCCCGAAGTCGAGCCCAATTGGGAGGCGCTGACCAGGCCCGTAACGGCCATGCAGAGGCCGGAAATCACGAAGCCGATGAAGAGGGTCTTCTTGGTGCGGATGCCGACAAGGCGGGCCGCATTCTCATTCGCGCCGATGGCATAGATGGTGCGGCCAAAGACGGTGCGGGAGAGCAGCACGGCGATGATCAGCGCTATGGCGAGGAACAATAGCGCGGAGAGCGGGATATCGAGGAAGGGGCGGGCAATGGCCCAATCGAAGCCGGTAATGCGCAGGCTGCTGGCGCCGCCGATGGAGAGGGTGAGGCCGCGGAAAATCGCCAGCGTGCCAAGCGTGGTGATGAGCGCATTGACCCCGACCACCGTCACCAGGAACCCGTTGAGCATGCCGATGCCCAGGCCGACGACAATTGCAATGCCGGTGGCGGGCATTATGCCCAGGCTCTGCGCGGCCAGGGCAAACATCAGGGCGACAAAGGCCGTGCCGCTGCCCACCGACAGGTCGAACTGCCCGGCGATGAGCAGGATGGTGCCGCCGGCGGCCAGGATGCCGGTAATGGACAGCGCGGTGATGATGTTGACCAGGTTGGGCCAGGACAGGAAATAGGGCGAATTGATCGTGAAGAAGACGATTTCGGCCAGGAGGAAAATCAGCAAAGCGCCCCATTCGGGCGCCTTCATGCGGGCGCGCATGGTCATGGCGGGGGCCGTGGCGGCTGTGGTCTGGATGTGTTCAGGCATGTGCGCCCCCTCCCGCGGCTTCGGTGAGCCGCGCCGTTGAAATGTCTGCTTGTGGCAGGTGGGCGACCATCTGGCCGCGCACCATGACGATGGCCCGGGTGGCGGCCTCGACGATGTCTTCGTAATCGGAGCTGGCAATGAGAATGCCATGCCCCTGGCGCGCCAGATCGCGCAGCACCTGATAGATTTCCTGGCGGGCGCCGACATCGACACCGCGGGTGGGCTCGACCAGCAGCAGGAGGCGCGAGCCGGCCTCGAGCCAGCGGCCCAACAGCACCTTTTGCTGGTTGCCCCCGGAAAGGGTGAGGATGCGCTCGGCGCCGTCGGGGCGGGAACGCACGTTCAGGGCCTTGTGCCAGCGGGAAAAGGCGGTGGTTTCGATGGCGCGGGAGATGAAGGGGCCGCGGGCCAGCCGATGCCAGCTGGGGGCGGCGAGGTTTTCGGCGACGCTGCGCTGGCGCAAGAGGCCCTCGCTGGCCCGGTCGGCCGGCAGGAAGCCAATGCCGCGCTCCACCGCTTCCCTCGGATGGCGGAAGCGCACGGGGCTGCCATCCATGGTGATTTCGCCGGCGGCATAGGGCAAGGCGCCGAAAATGGCGCCGGCCAGTTCGGGCACGCCCGAGCCGATCTTGCCGTAGATGCCGACGATTTCGCCCGGCGCGATATCGAGGGCGATATCGCTGAAGCTGTCGGCGGTGAGGCCGCGGACGGAAATCAGCTTTTCGCCGGGTTTTTCGGCATAGGCATAATGATCGTGATGGGTGGCGATGGCGTGGCCCACCATGGCGGCGACCACGGCGGCCTGATCGGTATCGGCCACGGCGGCATCGAGCGATACGCGGCCATCGCGCAGCACGCAGACGCGGTCGGCAATGGCAAAGACTTCGTCGAGCCGGTGGGTGATGTAGAGAATGGCGGTGCCCTGGGCGCGCATACGCTCGATCAGGGCAAAGAGGCGGCGGGTTTCGGCGTCGGACAGGGCGGCTGTGGGTTCATCAAAGATCAGGCAGCGCGAGGCGCCGGCAGTGGCGCGGGCGATTTCGACGATCTGGCGTTCGCCCAGGCGCAGGCTCGATACGGGCGCATCGAGCGGCAGATCGGCGCCCAGGGAGCTGAGGGCGCGGCTCGCCGTCTCCCGCATGGCGCGGTAATCGACAAAGCCGAACCGATTGGGCAAGGCGCCCAGAGCGATGTTTTCGGCAACGCTCAGAGTGGGGGCATCGGCAATTTCCTGGGCGATCAGGCGAATGCCGGCATCGCGCGATTGGGCGACGGTGCGGAAGGCGGCGGGGGTGCCATTGATGGCGATGCTGCCTTCATCGGCCTGATGATCACCGGCCAGAATGCGCACGAAAGTCGATTTGCCGGCGCCGTTCTCGCCCAGAAGGGCGGTGACGGAACCCGGCGCCAGGTCAAGGTCCACGCCATGGAGGACCTTGACCGGGCCGAACGACTTTCTCATTCCGCGAACGGAAAGAAAGGCGGGAGCCACCATATCAGCAGCTCGTTTCGGGGTAGAACTGCTTCATATTATCCTTGGTGATCACTTCGTGAGGCACCAGGATCTGCTTGGCGATGGTCTCGCCCTTGATCGCCTTGATCAGGTTGGGAAGGATGAGCAAGGCGTATTTTTCCGGGAAATAGGCGGCCGAGGCGATGAAATGCGGGGCCGTCCAGATATGGCAATTGCCCGGATCGAAGTTCTGCACGCCCAGATAGAGATTGTCGGTGCGGTTCTGCGAACGGGCGGCGGCGAGGGCGCCGGTCACCACGTCTTCATTGATGCCGACGACGATGATGCGCTGGGCGCCGGGCAGCGCGGTCAGCGTATCGGTGACCTGGCGCTGGGCAGTATCGGCTTGGCCCCCTGCCCCGGTATCGATGACGCGCAGGTTCTGCACTTCGCCGCAGACCTGGGCGAAGCCATCGCGCATGCCGCCCATGCGCATGTCGTTGACGACGCCGACGGCCAGGGATTCCAGCGACACCCAGGCGTCATACTGGCAATCGAAATTCTCCTTGAAATAGAGGCCGATGGCATGGCCGACAATCTCGCCGGCATAGGTATTGGCGGCGCCGACAAAGGCGGTCTGGCAGGGCTGCTGCTCGATATCGATGGCGATGACGGGCACTTGCGGGCCTTCGGCGCAGATATTGGCGGCGGCGGCGGCATCGGCCTGGAAGGTCACGAGGCCATCCACATTCTGGGTGCGGAACTGGCGGGCGCAGTCGAGGGCGGCGGCCGCATCGAACTTGGAATCGCAGGTGACGAGATTGACGCCTGCCGTCTTGGCCGCCGCCTCCATGCCCTTTTGCAGGGCCTCGGTGAAGGGCACGCCCAGGCCGAGCTGGGTGAAGCCGATGGTCAGCCCGTCCCCGCTGCCGGGTGCGATGTCGCCGAACTCAGCGACTTCGGCCGGCGGGGCAATGCCGGCATCCTGGGCCAGGGCGGGCAAGGCCATTGCGGTGACGAGCCCGGCCAGGCCGAGCAGGCGGCCTATGGTTTTCAACGTGGTCATTTTCTTCTCCTCCTCCAAAATTATCCGCGCGGGTTCAGACGACCCGCGTGAATTGCAGGCCAAGCAGCTTGGCCAATTTTTCGATGCGTCCGGCGATGTGGCCGACGCCGACGGCGCAGTGATGGGCGGGGCCGGCGGCGGTCCAGGCTTCGGTGAAGGCGCGGGCGCCATTGGCGAAGCGGTAGCGCGAATTGGTATTGCCGATTTCGAGAATGGGGCCTGGGACGGACTCCCCCTCGGCCACCAGCAATTCGACCTTGCCGGCGCGCTCGATGACCGAGAGCAGCGTGACCGGACCGTGCCGGGCCGACATTTCGACCGAGACGCCCTTGCCGACCTTGCCGTGATAGACTTCGAGCGGGCGGACCTTGGTCTTGCCCTGGGCAATTTTGGTATGGCCGGGCCCATCATGGCCCATGAGCACCACATCGTCATTGTAATCGATGGCGTAATATTCGGTGAACGAGCCGCCGGCCCCGAAGGCGTCCATGATCTTCATGGCCTGGGCATTCTTGATTTCATATTCGCCAGCCACCGGCACGCCGGAAGCGGTGAGGAGCGAGCAGCCCAGAATGACCGAGGAGATGAGGTCTTCATGCTCGTGGCCGGGCACCGAGACGTAGAAATAGGCCATGGAGCCCAGGTCATGGGCGGCAACCAGCTTTTCGAGCGCTGCCGCGGTGGCGGCGGCGCGGCGCAATTCGGCGGGATCGCAGCCGGGCTCGATGTCGAATTCGGCCTCGATGCGGGCCAGCATGGCGTCGATCTCGACGGGGTCCAGGGCGCGGCGGAACTGGGCCAGCTCGTCCATTTCGAGGAATTCGATGCTGGTGCCGAAGGCGGCGGACTGGGCGGTGAGGTCGGAATAGATATCGAGCATGCCATTGTAGTAGTGGCCCATGACGCCCAGCCGGTTATGCGCCATGACATGGGCGACCCGGGCGGCCTCGATCCAATCCTCGATTTCGGCGTCGACATGGGGATCGCCCTCGAGCACGCCGGTGACCTGGTGGGTGGGGATGCCGGCCCGATTGAACACATTGGCGATTTCGGGCACCGGGCAGGCGGCGCAATAGGCCAGCCACGTGCCGGTCATCTGCGTGCGATCGCGCAGGCGGTTGAAGGCCTGGTAGTCGATGGCCCGTTCGGGCTGGAGATTGAGGATGATGACGGGCACGCCGGCCCGGCGCACCACGGGCAGCACTGTCGATGACAGGGCATAGGTGGTGACATAGAGGAAGATCACGTCGACATCGGCGGTGCGGAAGCGATGGCCGGCTTCGACCGACTTTTGCGGCGTGTCGACGAGGCCCAGATTGACGATCTCGACGCCGGGGCGTTCGAGCTTGGCGGCAACCGTGCCGACATAGCTTTCGAGCCGCGCCTTGAGGCCCTCGAACTGGGGCCAATAGGCCTCGAGCCCGATGCCGAACAGGCCAACCTTCAATGGCCGGTCCCCCGCCGGGACCAATCCAGCCAATGCCATTCTTATCCTCCAAGGCCGCGAATTTTGTGCCGCGGCAGCGCCTTATGGCGCCGTCATTCAAAAACTGATCTTGGAGGACACACTAGCACTCGATCCCGGCGCACAAAGCCGGTAGTGTTTTCACGAACTGATCTGTTGCATATGAAAACTGATCAATGGCTGAGCCCGATTACTATACCTATCTGCCCGACAATAGCCTGTGCGAGGCCTGGGGCTGCACGGCCCTGTCGACCGGCTACACGAGCATTCCGCCGGGTTCGGCCTATCCGCCGGTGCGGCATCCGGATGACCATCACTTCCTCTGGGAGAAGGGAAGGACGCTGCAGGCCTATCAATTTGCCTATATCAGCCAGGGCCGTGGGCGGCTGCAGGCGGCGCCCAATCCCGAGATCATCCACCCGGTCGAAGCCGGCGACGTGATCCTGATGTTTCCCGGGGTGTGGCACCGTTTTGCGCCGGACCCGGACACCGGCTGGGTCGAAAGCTGGATCGAATGCCGGGGCGCGGCGTTCGATCGAGTGCTCGATATGGGCCTGGTGCAGATCGAAGCGCCGGTCTGGCGGGCGGATGAGCGGGCCAGCGCCGTGTTCAAGACGGTGCACCAATTGGCGCGCGAGGATGCGATCCTGCATCAACCCACGCTATCGGCGCTGGGGCTGCAATTGCTGGCCCAGCTCTGCCAATCGCGCGACCAAGCCGAACAGGGCCGCGTGCGGCTGGTGGAGCGGGCGCGGCGGGCGCTGATGGAGAAAAGCGGAGATGGGCAATCGCTCGACTCCATCGCGCGGGAACTGGGCGTCAGCTATCCGACGCTGCGGCGGCTGTTCCGGCAGCATGCGGGCATGTCGCTCAAGCAATATCGCACGGATGTCCGGATTCGGCGGGCCTGCGAATTGCTGCGCAATTCGGACAAGTCGGTCAAAGCCATAGCGGGCTATCTCGGCTATAGCTCGGCCTTTCATTTCTCGGCGCAATTCCGGCACTCAAAGGGCCTTGCCCCCTCGGAATGGCGGCGGCAGAACCGGGCGGAGGCGCTTGGCCGGAGCCGGAAATAGTGGCCAAAATGGCATGACCTCACCGCTTCACGGCCCCTTCCGGGGGCGCCATCGGCAACAGCTGGAGCCGTTGGCGCGTTGGCATGGGACGTGATGAGGAGAGCGGGAAATGGATCACAGCAGAAACGGGGAGCGACGGGAAGCGGTCAGCTCCGCCTATTGGATGCTGGCACTGAACCTGGTTGTCAGCGGCATCGTCATGTATTTCGTCATGTTCGCGATGATCGATGCATGGCGCGATTTTCATAACAATCTCAACATGGCCTATATGGCGCTGACCATGGTGGCGCCCATGGGCCTGCTGATGCTGGCCACGATGGGCGGCATGTATGGCAATCGGGCGCTCAATGCCGGCCTCTATGTGCTGTTCGCGGCGCTCTTTCTTGCGGCATTTTTCGGCATCCGGACCCAGACGGCGATCGGGGACAGGCAATTCATCGCCTCGATGATCCCGCATCATTCGGGCGCCATCCTGATGTGCCGCGAGGCGGCCCTGGAAGATGCTGAACTGGTGGCGTTGTGCTCGCAAATCGAAACGGCGCAGCGACGGGAAATCGAGCAGATGGAAGCCATACAAGCCCGGCTCGCCAGGTAAGCGAGGCCTTTGCGGAAAGGGAGCGGACCCATGGGTGAGACCGCAATTGCAAACCTCGTCGAGGCGCGCGAAGCCGTGCAGGCGTGCCAGCGCTGTCCGCTCTATAAACATGCGACCCAGGCGGTTTTCGGGGAAGGCAGCCGGTCGGCGGAGGTGATGTTTGTCGGCGAGCAACCGGGCGACCAGGAAGACCTGGCGGGGCGGCCTTTCGTCGGGCCGGCGGGCAAGGTCTTCGACGCCGCGATCGAGCAGGCCGGGATCGGGCGGTCGCGGGTCTATGTCACCAATGCGGTCAAACATTTCAAATTCGTGCCGCGCGGCAAGAAGCGGCTGCACCAGCGGCCCAATGCCGGCGAGGTCGCGGCCTGCCGGTTCTGGCTGGATCTGGAGCGAAAATTCGTGGCGCCCCGGATCATCGTGGCGCTGGGCGCGACGGCCGCGCAAAGCCTCCTGGGTAAAAGCGTGACGATTGCCAAAGTGCGTGGTGCGCCGATCGAGTTGGAGGATGGCACGGCGCTCTTCGTCACGGTGCATCCATCCTATCTGCTGCGCATGCCAGATCGCGACCTCGCCAGGCGGGAGCGGGACAAGTTCGAGCAGGATCTGGTGATGGTGCGGCAGCACTGGCGCGGTTTGACGGCGGCGGGGCAATAAGGGGCTGGGGCCTCCCTCCCCCTTGAGGGGAGGGATTGAGGGTGGGGGTGCTGAGGTTTCAGCCAATATCGAGCGTTGGGAGACCGCAGAACCCCCACCCTAGCCCTCCCCTCAAGGGGGAGGGGCCGTCATCGGGGCTCCCCACCAATCAGAAAAGCTGAATGGCGATCAGCCTAGCTAATGGCCGGTCTTGGCGTGGGGGGCGGCGACGCGTTTGGATTCGGGGGAGCCGCGATAGCGCAGGACGATGGACAGCACGACCAATACGGCGGTGGAGAGGAATTCGGACTGCCAGTTCTGGAAGGATTCGAACCACAATTGCGGATCGGCAAGGTATGCGAAAGCGGTCTGGGTCGCTTCGCCATGCTGGAGGGCTTCTTCGTTCGAGGCGCCGACACTGGCCAGCCAATGCAGAACGAAGGAGGCGAGGAAGAGCGCCAGCAGGGCAATGCCCAGGGAATAGGAATAGAGCGCCGACCAGATGCCGCCGGCCTTTACAGGCCAGGGGGCTTTCCTGTCGTGGCGCTTTTGGGAGGGATCGGCATCTTCGGGGCCGGGCTTATCGGGATCGCTCGATTCGGAGGAACCGCGCTGGAACAGCAGGGCGGTCATGATCACATAGGCCGACATTTGCAGGAATTCGCTCTCCCAGTTCTCGAACAGGGCTGATTGGAACGAGGCGCTGAGGGCATAGTGCAGCAGATCGATAGCGGGCTTGCCATGGCTGGCCAGCTGGGCGTTTTCGTCCAGCCAGCCCGAAATCAGCATGCCTATCAGACAGAGCAGGAAGACCGCCACGAGGGCGATTGTCAGCCCGTTATCGCGCAGGAAACGCATGGCGGCCTCTTGCTGAAGGGTCCCGGCCGGGCCGGAACCTAAGACGATCAGGCCGCCTTGGCGTTGACCGCCGTCAGCGCCACATCGGACAGTTTCTGATCGGTGGCGATTTCTTCCTGCAGGGTCTTGTCGAGCAGGCCCACCGCATCCTTGAGGCCGAGCTGGCCGGCCCACGTCTTGAGCGTGCCATAACGGGCGATCTCGTAATGCTCGACCGCCTGGGCGGCGGAGACGAGCCCAGCATCAAGCGCCACGGTTCCCTTGAACTCATCCATGATGGTCTTGCCCTCCTCGATAATGCCGAGAATGGCTTCGCAGGTCTTGCCGCGGGCCGGCTTGCCGATGACATCGAAGACCTGCTCAAGGCGCTCGACGTGAATTTCGCTTTCGGCAAGGTGCTGTTCGAAGCCGGCTTTCAGCTCGGACGATTGGGCTGCCTTGGCCATCTTGGGCAGCGTCTTCACGATCTGCTTTTCGGCGTAATAAATGTCCTTGAGGGTATCGAGGAACAGATCGTCGAGGGTCTTCTCGCTTGAGGTCGGCATAATCGCTTCTCCGTGTTTGAAGTAGGGACTCAATGCTGCCGGGTCGCGGGGGTTCCATAGCGTGATCGGGCCGGGCCGATGGATCGGATTGCCTGCCGGCGGCGTTGGTGCTGGGCGGATGGCGGGGCAACGGAAACGGGGACAGCAATGTCGCGAAGCAATTTCTTTACGCGCTTTTCGACCGCCGTGGCGCATGCGGCGGGCAAGCCGATTACCTTTGGACTGGCGGCCGCCAGCGTTGCCCTATGGGCGATTTCGGGGCCGTTTTTCGGGTTCTCGGAAACCTGGCAGCTCGTGGTCAATACAACGACGACGATCATCACCTTCCTGATGGTATTCGTGCTGCAGAATACGCAAAATCGCGACAGTGAGGCGCTGCATGCCAAGCTCGATGAACTGATCCTGGTTGGAAAGGCGCAGAATTCCTTCATCGGCGCCGAGCATCTCAGCGAAAGCGAAATCAAGAAACTGCACGAGCTGGTGCAGAAGGCCGCCAAGCGATCTGAAGGTGCTGGGGAACGTTCTGCCGGCGAGCCGTGAGAGCTCAGGCGTCCCGTTCGCCTTCGATGTCGGCTGCCAGGTTGAAGCTCTCTGCATCGGTGAGATCGGTCGCCGTGGTCGCGCCGATCGGCTCCTTGGCGACATCGTCGAGCCGCAGTTGGCCCCAGCTGGTGTTCCAAAGATCGGGCCGGGCGAGAACCACGACCACTTCCTTGAGGTCATGCAATTCGCGGGCGGCTTCGGCCGCGGCGAGGGCTTGTTCGACATCGGCATAGCTGACTTCTTCGGCGTCGGTATCACCCTGGGCGTCCCACCAGATTGCGGCCGTGGCGGTGCCATCGGGGCCGGCTTCTATGCCCACGGTCACGGCGTCGGGGGCGGGCTGGCCGATCGGGATGGTGCGATAGCTTTTGGCCGCTTCGCTCATGGCTGGCTCCTTGATCTAGGCCACCGCCTTTTCCCGCGGCTTTGTGGCGCGCGGCATGCCTGGGCCAACGGCGCCAAATGGGCGGGGTTGCATCACAAAGCGGCGGCTGGGCGGCAAACGTGATGGGTGAAAAGGCAACGTAGGCTGCTCTGGCGGCGTTGCCTCCCATCAGAAAATGAGAGGAAAGCATCATGCAAGCCAGTCATGGAATTGCGGCACTGACACTGGTGGCGTTTATCGGCCTGGTCCCGATGGCGGCAGCTCAGGAACATGTCATCGGCGGCCAGCCGGTTGCAGCCGATCAGGTGGATGCCATTCAGGAGCGCTGCGACGAGCTGCGCTATCAGCAGGGCACGACCGGAACCCAGTCGCCTGAAACCACGATGACCGAGTCGCCGGGCGCTGGTGCGGTGACGGGCAATCCCGATACGACGGGATTCGATCTTGAGAGCCTCACCATCGCCATGTGCGATGAAGGGGGCTTTGCGGCGTCCGACGAGGCCATGTAGCCAGGGGTCCGGCGGCCATGCTGGATCATGCGCTGGACCGCCGCTGGGCTCATATCTGCGTGGATATGCAATCGCTGTTCGCCGAGGAAACCGAGTGGCACGCGCCGTGGTTGAAGCGCGTGCTGCCGGCAGTCGAAGCGCTGGTCGAGCGGTCGGCGGCCCGCACCATCTTTACTCGCTTCCTGCCGCCACCCACGCCGGGACAGGCGACGGGCGCCTGGCGGCAATATTATGAGCGCTGGTCGGGGATGACAGCCGACCGCTTGTCGCCCGATCTCATCGATCTCGTGCCGTCGCTGGCCCGGTTCGTGCCGCCGGGCCGGGTTTTCGACAAGGCGATCTATTCGCCCTGGCTGGAGGGCGGCTTGCATCAGGCGCTGCGATCGGCGGAGGTCACGACGCTGGTGGTCAGCGGCGGGGAAACCGATATCTGCGTGCTGGCTACGGTGCTGGGCGCGATCGATCTGGGCTATCGCGTGATCCTGCCGGTCGATGCGCTGTTCGGCTCGGCCGACGACACCCATGACGCCATGATCGGGGTCTATAGCAGCCGTTTCCAGATGCAGCTGACCACCACCAGTGTCGCGGAATTGTTCGAATTCTGGCGGGAGCTGGGATCATGACGGCATTGGGCTATCACGCCTCCCATGAGCAATTCGCGCCCAGCGCCCTGCTCGATTATGTGCAGCGGGCGGAGGCGGCGGGCTTTGACTGCGCCAAGTCGTCCGACCATTTCCATCCCTGGAGCGAAAAGCAGGGGCAATCGGGCTTTGCCTGGTCCTGGCTGGGCGCGGCCATGCAGGCGACGTCGCTGCCCTTCGGCATGATCTCGGCGCCCGGCTATCGCTATCATCCGGCCATTCTGGCCCAGGCGGCGGCGACCATTGGCGAGATGTTTCCCGATCGGTTGTGGCTGGCGCTGGGCAGTGGCGAGGCGCTCAACGAAGCCATTACGGGCCTCGTCTGGCCTGACAAGGCCGAGCGCAATGCGCGACTGGCCGAGTGCGTCGCGGTGATCCGGGCGCTTTTGGCTGGCGAGACGGTGACCCATCGCGGCCGGGTCACGGTGATCGAGGCGCGGCTCTATACGCGGCCCGCTACGCCCGTGCCGCTTTATGGCGCGGCGGTTACGCCGGAAACGGCCGCTTTCGTCGGCGGCTGGGCCGATGGCTTGCTGACGACGGGCACGGACGTGGAGACCTTGCGGGCAGTGATCGAGGCCTTTCGCAGCCATGGCGGCGCGGGAAAGCCGGTGCATCTGCAACATGGCCTGTCCTGGGCGCCAACGGAGGCCGAGGCGGTGGCCAATGCGCTCGATCAATGGGCGCCCTTGGCGGCGGGTGGGGATGTGAGCTGGAATCTCAGCCAGCCGGCCGATTTCGACATGGTGGGGCGCTTGACCACCGAGGAGGCGATTAGAGCCTGTGTTGCCGTTTCGGCCGATCTGGGGCGGCATAGGCAATGGCTTGCCGATCTCATGGCGCTCGATGTCGCGGCGATCCATCTGCATTGCGTCGGGCGCAATCAGGCAGAATTCATCGATGTCTTTGGGGCGGATGTATTGCCGGGCCTCAAATCGCGCTAGGCGCCGCTTCGCCACATCCAGCATACCGCGCTCCAGGGGCCGAGGCGCAGGACTTCGCCTTGCTGGACGAAATCTCCGGTCGAGACGGGCGCGGTAGTGATGGTGCAGGCAATGTCCGTGGGCAGGTCGGCGGCGTTGAGTGCCATGGTCAGCACCCCTGCCTCGAAGACCCAGCTGACGACGATGGCCGTGCCCTGGCGGCCGGTGCGGGCGTCGAGGCATGGCGTGGCGGCGAGGGGCCAGAGCAGGTCGCGGCGCCAGCCGGCGAGCGTGCGGAAGCGCTGCAGCGCGGCAAGGCGCTCGGGATTGGCATAGTCAGCCCAATCCAGCTTGGCGCTATCGAAGGTTTGCTCGGCATTGGGGTCGGGTAGGTCACCATCGGCGACGTCTTCTTCGAAAATCTCGCGCATCTGCTGGTAGCGGTCGGCGCGCTTGTCGGCGGCAATGGCCTCGGGCAGATCGAAGAAGAAGGGAAAGGGCGTGCGCAAATGGGCGTCCTCGCCCATGAAGAAGAGGGGAATTTGCGGAGCAAGCATCATCACGAAATGCAGGAAATCCAGCTTTTCGGCGCTGATGCGGTCGGGCAGGCGCTTGCTATCGGCGCGATTGCCGATCTGGTCATGGTTCTGCACGTAGGAGACGAAGGCATCGGGCGGCAGCCGGCTGGCCGGTTCGCCCCGGGTGCTGCCATCGCTGTCGCCCTTGGCCTCGCCATCGTGCACGAAGCCATCGGCGAGGCCCTTTTCGAGGTCCGCTATGGCGTCCCTGTCGCCATCGGCATAGCCGTTCTTGTCCTCGCCGGTGACCAGGTAATTGAGCACGTGGTGAATGTCGTCATTCCACTGCGCGGTGAAATCCTTGGGCCGGTTGTGGCCGTCCCGGTCGAGCCAGGAGGCGACATTGTCCATGTTCTCGATGATCAGCTTGGCGTCGGCCTTGACCGCGCGGGCCGCGTTGGCGAGGTGATCGAGGAAGGTGCCGCGGGCATCGGTCTTCATTTCATGAACCGAGTCGAAGCGCAGGCCGTCGAAATCGAATTCCTCCAGCCACATGCAGGCGTTCTCGTAATAGAATTGCCGCACCATCTTCTGGGTGAAGTCGATGCCTGGCCCCCAGGGGGTCTCGACCTCTTCGTCGAACCATTCGGGTGCATAAAGCTCGATGAAATTGTCGACCTCGCCAAAATGGTTGTAGACGACATCGAGGATCAGGCAGAGCCCCAGATCATGGGCGCGATCGACCAGCGCGCGCAGGTCATCGCGCGTGCCATAGGCTTCGGCGGGGGCAAAGATAAGCGTGCCGTCATAGCCCCAATTGCGCCGGCCGGGAAAGGCGTTGACCGGCATGATTTCGAGGGCGGTAAAGCCGGCATCGCGGAAATGTTCGAGCCGGTCGGCGAGACCGCGAAAACTGCCTTCGGGCGAGACGGTGCCGACATGCACCTCGCAGAGCATGGTTTCATGCCAGGGGCGCAGGGGCTGGCTTCGGCCGCTCGGTTCGAGCGGCGGCAGCACAATGCTCCAGCCAGCCGTGCCGCCCTCCTGCTGGCGGGAGGCGGGATCGGGGAATTCGAGCGTGCCGCTGCGGAATTTGTAGCGGGTTCCGGCGCCGCAATTGTCGACGCGGGCGGCCCAGAAACCGGCCTCGGCTTTCTCGAGGGCAATGGCGGGACGGTCGGGAAAGACCAGCTCGACCCGTTCGGCACCGGGCGCCCAGAGACGGAATTGAATTGCCGAACCGTCAAGGAGGGGGCCGAAGAGGGGCGTCATGATGGGGATTGTCCAATAGGGTGTGCGAGCCCTAACGGGCGAGCGACGCCGGCCGTTCCCCAGGACACGACGGGAACTTTTGTGCCCGTGATCGCTTAGCCTCCGACCGGCGACCTCTGTCGCCATTCAACCCTGGGCGGGGCCAAGCGATGACGACACCCAATGATCTCAGCGACAAGGCCCTGGCGATCTTTGCCTTTGCGGCGCACCACCAATTGGAAAGCGGCGATGTCGTCTCAAGCGTCGTCGCCGATGACGGGCTGGGCCATCGCGCCGATCCGGAGGCAAAGCGCGAACTGATCGCGCGGGAGCTGGCGGTCGAGGATGGCGAAAGGCTGCATTTTACCCCTGCGGGGCAATTGCTGCTGTCTCAGATATTGGATCGCATCCGCGGCTCATGGTGAGCGGACTATTCTTTGGATAGCGGGCTCTGGGTGCCTTTGAGCTCATAGCGCAGGCCATCGGGGGCGAAGATCGTGTCGGCCTGGCCATTGAAATAGGCGGGCACGATGCGGTTGGTGAGCCTGGTACCGAAACCCTTGCGGCTGGGATGGGTGAGGATGGGGGGACCATCCGTTTCGGTCCAGCGGAAGACGAACTGGCCCGCTTCGCTGCGTTCCCAGGCTACCGAAACCTGGCCGTTTTCGGCGGAGAGGGCGCCGTATTTTGCGGCATTGGTCGCCAGCTCATAAAGCGCCAGTGAAATGGCGACGGCTTCCTGCGCGGCCAGCCGAACGGGCGGGCCGCCGACCGTGACGCGCCCCAGACCCTGTCTGAAGGGCGCGAGGGCCGCTTCGATCACCGTTTCAAGATCGGTGTGCTCCCCGGGTTGCGCCAGCAGGCCCTGGGCGCGGGACAGCGCTTCGATGCGCGCAGTGATGGAGGATTGAGCCTGTTCCAGGGTTTCGGCCTGGCGCAGGCTGGCGCTGACCACCGCGCCCATGACGGCCATGATGTTCTTGACGCGATGGACGAGTTCGCGGCGCAGCACGGTTTCGGCCTGGTGCGCGCGCATGGCCGTGGTGGTTTCGACCACGGTATCCATGATGCCGACGACACTGCCCTCGTCATTGCGGATGGGGCTGTAGCAGAAGGTGAAAAAAGCCTCCTCCACGGCGCCGCTGCGATCGATGGCGAGCGGGAAATTCTCGATGAAGGTCGATTCGCCCGCAAAGGCCCGCTCGGCAATGGGGCCGATGACCGGCCAAGCTTCCGTCCAGACTTCGGAAAATGGCTTGCCCAGGGCGGGCGCTTTGTTGCCGAGAATGGTGAGGAAGGCGTCGTTATGGAGGGTGATGAGGCTTGGTCCCCACAGGATCGCCTTGGGGAAGTCCGATTCCAGCATGAGGTTGACGATGGTGCGCAATTCAAGGGGCCAGCGCTCAATGGGGCCGAGATAGGTGGCCCACCAGTCGAAGGTCCTGATCGCCTCGGCCATCGGCTTTCCGCTCACAGGAAAATTCAAAGCCGCCTCCCCCACCCAAGACTGGCCAACCTGCTGTTGGGAGCCTGTTCTCTAGATAAACTGATGGAGCCTTTGAGGCAACTTGGTGGCGAAGGGCGCGGGGCGAATTATCCAGCCGGATCAGGGCAATGCGGGGCCGGGTGGAGATCGGCCTATTCGGAGCCGCGCAGGGAGGTCTGTTCGAGTTCGGCGACCTCGCGCTGCAATTGCTCATGCGACAGGGCGGCGGGCCTTGCGGCCTGTGATGCCTCGGCCAGAAGCCTCGGCGACAACTTCCTTCATGCGGTCGGGGCCGGCGGCATAATGCTGGTCGACCAGCGTCTTGGCGGTGAGTTGAAAGTCGGTGGTCATGATGCACCTCCTTGGTTCCCAGGCTAAACGTCTTGCTGGCGGGCTGGTTTCCTAGGCCGGCCAATTGATCTTGGCGCCGCACAGCCAGCGATAGCCATAGGGCGGCAGGGTCAGGTCGAGCCGATTGCGGACCTTGAAGGTTTCGGTCCCGAGCAGATCGGCGAGGTCGGCAGCGAAGTGATCGCCCAAGGCGAGGGAGACCTTTTGCTGCCGGCCGGAGAGATTGTGCAGGGTGATGACGAGATTGACGCCATCGCCGACACCGCGGACATGGACAGCGTCTGGCGCGCCGGAAATGGGAAAGGTCCGGCCGCGCAGGAGCTTGGTCACCTGGCGCTTGGCGCGGATCAGCGCCTTGATCGCAGCAAGCAGGGAGGCCGGATCATCCGCCTGGTTTTCGACATTGACGTGCTTAGGGGAGAATTGGCCTTCGATCATCGGCTGGACGAGGCGCGATGGCGCGGCTTTGGAAAAGCCGCCATTCTTGCCGTCATTCCATTGCATGGGTGAGCGCACCGAAATGCGGTCGGGCTGGGAGAGGTCATCGCCCATGCCGATCTCGTCGCCATAGACCAGCACCGAAGCGCCGGGCAGGGAGAACATGAGGCTGAGCGCCATGGCGATGCGGGCTTGATTGCCGCCCAGCATGGAGGCGATGCGGCGCCGGATGCCGCGATCATGCACCACCATGCCGGGGTCCGGCGCGAAGGCGGCGAAGGCCTCGGCCTTGACGTCCTGCGGCACCTGGGAAAAGTCCAGCTCGTCCAGATTGCGCAGGAAATGGGCCCAGCCGCAATCGGGCGGTGGTTCGGGCAGGAGGTCGACGGCCTCGGCGATGCGGGCGGCTTTTTCATTGGCCAGCCCGGCAAAAATGTAGCAGGGCGTGAGGAAATTGAAGAGCAGACCGATCTGGTCGCCCCGGCCGAAGAAGCGGCCGGTCTCGGCCGGCGGCAGGTTGACCTCGCCCAGCAGCAGGCCGCCCGGACGGCGCTCCTCGATATAGGCATTGAACCTTTGCAGCACGCCGTCGGGATCGTCCGGATCGGCCCGTGACAGGCCGTTCTGGCCGATGACGAAGGGAATGGCATCGAGCCTGAAGCCGGCGACGCCCAGGGAAAGCCAATAATCCATGATGCGCTCGATGGCGTCGAGCACGGCGGGATTGCCGGTATTGAGGTCGGGCTGGAAGCGATAGAATTTGTGGTAGTAATAGGCATGGGCCACCGCGTCATAGGTCCAGACCGTGGGCTCCTCATCGGGGAAGACCGAATGGTCGTCGGCCATGACCGGCGGCGCCTCTTCGCTCCAGACGTAGTAATCGCGATAGCGCGAATGGGCGTCGCGCCGGGCGGCTTCGAACCAGGGATGCTCGTTGGAGGTGTGATTGGCGACGAGGTCGATGACGACCCTGATGCCGCGCTCGCCGGCGGCATGCACGAAATCGAGGAAATCGGCGGTGGAGCCGAGGCGGGGATCGATGCGGTAATAGTCGCTGACGTCGTAGCCGTTGTCGCGGCCGGGCGAGGTGAAAAATGGCAGGAGCCAGATGCAGGTCACACCCAGATCGGCGAGATAGGGGATTTTGCCGGTGAGGCCGGGGAAATCGCCGAGGCCATCGTCATTGCTGTCGGCGAAGCGCTTGACGTCGATGGCGTAGAAGACGGCGTCGAGATACCAGGGCTCGTCATGGGTCATCAGGCCTTGCCCTCTCTTGGTGTCAGTGCAGACACCTGCCCGCTTGAGTGGTTGCAGTGCCGGCGTCTAGATGGGCTCCGACTGCTGGGGCCCCTCACCATCATCGTCCGGAGAGGGAATATCGGGCGGATCGGGCGGAAACTGGAAGGGATCGCCATCGGGATCGCTTTCGGGCGGAGGCTCGGGTGGCTCGATATCGGGCGGGGGTGGCGTGTTGTCGGGCGCCGGATCGGCGGGCGGAAAGACCATGGCTGATGTGCCCGCCATCACAGAGACCCCGCCGGCGTATAGAGCCGGACCATGTTGGTGTCGCCGCCACTGGTCCAATAGACCCGTGCCGCCAGGGCACGCGAGGGGCCGCTGCGCGTCAGCTTGAGGCCGAGCGCCTGGCCGGCGGCCTGTTCCGGTGACTCGGCCTCGACGGTCTCTTCGGGGACGACGAGCTTGGTTCGGCAATCAATGACACGGAATTTCTGCATCTGGTACCTCCGGCCACAGGGATGGATTTTTTGGAGAGGACTGAGCGCGATTGGAGCGGTCAGAACGAGGGGGTCAGCAAGCGCCCGTGATGGCTCAACGGTTCGGGCACTATCTCGTTCCATCGGGCGGGCAAGGAACCTAGTCGGGAACTCGGCCATTCGCTCCCTTAAGCACGAAAGGAAAAAGCCATGAGCGAGACCCCCAACCTGCAAGACCCGCGCGCGCTCTATCCCAAGCCGCCATTTCCCGCCCAGCCACAGCCGGCGCCGGGCCTGGCGCAGAAGATGGAGCCGCAACCCGATCACGGCGAACAAAGCTACAAGGGATCGGGGCGGCTCACGGGGCGCAAGGCGCTGATTACCGGCGGCGATTCCGGGATCGGGCGGGCAGCGGCGATCGCCTTTGCGCGGGAGGGCGCCGATGTCGCCATCGGCTATTTGCCGGAAGAGGAAGCGGACGCCAAGGAAGTGCTGGCGCTGATTGAAGCAGAGGGACGAAAGGGCTTGGGGCTGGCCGGCGATGTCAGTGACGAGGGCTGGTGCCAGGCAATGGTGAGCAAGGCCATCGAAGGGCTGGGCGGGCTCGATATCCTCGTGGTCAATGCGGCGCGGCAGCAGTTTCGCGAGTCGGTGCTCGAGCTCACCAGTGAGGATTTCGACAAGACGCTCAAGACCAATCTTTATGCGCTGCACTGGATCGTGCAGGCTGCCGTGCCGCATCTGCCGGCGGGAGCAGCCGTCATCACCACCGCCTCGATCCAGGCCTATGAGCCTTCGCCCATCCTGCTCGACTATGCCACGACCAAGGCCGGCATCGTGGCCTATACCAAGGCACTGGCCAAGCAGCTGATCGAAAAGGGCATCCGCGCCAATGTGGTGGCGCCCGGGCCGGTTTGGACGGTGCTGCAGCCCAGCGGCGGGCAGCCCGAGGAGAAGGTGCGGCATTTCGGCGAGGACAGCGATTTCGGCCGGCCCGGGCAACCGGTCGAGCTGGCGCCGGTCTTCGTGCTGCTGGCGAGCCAGGAGGCCAGTTTCATCAATGGCGAAGTCTATGGCGTGACCGGCGGCAAGGGCGTCGCCTAGCCGGTGTCCTTTCCCCGGGGGCCGAATCCGTGGGGGAACCTGGGGCCCGATGGGTCGTTGCCCCGAGAGCACTTATGGCCAGGAGGGAGAAAAATCATGACGCAGAAAACCCGCGGTTTTGGATATTGGGCGGTGGTTTGCCTTGCCGTCGTGATGATCATCTTCGGCCTGCCCATTGCCGCCGGCGGCGTGTGGCTATTGAGCCTGGGCGGGTCCTGGTATTATGCGCTGGCGGGTCTGGGGCTGCTGGTTTCGGCCTTTTTCCTGCTGCGCCACAGCATGGTGGGTGTCTGGGTCTATCTGCTGACTTTTTTGGGCACACTGGCCTGGGCGCTGTGGGAGCGGGGGCTCGATGGCTGGGCGCAGGTGCCCCGGCTGGTGGCGCCGACAATTATTCTCGTTCTCGTGCTGCTCGCCATTCCGGCTTTGCGAGGGCGGTTTCCGGGCGGGCGCGTCGCAGCGACAGCGGCCGCTCTGGGCGTGCTGGCGCTTGGCGCGTCCGCGACAGCGCTGACCAGTGTGCAGCAGACCGCGCCATTCGCACAGGAGGCGCAGGCGCCTGCCGCTGAGCGGACGGCGGAGGCGCAACTGGCGGTGGGGGCCGATTGGCCCGCTTATGGCGGCACCTATGCGGCGACCCGCTATTCCCCACTCGACCAGATCAACAAGGACAATGTGGGGCAGCTCGAGCGGGTGTGGGAATTCCATACCGGCGACATGCCGTCGGAAGCGGCGGAGGGGAAATATTCGCCCGAGAACACGCCGCTCAAAGTGGGTGACGCGCTCTATATGTGCACCGGCATGGGCATTGGCATTGCCGTGGATGCGGTGACGGGCGGGGAAGAATGGCGGTTTGACCCCGGCGTGTCCGAGGACGCCATTCCCTATGGCGCGACCTGCCGGGGCGTGGCCTATTATGCCGTGCCCGATGCGCCGCAGGATGCGGCCTGCGCGACGCGCATCCTGTGGGGGACGCTCGATGCGCGGCTGCTGGCGGTCGATGCGCGGACGGGCCAGCCCTGTGCCGATTTCGGCAATAATGGCCAGGTTTTCCTTGAGGAAGGGATCGGCGACACGGTGCCCGGCTGGTATTCGGTGACCTCGGCGCCCACCGTGGTTCGGGGTGTGGTGGTGATCGGCGCCCAGGTCAAGGATGGGCAGGACCGGGATGCGCCTTCGGGCGTGGTGCGCGGCTATGACGCCGTTACGGGCGAATTGGCCTGGGCCTGGGACATGGCCAATCCCGGCAATCGCGGGGCGCCGGCCGAAGGCGAGGTCTATACGCGCGGCACGCCCAATATGTGGACGACGGCGGCGGGCGACGAGGAGCTGGGGCTGGTCTATCTGCCCCTGGGAAATTCGTCGGTGGACTATTACGGCTCCAACCGCAGTGAGCTGGAGAACCAATATTCGACATCGCTGGTGGCAGTGGATGTGACCACGGGCGAGGATGTCTGGCATTTCCAGGCCGTGCATAACGATGTCTGGGACTATGATCTGGGCAGCCAGCCGACGCTGATCGATTTCCCCACGGCGGAGGGCGCGCGACCGGCCGTGGTGCTGGCCTCCAAGCAGGGCGACATTTTCGTGCTCGATCGGGCAACAGGGGAATCGCTCTTTGCCGTCGAGGAGCGTCCGGTGCCGCAGGGCGGCGTCGAGCCGGATTACCTGTCGCCCACCCAGCCCTTTTCGGCCTATCACACGCTGGCCTTTCCCGACCTGACCGAAGCGGATATGTGGGGGATGACGCCGCTCGACCAATTGTGGTGCCGGATCGAGTTTCATCGCTCCCATTATGCGGGCATCTATACGCCGCCCACGACCGACCAGCACTGGATTCAATATCCCGGCTATAATGGCGGCAATGACTGGGGGAGCGTGGCGATCGACGCCGAACGCGGCCTGCTCATCGCCAATTACAATGACATGCCCAACCACAATAGGCTGATCCCGCGGGACGAGGCGGATGCGGCCGGGCTGACGCCGATTTACGAGCCCAGTCCGGACAGCGAGTCGCCGCTGGGCGAAGCCGGGCCGCAGATCGGGGCGCCCTATGCCATCCAGGTCAATGCCGGCTGGCGCGTGCCCTTTACCGGGTTGCTGTGCAAGCAGCCGCCCTATGGCGGCATCAGGGCGATCGATCTGGCGACCGGCGGAACCGTATGGGACCGGCCCTTCGGCCAGGCGCTCAACAATGGGCCGTTCGGCATTCCCTCCATGATGCCCATCGATATCGGCACGCCCAATAATGGCGGGCCGGTGGTGACGGCCGGCGGGCTGATCTTCATTGCGGCGACGACGGACAATCTGATCCATGCGATCGATGTGGCAACCGGGCAGACGGTCTGGACCGACAAGCTGCCCGGCGGCGGGCAGACGACGCCCATCACCTATGAGGCGGGCGGCCGGCAATTCGTGGTGATTGCGCCGGGCGGGCACCATTTCATGGAGACCCCGATCAGCGATGCGGTGATCGCCTATGCCCTGCCCGAGGGCGGCTCCTAGCGGCCATACCAGGCGGCGAGGGCGTCCATGTCCTCTGGGGTGAGGCCGCGCACGACCTCACCCATGATATGGGCATTGTGACCGCCGCGATCGGCGCCGAGCGTGGCGAAGAGTTCGAGCTGGGAGCGCAGGTAATCGGCGTCCTGCCCGGTGAGGCGGGGATAGTCGGACCGCGCGGCGGCGCCATGGCAGGAATCGCAGGCAGGGACGTCGCGCTCGGGAATGCCGGAACGGGCGATATTGGCGCCTTTGTCCTCGGCGCTGGGTGCCATCTCGATTTCCTTGCCATAACGCTGCGCCAGGTCGGCGATTTCGGCATCGGTCAGGCGGCGGGCGGCGGCGATCATCGTGCCGCTTTGCCTTGTGCCGTCGCGAAAGGCCTTGAGCGCGGCTTCCAGATAAGCGGGCGATTGCAGATCGAGCCGGGGCACGCCCTCGAGGCGCCCGTCCCCATTTTCGCCATGGCAGCGGGCGCAATCATTGGCGGGACCGCTCAGGGTCAGATCGGCATAGGTCGCGGCATCCATCTGGGGGAGCTGCTGGAGGAAGGCCACCATGTCCCAGACTTCGTCATCGCGCATCTGGCTGGGCCAGCCGGGCATGGCGGTGCGGCGAATGCCGTGCTTGACCGTCCAGAAGACGCGGGCCGGTGGATGCCATTGGGCCATGCGGTCGGCCAGAATGGGCGGGGCGGGGCTGAGATCGCGCGCCAATTGCTGGGGCGGCATGATGGGGCTGCCATGGCAATCGGCGCAGACCATTTCGTAGTGGCCGGCGCCGCGTTCGACCATGCCGGGTTCATCGATGTCCGGTACGGATGTGCCCAGCGAGCGCAGGGTGATGGCCTGTTGCGCGGCCATGTTGAAATACCAATCCACAATGGTGGCCTGGCCCGGCGCGGCCGAGATGGGCAGCAGGCCGGATAGCGGCAGCAACGCCATGCCGAGGACGCCCCCGACTGCGCCCACGATATAGGGTTTGAGCGGTCTCATGATGCAGCCTCGCGCCGCAAGACGCGGGCCATCAGCACCAGCCCGCCGGCCAGGTAGATGACGCCGCCAATGGCCAGCATGATGACGCCGCCCAATTGCTGGTCGGCCAAGGGCGGCAGGCCGCCGCCGTGATGGAGGTGTTCGCCATAGATGGGGCGAGGGGCAAGGCCGATCAGCGCGCCGAGCAGGGTCATGTGCATGGAGGTGAAGAAGAGCGTCATCGCGCCGGCCATGGCCGCCGAGCGGCGGGTTTCGGCGGTGCTGGCCAAGGCTACGACCCAGACCAGGAGGGATACGAGGGCGAAGCTGGCCTGTTCGACGACCAGAGTCCAGACGCTGGTGCGCGAGGCGTGATGCAGGGCGGGGGCATGCCAGCCCCAGACGACCACGAGGTCGAGGAGGCTGACGGCAATGGGCAGCGCGAGCTGGGAGCGCAACAAGCGCCGTCCGGTCAAGGCCGGCGCGAGGCCGGCGGCCAGCAGCGGTACGCCGATGCCTACCACGGTCATGTGCAGCGCCATATGGGCGGCAAAGCTGGCTGCCACCATGCCCGGCAAGGGACCGGCCCAGGCGAGGAGCAGGATGAGCAGCCCGGCAATGGTGAGGGGGCGATCGATCATCGGCAGCTCGAAAGGTAGAGCATGGGAATGACGACATAGAGCACGGCAATGGCCGAGAGCACGCAGAGCATCAGCGCCACATGGCTGAGGAAGCGGTGGCGCTCTTCGGGCGTATTGTGCTCGAATTCGAAATCGTCGTCGGTGACGCTGCGGGCGCGGACGCGCCAGAGCTGGACGGTCGAGGCGCCAATGCCGGCCAGCGCCAGGAAGGTGGCGGCGATGATCCACAAACGCGCATCGTCGAGCGGCGCGCCCCGGCCGGCTTTTTCGCAATAGATGGCGGCAAACACATAGCAGAACAGGAAATGCAGCGCCCAGATGATGGGCGCGGCGATGACGCGCCACAGGTCGGTGCCATGGCCGGTCTCGCGTTCGACTTCGTTATGGGTGCGTTTGGCGTTCATTGCAGCAGCGGGAAGCCTCCGATGACCAGCGCGGTGAGCAGGGCGCAAAAGCCGGTAAAGTGCCAATAGAGCGTCACGTTCCAGAGATCGGCGTCGTAGTGGGCGGTGAGCCGGCCGAAGATGGACCGCGTAAGGCAATAGGCCTGCATCAAGAGGCCCACCGCCAGATGCAGCACGGTCCAGACCACCAGGGCCCAGACGATGGCGGGATAGGCATGGGCGGTGGGGTCGAGCCCGGTGGTCCAGGGCCCGGCCATCAGCGCCGCGCCGGCAAGGCCCCCGATGACAAAACCGGCGCAGAGCAGGCTGCGGGCCAATATGGCGCGATCGGCGGCATTGGCGAAGCGGGCGCCCAGGGTCAGGGCCCAGGCCACCGAGACCAGGCCGGCCGAGACGGCGGGCCATTGCCAGCCGGGACCGGTCACGCCGGGCGGTGGGAAATCGGTGTGGATGGTCCAGAAAAAGAAATAGCCGAACAGCACGGCGAGGAAAGCGGTGAGGTCGCCCGTCATGGTGATGAACATGGCCCACCACCCCGTCGAGCGGGGCCCCGCGACATAGAGCGGGACATGGCGGCCATCGCCGATATCCTTGCTCTGTTTTTCCGGGATCACGCCCGTGCCGGTCCAGAGCCAATAGAGCAGCGCCGCCAGAAAGAAGATGCCGAAGGCCAGGGTCAGCGGCCAGAGTTTCCAGGTGGCGGAGATGAAGACGCCGCCTAGCCCGATAGCGGTGAGCATGGGCAGCCAGGTGGGCGTGCCCACCCGCAGCACCTGGACCGGCTCGGCGTCGAGCACGGAGGTGATGAGGGTTTCGCGCTTGCCCTCCCTGGCGCTGGCGAGATAGCCGCGGCCTTCGTCGATGGTGGCGAGCAGGTCCTTGTCATCCCAGAGCGGATAGCGGCTCGATATCTGGGGGATGGAGCGCAGGCCCCAATTGTCGGACGGCACCCTTCCGGCCCATTCGAGCGTGCCGGCATTCCACACATTGCGTTTGACATAGGGCTGGTGGCGCTTGGGGCGCAGGCAATCCCAGGCAAAAAGCAGGAAGCCGGCGGCGAAGACGAAGGCGCCGATGGTGGAGATGAGGTTGAGCTCGTCCCAGCCACGCTCGGCGCCATAGGTAAAGACGCGGCGCGGCATGCCCAATAGGCCGGTGAGGTGCATGGGGAGGAACGCGACATTGAAGCCGATAAAGGTCAGCCAGAAGGACCAGATGCCAAAGGCGCGCGACAAGGCCTTGCCCACGGCGAAGGGATAGTAATAGCGCACCCCCGCCAGCACCGGAAACAGCATGCCACCGATCAGCGTATAATGCAGGTGCGCGACGATGAAATAGGTGTCGTGGGCCTGAAAATCGAAGGGGGCGACGGCGACCATGACGCCGGTCAACCCGCCGACGATGAAGGTCGCCAGGGCGCCGAGGCAAAAGAGCATGGGTACGCTGCGCACGACGGTTCCCAGCATCACGGTGGCGATGAAGACGTAGATCTGGATGCCGGTGGGGATGGCTACCGCTTCCGAGGCGGCGGAGAAAAAGCCCAGGGAAATGGCCGGCAGGCCGGTGGTGAACATGTGGTGCACCCAAAGTCCGAAGGACAGGAAGCCGGTGCCGATGGCCGAGAGCACGATCCAGGAATAGCCGGCGATCGGCCGTTGCGCGAAGGTCGGGATGATCATCGCCAGCAGGGCAATGGCGGGCAGGAAGATGATGTAGACTTCCGGATGCCCGAAAATCCAGAACAGGTGTTGCCAGAGGATCGGGTCGCCGCCGCGGGATACGTCGAAGAATGGCCAGTCAAAGGCGCGTTCCAGTTCGAACAGAAAATCGCCGGCGATCAGCGGGGGGAAGGCGAAGAGGATCATCGCGCCCACGATGAGCACATACCAGCCATAGAGCGGGGTGAGATTGATATGCATGCCGGGGGCCCGGCATTTGAGCACGCCCACGATCAATTCCACCGCGGCGGCGATGGAGGCCACTTCGATGAAGCTCAGGCCCAGCAGCCAGATATCGGCGCCGATGCCCGATTGCTCGGTGGAGAGGGGCGGATACATGAACCAGCCGGCATCGGGCGCGGCATTGAAGAAAATCGAGCCACAGACAAAGACCCCGCCGATGAGAAAGCACCAGAAGCCAAAGGCCGAGAGGCGCGGAAACGGCAGGTCGCGGGCGCCGAGCATGGCGGGCAGGATGAGGATCGCCACGGCCTCGAAGATGGGCACGGCGAAGAGGAACATCATCACCGTGCCATGCAGGGTAAAGAGCTGGTTATAGGTTTCCGCCGAGACCAGATTATTGTCGGGGACGGCCAGCTGCAGCCTGATGATGAGCGCCAGGGCGCCGGCGAAGAGCATGAAGGCAAAGGCGGCGGCGATGTACCAGATGCCGACCACCGAGTTGTTGACGTCGGAGAAATAGCGCCAGCCCTTGGGGCGCTCCCAGACCTCGGCGAGGCGCTTGGTTTCGGCGGTTCTATCCGTCATTTGAGCCCCATGAGGAAATCGACAATGGCGGCGCGGTCCGTGTCGGGAAGCGATGCGAAAGAGGGCATGCGGGCGCCCGGCTTGATGTGGCTGGGCGCCACCAGCCAATCGGCCAATGTCTCGCGCGTCAGCGGCAAGGTGCCCGCGGCAATGGTGCGGCGGCTGGCCAGATGCGTGAGATCGGGGCCGACCGAGCCTACCTCGGTGACGCCGCGGACCATATGGCAGGCCCCGCATCCGGCGGCGAGGAAAGTCTGGGCGCCGGCCGGGGCGGCCGGTTCGGCCTGGGCCGCCAGCCAGGTGGCGAAGGCCTCGGGCTCGTGGACGATGACGGGAAAGGCCATCAGCGCGTGGGAGGGACCGCAGAATTCGGCACAGACGCCGCGATAGATGCCCGCCTTGGTCGGCGTCAGGCGCAGAACATTGGTGCGCCCGGGGATGACATCCATCTTGCCGCCCAGGGCGGGAATCCAGAATGAATGGATCACATCGGTGCTGGTGAGCACGAATTCGACATTGGCGCCGAGCGGCAGGTGAATTTCATTGGCGCTGGTCACCCGGCTCTTGCCAGCGCCTTCATAATCGACGCGCCACCAGAATTGCTCGGCCCCGACATGCACGCGCAGATCGGGCGCGTCGGCCTCGGCCCAATTGGGCAGCAGAGCCAGCCCGAAGACCAGCAGCGCCGCCAGGGCGATCGTGGGAAAGGCCACGCCACCGGCAAAGATGAAGCGGTCGGCGAATTGCTCGGAACGCGGCCGCTTGCGGCCCAGAACGGCGTAGATCGCCGTGCCCATGACGATGGCCCAGAGCAGCGCGCCGCCAATGGCCATGAACCAGAAGAGATTGGCCAGGTCCTCGGCATCCTTGCCGGCGGGGTGCAGGGCGCTTTGCTCCGGATTGCAGGCGGCAACAGCAATTGCCACCGGCGCCAGCAAGGCCAGCCGTATCAGTCGCAATAGAGATTGTGCCTGTTTCCGCCCCATCCGCCTGCCGAAATGTTCTCGGACGGGAACGCGAGCCGGTAAAGATGAGTTCCTGTGTTTATCAAGCGGGGGAGGAGCAGGCATGGCGGCGCCACGGGGCTATTCACGAATCCAGATCGCCCTGCACTGGGCGATCGCCGCGCTGGTGCTGCTGCAGCTCTTCGTCAATGAGGGAGTGCAGCAGGCATTCAATGACCGGCTCGATGGGCAGCTCGATGCCTCGGGCGGGGCGCTGCTGCATATCGTGGTGGGCGTCACCGTGCTCGTCCTGGCTCTGTTGCGGCTGGCGATCCGGCTGGCTCGCGGCGCGCCGCCGGCGCATAAGGGCAATCCGGCCATTATCAACTGGCTGGGCCATGCGACCCATTTCCTGCTCTATGGCTTCATCATCCTGATGCCGCTGACCGGCGCCATTGCCTGGTTCTTCGGCATGGAATTCTCCGCCAAGCTGCACGAAATCGGCCGGTTGGTGCTGATCCCGGCCATAGCTCTGCATGTCATGGGGGCGCTGGTGGAGCATTTCGTTTTCCGCAACGACTCGCTGCGGCGCATGCTCAAGGCCACGGCCGACTAAAGCTACCTACTCACGCTGCGCCGCTAAGCAAGGGCGCGGGCTACGCCTCTTAGTTCCGCCAGTCCCTTGAGCCGGCCGATCAGCGGATAGCCTGGCTGTCCGCCCCGATGCAGGTCGTCGAGAATATCCTGGCCATGATCGGGTCGCATGGGAATGGCCCAGTCGGGCCGACCTGCCGCCTTGCGGCGCGCCTCTTCGGCGACGATTGCCCGGATGACGGCAACCATGTCGACGCTGCCATCGAGGTGCTCGCTTTCATGGAAGGAACACCCGACATGCTCGCCTTCCAGACGAACATTGCGCAGGTGCAGGAAGTGCACGCGATCGCCCAGACGTTGCATGATGCCGGCGAGGTCGTTGTCGGGCCGTGCGCCCAGAGCACCCGAACACAGGGTCATGCCGTTCGCGGCATCCGGCAGGTGCTCGAGCATGGCGCGATAATCGGCTTCGCTCGACATGATGCGTGGCAGGCCCATCAGGGAAAACGGTGGGTCATCCGGGTGACAGCAGAGGCGAATGCCGAGCCGGGCCGCGACCGGCACCACGTCTTCAAGGAAATCGAAGAGGTGCCGGCGCAGGCGCTCGCCCGATATATCGCCGTAACGCGCCAGATGTTCGCGCACGGTCTCGATGGACAATCTGTCGGCGGCGCCGGGCAGCCCTGCCAGCACACTCGCGGCCAATTGCTTCTTGCCGGCTTCGCTCATCTGGGTGAACCGCGCTGTGGCCGCCTGCGCGATGGCCGGGGCAACGCTCTCGGCCGCCCCTTTGCGTTGCAACAGGTGAATGTCGAAGGCGGCGAAATCGATCGCGTCGAACCGCATGCAGGTGCCGCCATGCGGCAGGCGCCAGGCGAGGTCCGTGCGGGTCCAGTCGATGACGGGCATGAAATTGTAGCAGACCGTGAAAATGCCGGCTGCCGCTAGGTTTTCGAGGCTGATTTTGTAGTTGGCAATATGCTCGCGCCAGGCCCCGGTCTGCTGCTTGATGTCTTCCGAGACCGGCAGGCTTTCGACGACAAGCCAGCTCAGTTGCGACGGACGTCCATCAAGGGTCGTGCCGATCTGCGCCTGGCGTTTTGCGATTTCATCGAGCGACCATACCGCGCCATCGGGAACGTGGTGCAGGGCCGAGACGATGCCGCTGGCGCCGGTCTGCATGATGTCGGAAATAGTGGTGACGTCGGATGGCCCGAACCAGCGCCAGGTTTCGATCATGCCTGCCGCCGCGCAATGGCGGTGCCATCGGCGCCGAACAGGTGCCAATGATTTTCGCGCGGGGCGAGATAGAGTACGTCGCCGCGCCGCGCCAGGCTTTGCCCGGCCTCGTGCACCAAGATCGGCACGTCGCCCGGCAAGGTACAGTGCAGGTAGCTATTGGCGCCATATTGCTCGGCGACACCAACCGTCACTGGCCAACCCGCGCCGGCATCGCGCGACACGACGAAATCCTCGGGCCGGATACCGAGCGTGGCGCCATCGGCAGTCAGTGGCGCCGCCAGTCCGCCGGGCAAGGCCAGCGGCGGCAGGTCCGGGGCTTCAAACACGACGTGCCCGGCATCGGCAGCGGCAATCTTGCCCGCAACGAAATTCATGCGTGGCGAACCGATAAAGCCCGCCACAAACAGGTTGCGCGGCTCGTTATAGAGATCGAGCGGCGCGCCGACCTGCTCGACCACGCCCTTGCGCAACACCACGATCTTGTCGGCCATGGTCATGGCCTCGATCTGGTCATGCGTCACGTAGATCATCGTATTGCCCAGCCGCTCATGCAGCTTGGTGATCTCCACCCGCATCAGCACGCGCAGTTCCGCATCGAGATTGGAAAGGGGCTCGTCGAACAGGAATATCTTGGGGTCGCGGGTAATGGCGCGGCCGATGGCAACGCGCTGGCGCTGGCCGCCCGAGAGTTGCCGGGGCCGCCGCTCCAGCAATTGCTCGATCTGCAGCAGTCGCGCGGCGTCCGAGACGCGGCGATTGATCTCGGCCTTTTCCATGCGGATGTTTTCGAGCCCAAAACTCAGATTTTCCCGCACCGTCATATGCGGATAGAGCGCATAGGACTGGAACACCATGGCCACGCCCCGATCGGCGGCCGGCACATCCACCACGCTGGCATTGTCGATGCGGATATCGCCATCGGTAACGTCTTCAAGGCCCGCGATCAGCCGCAACAGGGTCGACTTGCCGCAGCCGGAAGGCCCGACGAAAACCACGAATTCGCCATCCGTGATTTCGAGATCGACCCCGGGGATGACTTCGACGGCACCGAAGGATTTCTTGACGTTTTGAAGCGTGAGATTGGCCATCACAATGGTCCTTACTTGATACCGGTCGAGGCGATGCCGCTGGTGATGTAGCGCTGCAGGAAGATGAAGGCGAAGGCCAGCGGCAGAGCCGTCAGCGTCGTCATGGCCAAAAGGACCTCGTAGCGCACGCCATATTCGGTCTGGAACGAGGCCAGGGCCAATTGCAGCGTGTAGGATTCACGTCGGGTCAAGACGACCAGCGGCAGCAAAAAATCGTTCCAGCGCGAGAGGATCGAGAAAATGGCCACCACGGCCAGAGCCGGCGAGGAGAGCGGCAGGATGATGCGCCAGAAAATGCGCCATTCGCTGGCGTGATCCATGCGCGCGGCTTCGATCAGCTCATCGGGAATGGTCAGCATATATTGGCGCAGCAGGAAGACGCCGGTCGGCGTCGCCACGGTGGGCAGGATGACGCCCCAGAGATTGCCGACCAGGCCAAGCTGGGCGACGATCATATAGGTGGGCACCAGCACTACCGTTGCCGGGATCATCAACGTGGCGAGGATCGAGACCAGGGCGACGTTTGAGCCGCGGAAGCGGTATTTAGACAGCGCGAAGGCGGCCATGGAATTCATCACCAGGGTGATGGCGGTCGCCACTACCGTGATGAAGAGGCTGTTGAACAGGTAGCGCCAGATTTGCCCGCCGGTGCTGCTCAGCAGATTGCTGTAATTCTCGGTGGCCAGATAGAGCTGCCGCACGGGCGTGGCGTTCCCCACGGGCACGACGATCCGCTCCTCGGGATTGGCGGGGTCGATCATCTGCGCCTGGATGCCGACGCGGCGCAATTGCGCCAATTGGCGAGTCTGCCCATCCTCCCCGACCACATCGAACAGCGGCAAGGGCTCGTCATGACCCTCCACCACCACGGTCTGGGCGGCGTAAGGCAGCAGGGTGGGCGGAAATTCGGTCAGGTTGGCCGGGGTCTTGAACGAGGATATGGCGACCCACAGCACGGGCGTGAACATGACCAACAGGCCGAGGACGAGATAGAGATAGGTCAGCCAATCGGTCCAATCGAGCCTTTTGCGCCCGCGCCGGCGGGTGGCGAATGCGGCGATCGACAGGCCCGGCTTAGGCTGGCTGAGATCAGTCATTATTGCCACCTCGCGAAATGCGCATCTGGATGCCGGTGAAGATCAGGAGGGCCAGCCCCAGGAAGAGCGACGCTGCGGCAGCGAGGCCGAAATTGCGCGGCTGGGTGGCGAAGCCGACTTCGTAGATGTACTGGACCATCAGCATGGTGGCCGAGCCGGGGCCGCCGCCGGTGAGCACATAGAGTTCGTCAAAGGTCTGCACCGAGCGGATCACCGCCAGGATAAAGACCACCAGCATGACGGGCCTGAGCAGCGGCAGCGTGATCCGGGTGAAGACGCGCCAGGGCGTGGCGCTATCCATCTTGGCGGCCTCGTACACATCTCGGGGAATGGCCTGCAGACCCGCCAGCAGGATGATTGTATAAAAGCCCATATGCGCCCAGACGGTCACAAAGACCGACCAGAAGAAGGCGGTATTGGGAAAGACCAGCCAATTGACCGGCGTCAGCCCGACCGAGGAGATGAGGCCATTCAGCGCCCCATTGCGCTGCAATATCCACTGCCAGGTCAGCGCCACCACGACGGGCGACAGCATGACCGGGAAAAAGAAGATGCCGCGGAAAAAGCCGCGACCGACAATGTCGCGATTGAGGCAGATGGCCGTCAGCAGGGCGATGGCGATCATGCAGATCACCTGCACCGGCACGAAGACCAGCGTATTGCCCAGGGCTCGCCAGAACAGGTCGCGCGAACAGGTGGAGGGATCAAGATAATTGCCGCAATCGAGCAGGCTTTGATAATTGGCGCCGCCGACAAAGGGGCGATCCCAGGGGAACAGCCGGTCGCTGCCGCTCATCGAATAGAAGATGTTGATGAAGACGGGCAGTAGCGCAAAGAGCACCACGGCGACCAGGTTGGGCAGCAGGAATACCCATGGCATGCGCTTGATGCCGACCCCGCGCTGAATGCCGGACATTGCCGGCTCGACCAGGCGCGCAGGCAGCGACAGGATCGCGCCGGCGGCCGAGGCGAGTTGAACCCTTGCGCTCATGAGACTGTTCCTTGAACTGGATCGATGAGGCCGCCCCGTTTGACCGGGGCGGCCACTGCAATCAGGACTGGCCGCCGGCCGCCTCTATGGCCAGGTTGACGTCTTCCTTGATGCGCTCCATCGCGGCATCGATTGTCAGCTCATTGTTGAGCACCTGGCTGATGCGGGTGGTCAGTGCATTCATCATCGCCCGCTGGTAGCGCCAGCCCTGGAAGCGATAGGCCGCCGCGTCCATTTTGGGGATCTGGTTGATGAAGGTGGCCAGCGCCTCCGAGGTGCGGGCCGAGGCGGTCGGGTATTCCACCCCATTGGCGATCTGGGATGCGGCCGAGGGAATCTCGACTTCGGTCGAGATATAATGGTCGAGGTTTTCGGGCTGGGCGAAGAAGTTGATCAGCTTGCCGGCGATCTCGGCATTCTGGGTATGGGAGAACACCGTCATGGCCCCACCGCCCGGCATGACCGTGCAGGAAGACGGACCACAGGGCGCAGGAACCACGGCCCAGTCAAAGAGATCGCCGACCTCGCTATCCATCTGCGCCAGGGTCCAGGAGCCACCGAAATAGAGAACGGTATTGGCATTGAGGAAATCGGAGAACAGCTCGCGATGCGTCGCGCCGCCGACCGCGCCCCACAGGTCCATCGGCATGGTGCCGTCCTGGTGCCAGGCGACGAATTGTTCGATGGCAGCACGCAGGCCATCATCGACCACCGGCTGGCCCGCTTCATCCACCAATTGCGCGCCATAGCTGATGGCCAGGCTGGCAAAGCGGTGGCCCGAGCGATCCATTTCCATGGCAAATTCGGTATTGGTGGCCGCCGCGACCTGCTTGGTGGCCTCGGCCCATTCCTGCCAGGTCGCGCCCTCCGCCGGAACCGGCACACCGGCCTGTTCGAAGAGGGTCAGATTGACATAGGCGCCATTGACGGTGAGCGTGGTCGGCATCCCGTAAATCGCCTTGCTCGCAGCATCGCCGCCGCGCAGCCATTGCAGCGTCTGGCCCCATTCTTTTTCGAAATAGGCCGCGTCCACATAGGGCGTGATGTCCTGATAGAAACGGCTTAAGCCGCCCAGGTCGGTGATGATGGCAATGTCGGGCCCCTCCCCCGCCTCGAGCTGCACCGGCAGGCTTTCCACCAGCGTCTGGTAGCTCACTTCCTCCACGGTGACGGTGACGCCGGGATTTTCGGCCTCGAAGGCCTTGCTCATTTCGGCAAAGATCTTGCCGCCGGTTCCCGTGTCGCCGGCCCACAGCGTGATCTGCTGTGCATGGGCAAAGGGGGTAGCGGCCAGCAACAGAGCCAGGGCGGTCGTGGTTCTCAATGTCGTGCGTTTCATTCCAATTCCTCCTCCAGGAATGCCAGGCGAAACAGTCGGGCGTAAACTTGTTTTGGTAAGACCAGATTGTCAACCCTCTGGTATGACCAAAAACCTATGCGGTGAAAAATCCGACATATCGGCCAATTTTCCGGCCATTTTTCCTCACGCAATCGATTTCTGAGGCGCAATTTTGGTCAGCCAGGGTTCTTGACAGCAAAAACAATTGCCTATCTGGTTTGACCAGATCGCGGGCGCCCAACTGCCCGCCACCTGCTTTGGAGGACTTGCCGAAATGGTTAGATTTGCGGTCGTTGGCATCGACCACGGACATATTTTCGATCATGCCAAGGGTCTGCTGCGGGCCGGCGCCGAATTTGTCGGCTATTGCCCGCAGACCTCAATTCCGGCTCTGGTCGAGAGCTTCGCCCAGACCTATCCCGATGTCCCCCAGATCGACCGCGCGGCGCTGTTTGCCGATCCCAGCATTGATGTGATCTGCATCGCATCCATTCCGCGTGACCGCGCGGACCTGGCCATAGAGGCGATGCGCGCCGGCAAGGATGTGATGGTCGACAAGCCCGGCGTCACCACCTACGCCCAGCTCGAAGCGGTGCAGCAGGCCGTGGCCGAAACCGGGCGCATCTTCTCGATCTGCTTTTCGGAACGCCACTGCGTCCGCTCAGCGGTAAAGGCCGGCAAGCTGGTCGCCGAGGGCGCCATCGGCACGGTGATCCAGACATTGGGGACCGGCCCGCACCGGCTGGGCAATTCCCGCCCCGACTGGTTCTGGCAACATGATGCATTCGGTGGCATCATCGTCGACATCGCCTCCCACCAGATCGATCAATTCCTGTTCTACACCAATTCCCAGAGTGCCGAGGTGATTGCCTCCCAGGTGGCCAATTTCGCCAATCCGCAGGCCCCCGGCTTCGAGGATTTCGGCGACCTGCTGCTGCGCAGCGACACGGCCACGGGCTATGTCCGCGTCGATTGGTTCACCCCCGATGGCCTGCCGACCTGGGGCGATGGACGCCTCACCATATTGGGCACCGAGGGGTATATCGAGCTGCGCAAATATGTCGACATAGCCGGCCGCGAGGGCAAGGATCACCTGTTCCTCGTCAACAAGCAGGGTGTCGAACACATCGACTGTTCCGGCGAGGAGCTCACCTATTTCACCAGCTTTGCCGCCGACGTGCGCGATCGCACCGCCACGGCAATGCCCCAGCAACATGTCTACGAAGTCTGCCGGCTGTCGCTCGATGCGCAGAGCAGAGCCGTCACCATTTCCTCCAAGCCCAAAGGACAAATTCAATGACCCAGAAACTGCGCGTCGGCGTGGTTGGCGCCGGCATCGCCCAGCGGCACCTGGCCGGTTACAATTGGAACAAGGATCTCTACGAAGTCCCCGTGCTCTGCTCGCTCGACGAGGAGCGCGGGCGCCAGGCCGTCGCCGAATTCGGCGTTGGCGAATTTACCAGCGATGTCGAAACCCTGTTCGCGCGCGATGACCTGGACGTCATCGATATCTGCACGCCGCCCGATTCCCATTTCGCGCTGTCCAAGCGCGCCATCGAGGCGGGCAAGCATGTCATCTGCGAAAAGCCGCTCTTTGGCTCCATTGCCGACGTCGATGCCATGAGTGCGCTGGTGGCCGGGACCGACCGCAAGTTCATGCCCATCTTCCAGTATCGCTATGGTACGGGCCTGCAAAAGCTCAAGCGGCTGATCGCGCTGGGCCTGACGGGCAAACCGTTCCTCACCACCGTCGAGACGCATTGGTGGCGAGGCCCGGCCTATTACGAGGTGCCGTGGCGCGGCAAATGGGCCAGCGAGCTGGGCGGGGGCCTATTGGGTCACGCCATCCACGCCCATGACATGCTCAATTATGTCCACGGCGCCTGTGCCGAGGTTTTCGCCCATGGCGCAACACTGGTGAACAAGATCGAGGTTGAGGACACCATGACCCTCTCGGTCAAGATGGCCAATGGCTCGCTTGCCGCCCTCTCGATGACGCTGGGATCGCGCAAGGAAATCTCGCGCCTGCGCTTCTGCTTCAGCGAGATGGTGGCCGAGAGCATTCTCGAGCCCTATACGATGGGCCGCGACCCCTGGACGTTCATTGCCGGCACGCCCGAGCATCAGGCCAAGATCGATGCCGCTCTGGCCGATTACCAGGTTGCCGAAGATGGCTATACCCGCCAGTTCGAGCTGTTCCACGAGGCCGTCATGACCGGGGGCGAGCCGCCGGTGACGCTGGAAGATGCGCGCAATTCGCTTGCTTTGGTGACAGCGGCGTATCATTCCCAGAGGACGGGCCTGCCGACAGCATTGCCAATCACGCCGGCGCACCCACTCTATGGTTCCTGGCTGCCTTGAGCGGTGGGCCGGTGGCAGGGAGGCCAAGGATGCAAAAGGACCGAACCTATCCCCGGCTGCAAGACAATCAGCGGCTATACCAGGTCGTCGCGCGCCAGATCGCCCGGCTGATCGAGCAGAATGCCGCTGACAAATCCTGGCGCATGCCATCCGAGCGCGAGCTGGCCGAAGAGCTTTCGGTCAGCCGCCCGGTCATCCGCGAAGCGGTGATTGCGCTCGAAATGCGCGGCCTTGTCGAAGTGCGCGGCCGGGCTGGGATCGTGGTCCTGCCCAAAAGCTCGTCGCATGTGAGCTTCGATGTCGCCGGCAGCGATATCGGGCCGGGACCGTTCGAATTGCTGGAAGCACGCCTCGCCATCGAATCGAGCGCGGCTGCGCTGGCGGCGGAGCGCGCCACCAATTACGATATCCTGGTGCTGGAAGAATGCATCGCCCAGATGGAGCAGGAAACCGAAGTTGTTCTGCTGCAGGAAAAGGGCGACCGCGATTTCCACATGACCATTGCCCGGATGACCAATAATGCCATCATCATCTCGATGATCGAGGCGCTCTGGGCGCAGCGCGACGAATCCCTGATGTGGAAGAAGCTGCACGAACATATCCACGCTGAAAGCGTGCGCCCGCTCTGGATCGGAGACCACCACGCCATCGTCTCCGCCCTGCGCATGCGCCACCCCGACGCCGCCTATAAGGCCATGGCGCGGCATATCCGCAACGTCACCAGCGAGTTGCTCGAGGCCGATGAGCGCGGGCGCATCGTCACGGAATGACGATCATCCTGGATGCTCACCGTCCTAGAACCTGACGGTGAGCCCCGTCGTGCCCGCAAGGCTGTAGCTGCTGCCGAAATTGACCAGACTTGTGTTGACGCGGGCCTCGCCGTGCAGGGCGTATTTGTCGTCGGCCCAGGTATAGGTGCCGCCGACCCCGACGCCGCCCCAGAGATTGTCCTGGGTGTTGACGAGCTGCACGCCGGCAAGGTCGGTCCTGCTGTCGGGCAAAAGGTCGTAGTAGAGATTGGCAATGCCATAGGCATGGAGACGGCGGGTCTCGCCGCTCTCATCGGTCCAGGTGTCCTGGTAATCGGCCGAAAGGCCTAGCCGGATGGTGAGGTCATCGCCCTCGGCCAGCGAAACGGCGGCGCCATAGACGTCGGTGAAGCCATCATAGCGGACGTCGGAATAGCTCAGCTGCGCCTGTGGCGTCATCGACCAGTTCTGGTTGAGCGCGATCTGCTGGCCGGCCTCGACGCCAATGGCATAGCCGAAGCCATTATTGCCGGAAACCAAGCCGGTTGCGGCAGTCGAGGAGGCAACGGCGCTGTCATACCAGGTCAGGTTCGCCTGGGCATCGAGGTAAAAGCCGCCCGAACCATACCAGGTCAACGATCCGCCCAAGCCATAGCCGCTGCTGCTGATCGAGCCGTTACCGAAGACCGAATTCACATCACCCGCAATGGTGCCATAGCGTGCTGAAAGGCCCCCGATAAGTTTTCCGGCCTCGCCCGCATAGAGCTGTTGATCGGCCCCGGCCTGCAATTGCCAGGTGTCGACATCGAGGTCGGCGCCGGTGGTGGAGAATTTGGAATCGAGGCTAGCGTGGCGGCCGACAATGCGGCCCCAGATACCGCTCCTGGCGCCGGCGGCCTCGGGCAAGGCGCCTGTTTCGACTATGCCGGCCATCCAGGACCGGTTGCCCACGCGCTGCTGCAGGGTTTCGAGGTCGTTGAAGCTCTGCAATGCCGTGGCATAGGCCTCGTAGACCGGAGCCCCGGCCTGATAAAGCGGCCCCGTCGGGGCGCCTCCATCGATCAATGCCGATCGCAAATACCAGTCACCGTCGGCAGGTGTGCTGACGCCCCCCTGATAGAGCCGATAGGCATAGGCCCCGGCAACCACGGCCGGAGCACCCTCGAAAGTATATTCCCCCAGCAGCGTGAAATCGCCTGCGGAGACGCCACCGACATCGACGATCCTGATGCCCTCAATGGTCTGCGCGCCGGCGCCTCCCAGATTGATGACGCGAACATTGGTGCTGCCCGAGGTGTCGCCGGTGACCGCCAATAAGTCAGTGGCAGAATTGTCATCGCCCAGAACCGCCTCGATTTCGAGGACGCCGCCATTGCCGAGATAATTGCCCGCCACGGTCAGCGTGCCGATCGAATTGCCCGGAGCGATCGTGCCTCCGGCAAAATTGGTCGTCGTGCCGACCTGGCCGATACCCTGCAAGCGTCCGCCGATGACCTCCATCGACCCGCCAAGCGTGCCGTCGACCGAGAGAATGCCGTCATAGACCCTCGATACGCCCGACAGGCCCGCGCTATTGGCGGTGAGCGTGGTCTGCCCGGTGCCCACCTGCCAAACGCCACCCGTCCCGGCGATCGTCCCGCCAAAGGTCACTGCATCGGAGCGATTGAAGGCCAGCACGCCGCTATTGGCGACATTCCCCAAAATGCTGCCGCTCGTCCCACCATCGCCCAGTTGCAAGATGCCGGCCGTGATCGTCGTGCCGCCGCCATAATTGTTGGCGCCGGTGAGCGTCAGCGTGCCCAGGCCATCCTTGGTCAGGGCGCCCGCTCCGGTCATGACCGGGGCAATGCCGATATTGTGGCCATTGGTATCGATGATACCGCCGCCCACGCCCAGGGTGACCTGTTGGTCGCCGAAGTTGTTGAAGAAATTCGCATTATTGCGGATGGCTCGAACCACGCCGCCATCCAGGGTGACGTCCGCAGTGCCTGCACCGCCCCGGAAACCGCTGGTTTCGAGAACACCGCGCGCGCCCGGCGTCCCCAACACATTGAGCGTGCCACTGGCCGCCGCATTCTCAAAGCCGAGATAGACGCCGCTATTGGCGTAGACCCGGCCGCCATCTGCAATGGTCAGCGCGCCGGTCCCCTTGTGGCCAATGTTGAGGTTGGAGCTAGTCATCTCCCAGCTCGACCCCGGTCCGGTCACGGTGACACTGCCATCGCTGCCGGCCTCGGCGCCCACATAGCCCTGGCTGCTGACGAGGCTGGCGCCATCTTCAATGCGCAGAACGCCTTCGTCACCCCAACCGACCGTGAGCTGGCCCGCCATGGTCCAGGACGCGCCTGAGGTCAGGAGCACTTCGCCATGCTCATAAAGGCCGATTACGGCGTCATTGCTCGATAAAGTGGCACCGTCCGAGAGCTCGATATTGCCTTGCCCGTCAAAACCGACATTGACCCGCCCGCCGACCTCGACATGGCCGCCGGCCGCAACATTGAGCGTTCCTGTTCCCGGATATCCGATGTTGAGACTTTGCCGAAGCGACCAGGTGGAGGCATTGTCCGAACCATCCGCGCCCGACACCGTCACGATACCGGCGCCGCCCATACCGCTCCCTATATAGCCGGTCTCTGCGCTGACGAACCCGCCGTCGAGGGTATCGAGCGTTCCCTTGCCTTCCTGCCCAATGACGACGTCACCAAGATTGTCCCAGCGCGAATCCTGGCCGGAAACCGTCACGACGCCGACACCGGTCGTGTTGAGCCCCACGTAGCCGGTGGCATTGGTCAAGGTGCTGCCGTTGAGGATGGCCAGGCTACCAGCGCCGCTCACACCGATTTCGAGATCGACGCTACCATCGACAAGCGCGGGATCCAACGGGGTGCTGTCCCCACCGATCGTCACTTGCGCCGATGCGGGCGAGAGCGCCGCCAGCGCCACAACGAGGGGCGCCGTCGACATGAGCAGACACCGGCGAGACGGCCAAACACTTTGGAAAAAACGGTTTTTCTGCATCGCGACCGAGATAAAAACTAAATCAAGAAATGTTTGATGTTGGGAATGTGACGCTTAATTATTCGTTAATTCCCGATCTCGCCAAATAACTAATTCTTAAAACTGCTACGGACTGAAACGGTAACTCATCCATCCAAGCCGACGCAGCACCGGCGGTTGGGATCAACCGGGCCGACGCCACTATCTATTTGATATCATTAAATTAATGGCGGAGAGAAAGGGATTCGAACCCTTGAGACGGTTCCCCGCCTACACACTTTCCAGGCGTGCGCCTTCGACCACTCGGCCATCTCTCCGCATCGCCTTATCCCCGGGCTGGAATCGCCGGAGGGGCCGACGGTCAGGCCGGCGCGAGCGAGGCGCAATATACTTATCGGCGGGTTCGGCGCAAGGGATCACGTCAAAGAGATGACGATTGTTTTTCATGGGGGCGCTCCCCATCTTGTAGGGCGACCCGCGCGCATGGCAAAAGAAACTTGTGCACGGGAGGAACGGGTAAGCCAGCCACACCTTATCCCCGTCCAGCACAGGGACATGCGGATGCGGCTTATTTTGCGAATTGCCGGTACCTGGCTGATCGGCCTGGCGCTGGTCCTGCTGGTTATCGATGGCACCCGCTCGCTGGGCGCCAATGCTCTTGTGTTCACGAGCCTGGCCGATACCTGGACCCAGGTGCATGGGGCCAGTCTCGAGGCCGTGCGGGGCTTTTTCGATAGCCGGTTTTTTGCCGACCTGCTGGAACGGGCGCTCGACGCGCTGCTGACCTATCCGGCCTTTGCCGTGTTCGGGTTGCCCGGAATTGTCCTGGCGCTGGCCGGGCGGACGCCCCGGCGCGAGCGTTTCGTACGGCAGGACCAGATCTGATTTCTTCGTCTTGATGGCGTGAAAGGAAAGTTCTCGATGTTCTTCAAATCCAAGCCCAGCACGATCCCTTCGGCCGCCGAAGCCCTGCCCGGCCGCGACATGCAAATGCCTGTGGCCGCTCAGCATTATGTTAATGGCGCGGCGCTCAAGGGGCCCTATCCCGCGGGCAGCCAAACCATCTATTTCGGCCTGGGCTGCTTCTGGGGCGCCGAGCGGCTGTTCTGGCAATTGCCGGGCGTGAGCGTGACCGCGGTGGGCTATCAGGGCGGAACGACGCCCAATCCGAGCTACGAGGAAGTGTGCTCGGGCATGACCGGGCATACCGAGGCGGTCAAGGTGGTCTATGACCCGGAAAAGATCAGCCTCGAGACGCTGCTCAAGACCTTCTGGGAGGAGCACGACCCCACCCAGGGCATGCGGCAGGGCAATGATGTGGGCACGCAATATCGCTCGGCCATCTATACGACGAGCGCCGAACAGGCCGAGACCGTGGCGGCCAGCAAGGCCGCCTATCAGGCGGCGTTGACGGCGCGGGGGCTGGGCCCCATCACCACCGAGATATCCCCGGCCGGGGAATTCTATTATGCGGAAACTTATCACCAGCAATATCTGGCCAAAAATCCCAATGGATATTGCGGGCTGGCGGGCACGGGCGTGTCGTGCCCGATCGGTACGGGCGTCGCCGCCCAATAGGGTCAGAATCAGCTAAGACTAGACGCCGATCCGGTTCACCGGGTCGGCGTTTTGGTTAGCAGACTGTTAGCATTGACGTTCTCTTCTGCGAAACACGATATCGAGGAGTCCGGCTTGACCGCCAGTTCATCCGACTTGCTGACCCGCCCTGGTTTCGAGGCCTTCGCGCTGTCACTACCCGGCGTGACCATCGTGCATCAATGGGGAGATGCCAGTGTCGCCAAAGTGGGTGGCAAGATTTTCGCGCTGCTCTCGGGCTGGCTGACCAATGGCGAACCCGGCCTGAGCTTCAAATGCTCGGAACTGGCCTTTGCCATGCTGCCCGAACTGGAGCAGGTGCGTCCGGCGCCCTATCTGGCGCGGGCCAAATGGGTGCAGGTCACACCGGGAGCGCCGCTCAGCGACGCTGAGCTGCGCGCTTATGTGGCCGAGGCGCATCGGCTGGTGGGGTTGCGGCTGACGCGGAAGGTGAGGGCGGAGCTGGGGCTGGCGTGAGGCGGGATTGGAGTACCGCCGCCTAGCTTCATGTCAGGCGTTCAATCGAGACTTACACACCCACGGGGTCATTCCGGCGCAGCCGGAATCCATGTCCGCATGACCCCACAACCACTGATGTTTGTGGATGCTTCACAGCATGGATCCCGGCCTGCGCCGGGATGACACCGCATTCTTGGATGCGTCCAGAGCAAACACCCCCATCAGGGAGCGGGCAGTTGAGGGTCCGCCGGACGCACCTGATAGATATTGAGCGGGCCGCTCGTGCTGACATCGTCCAGCCAATCGGGCAAAGCGCCCTCTTTGGCCAGGCGAACGAAGCTATCGGGGGCGGCGTCGGGTTGGCCGGCCATTTCGGGCATGGGGTCGCAGGTGACGACGAGGCTTATGCCGCGGGCCTGCAAGATCTCGCGGGCGTCGTCGATCGGGCCATTGAGGAAGCGATAGGTATCGAGCAGGCCCTGATTGTTGCGGTGATAGGGCGCCGAGACCACTGCGTGGGGGGTGTAGAGCAGCATGAAGGCGCCCATGTCGTGGGGAGTCATGATGCGTTCGGGCGGCAGGCCGGCCAGATCGGCATAGGCGTCGGGGGCCAGGCAGGTCGTGCTGGCGCCCGGGCCGTCGTTGGCGGCCTGAGCCGGCAGGGCATTGAGCGCCTGGGCGACCAGGACCGCCCAGACGAGGCCCGCCATGCCCAGCCAGGCGCCGACAAGGCCCAGCACGCTGGCCGGACTGACACGGCGGAGATAATGCGTGCGGGCGGTAGTAATGAGCCAGGCAGCGGCCGGCGCGATGAGCGCCACGCTGATGCGCAGGCCGCGCACCTGGATGCAAGCGACCGCCATGACCACGACGAAGAAGGCCAAAAGGATCAGCCAGGCCGCGCGGTCGGCGCCGCGGGCCCGCCAGGCGGCATAGAGCGTGACGCCCAGCGCGATAAGGGCGGGGATGGTGGCCGAGACGATATAGACG
This sequence comes from Devosia sp., assembly GCA_035565135.1. Classification (GTDB taxonomy): domain Bacteria; phylum Pseudomonadota; class Alphaproteobacteria; order Rhizobiales; family Devosiaceae; genus Devosia. The sequence continues at coordinate 50,054 of DATMSY010000048.1, forward strand.
GGCTGCTGGAGCAGGCCGGTCGGCAGTGGCAGGGCCTCGCCGACGGCGGATAGCCAGCGTTCGACCAGAAAGGGATCGACAGCGGCATAGGGGCCGGCCAGGCATTGCGGAAAGAGCAGGACGATCAATGCCAGCACGGCAGCGCCGGCCGGGATTGCAGCGGCGAGGCGCAGGGGCCAGTTGGCCCGTTGCAAGGGCAATAGGGTGAGCCCGACGAGGCCCAGCCCGGCGGCGAGGGCGGCGGCGGCATAGACGATGGAATTGGCGTCGCAGGCCGGCACGAACCAGAGCGCGGGCGGCAGGGCCAGGCCGAGATGGGCCAGGGTGCTCAGGCCGAAGGCGAGGCCGAAATTGCGCACGGCCGCGTTGAGACTGGGCGTGGCCACGAACATGACGCCGAAGACCAGGATGGCCGCGACAATCACCGGCAGGCTTTCGGTGCCGATGGCGAGCGAGGTGGCAGTGGCAAGGCCGGCCCAGAGGGCGGCGCGCGGCCGCGTCAGGGCATTCATGCTGGAAAGGATGGTCAGCTGGGCCAGGATGAACTGGACGGAATGGTGATCGATGCGGCCGAAATCGAATTCGCTGATTGTCACCACCGAAAGGGCGGGCAGGAGCATGCCGGGCAGCAGGCCCTGCGGGCCAACGAGCCGCAGCGCGAGGCGCCCATTGAGCCAGGTGAAGAGGGCCAGCAGCAGCAGGGGCCAGACATAGCCGGCGACGATTTCGGCGCCCTGCACCCCGGCAAAGGGCTGCGCCAAAAGGACGAGAATGGCGATGGGCAGGTCGATCAGCCGGGACCAGTGCATATCGGCGCCGAAAGGCGTGTTGAGCCGATATTGGGTGTGATCGAACCAGTTCTGGCCATTGAGGAAATCGCGCACCACCACCATGCGCATGGCATCGTCATTATCGGCAAAGAAGGGCTGGCCGGGGCCGGTATGATAGGCGCGCAGGGCGAGCAGCAGGATGGCAAGGAGCACAATACCTGCCCAAAGCAAGAGATCGGACCTGGCCCGTGCCTGCATTATCATTGCCCCCAGGCGCTGTTGGCGCGCCGGGGATTGGCATAGCGGAGGCGTGTTAAGGGCGGGCTAAGGGGGGCATTCCGCATTTCCCAGCCACGGTCTTTTCCGTGAGCTAGACCCGAGGATCGCTCGCCGCTTGTGCCGGGCTGAGAGGGGCCCTCGGGTCGAGCCCGAGGGAGATGTGGTGGGTGGGAGAGATTGGGGCAGTGGCTAGGTGTCGGCCCGGCCGGGAGACGTTCGGTGTTCTATTCGCCTATCGGAGAGGGGGGATGGCCTTCAGCATGGATTCCGGCCTTCGCCGGAATGACGCCGGGGGTGGGGCGGGATCGCGGCAGCGGGTTCGCCAAAAGAAAAGAGCGGCAGGTTGGCTGCCGCTCAGTTGTCAGGGAGAAAACGAGCGCGCGCTTCTGCGCGCGTGGCAGCCCGCTAGGCGCGGGGCTGGGGAACAATGCGCAGATAGGGCTTCAGTTCCTTCCAGCCTTCGGGGTACTTGGCCTTGGCCGCTTCATTGGAAACGGCGGGAACGATGATGACATCCTCGCCCTGCTTCCAATTGACCGGGGTGGCCACCTGGTGCTTGGCGGTGAGCTGGAGGCTATCGATGACGCGCAGGACTTCATCGAAATTGCGGCCGGTGGAGGCCGGGTATTCGATCTTGAGCTTGACCTTCTTGTCCGGCCCGATGACGAAGAGGCTGCGCACGGTCAGCGTATTGTCGGCATTGGGATGGATCATGTCATAGAGGCGGGCGACTTCGCCATTGGTGTCGGCCAGCAGCGGGAAATTGAGCGCGGTGCCCTGGGTTTCCTCGATGTCCTTGGCCCAGCCGGCGTGATCCTCGAGCTTGTCGACCGAGAGGCCCAGCGCCTTGACGCCGCGCTTTTCAAATTCCGGCTTGAGCTTGGCGGTATAGCCCAATTCGGTCGTGCAGACCGGGGTGAAATTCTTGGGATGGCTGAACAGCACGGCCCAGGAGCCATCGATATAATCGTGGAAATGGATCTTGCCCTCGGTGGAATCGAGGGTGAAATCGGGGGCGGTATCGCCAATCAGAATTGCCATCGTGTGATCCTTATGCGCCGGAGCGAGGAGCCGTCAGTGTTGGGTAGAGAATATCGTACTCCGCGCTGCCGATAGAAGCGGCGCGGAGCGAAATCTTTTTATGTTGTCGTGGGTTGGAACGCCATGGCGTTCCAATGGGATGGCACGCGGCAGGATGGCGCGGGAATGGCTTTTTTCTTGGGAGCCCCGATACCGTCCCCTCCCCCCTTGAGGGGAGGGCTAGGGTGGGGGTGTCGAGGCTTCCACAAACTCTATGGTTGCCGATAGCACGAC
>DATMSY010000049.1:0-6960 GCA_035565135.1 Devosia sp.
GGTCAATCCGGCGCAGGCCGGGATCCATGCTGAAGGCCATCAACACCATCCGGCGTGGGGAGAGGGCACAGCATGGATTCCGGCCTGCGCCGGAATGACCCGGTGGGTGGGTGGGATGGTGCTACGACCTCGTGGTTCGACGGGCTCACCATGAGGTCTACTGGGGATGCGGCGATCTATCAGTAGACCTCATCCTGAGCCTGTCGAAGGACGAGGTCGTGCCGTGATATGCTCAGCCCCGCTGATTCCCCCGGATGTCCATGAACCTCTTTTTCAAGGCAAAGCCGAAAATCCCGGCCTCGACGCTGATCGCGATCGATGGGCGGGAGGTGAGTGTCGCGGTGCGCGTGCATGCGCGGGCGCGCAGCTATCGGCTGTCCATTCCCCATAGCGGGGGCCCGGTGCTGACGCTGCCGCCGCATGGCAAATGGGCCGAGGCGGAGGCGTTTCTGCACCGGCAGCACAATTGGCTGGCGGCGCGGCTGAAGCGGGCGCCCGAGGCGACGCCCTTTGCCGATGGCGGCATGGTGACGCTGCGCGGGGTGGCGCATCGGATCGTGGCGACGGGCAAGCTGCGCGGACGGGTGGAGCTCAGCGAAGTGGATGGCGCGCCGGCCTTGCTGGTGCCGGGGGAGGCGGCGCATCAGGCGCGGCGGCTGACCGATTGGCTCAAAAGCGAGGCCGAGGCGGATCTGGTGCGCCAGAGCGCAGTGCATGCCGGGCGGCTTGGCGTTGTGGTCAAGGCGGTCAAGCTGCGCGAACAGAAGAGCCGCTGGGGCTCGTGCTCGTCGAGCGGCAATATCAATTACAATTGGCGGCTCATCCTGGCGCCGCCCTTCGTGCTGGATTATGTGGCGGCCCATGAGGTGGCGCATCTGGTGGAAATGAACCATTCGCCGGCCTTCTGGGCGACGGTGAAGCGGACGTTGCCGGACATGGAGCGCGGCCGGGCGTGGCTCAAGGCACATGGGCGGGAATTGATGGCTTATGGGGGGTAGGGCTGACGAAGTCCTGCCCGAATGCTGGAGAGCCACAGCGCAGTCCCCTCCCCCTTGAGGGGAGGGCTAGGGTGGGGGTTCTGCAGCCCCCACAACCTCTATGCTGGGGGAGAGTTCAGAACCCCCACCCTCAATCCCTCCCCTCAAGGGGGAGGGAGGTCTGCTTTTTCGCGTGCAGCGAAAAAGCTGGGATTGTGGCTCCCGAAATTTGATTTCCAGCCTAGGTGGCGGTGTCGTGACCTCCGCGAACTCCGTGCTGGCGGACGGGCCGACACCCCCACCCTAACCCTCCCCTCAAGGGGGAGGGGATCGGATCGTGCCCCTCCTCCACCCCCGCGCCAAAAAGGTCACACCTGCGTGACCTTCGGGCTGCCGGGGTGGATCGCCCGGCCTGCGCCCCCTATAGACATCCCCATGCAGCGCCTGATGCCGCTTATTGCCGTGCTTTTTGTGCTCGCCTCGGTCTGGGGCGGGGCGAATAGTTATGCCCTGGCCTATTCCAGCGCCGTGCCGGACATGAGCATGGCCGATGGCGGCGAGGATTTCTGCCTTGCCCCCAGCGCGGAGAGCGATCCGGTGGTGTCCTTCAAGGCCTGTGGCAAGAAGCAGACCGGCATTGTGCTGCCCTGCAATGGGCATCCGGGCCTGGTTGCCGAGCCCTGCGATATCCGCTTCGACGCGGTGGATGACGAGCACACCGCCATCAGTGACCGGTTTTCCGCCTCGCGGCTGATCCTCGAACAACTCAAGCCGCCGATAGCGGGCTAGCTCCACGCTGGCGCCCGGCGCCCCCTCACCCCTTTTCTCCTCACAAGCGGCCAGCAGCCTGGCCGCGCGAAAGATGTTTTTCATGACTGATCTGCTTTTCACCCCGTCGCTGACGCGGCGGAGCCTGCTCGCCGGTGGCGCGAGCCTGGCGGCGCTGGCCCTGGCCGGTTGCACCACCACGACGCCGACGCCGCGGCCGGTTGTTCCGGCCGGTCCCATGACCTATGAGGTCACGCCCGAAGTGCTGGCCATGTATGGTCCCCTGCCCGACGAGGACTTTCCCATTCCCGCCGCGCGGGTCGAGCTGCTCAATCCGATCTACCGGCGGCAGGAAGTGGCCAATGAGACGGGCGAAGCGCCCGGCACGATCATTGTCGATACGGCCAATCGCTTCCTTTACTGGACGCTGCCCGAGGGCCGGGCCATGCGCTATGGCGTGGGGATCGGGCGGGCCGGCTTTGCCTGGGAAGGCCGCGCTCACATGGCCTATAAGCGCAAATGGCCGGTCTGGACGCCGCCAGCCGAGATGATCGTGCGGCAGCCGGAGCTGGAAGTCTATCGCCATGGCCAGCCGCCGGGGCTGGACAATGCGCTGGGGCCGCGGGCGCTTTATATCCACCAGGGCAACAAAGACACGCTCTATCGCATCCACGGCAATATGGATGTGCTGTCGATCGGCCAGGCGGTATCGAGCGGCTGCGTGCGGCTGCTGTTCCAGGATGTTATCGATTTGTATGAGCGAGTGCCGTCGGGCGCGCCGATTGTGGTGTTGCAGTAGGGGGCCTTGCCGCCCCCTTCTCCCATGCTCAGTTCCGCCGTCATTGCCCGGCTCGTCCGGGCAATCCATTGTTTCCGCGTAGGCTGAGAGATGGATCACCCGGACGAGCCGGGTGATGACGATAGAACGGAAGGACAGGCGCAGGCGGCGAAGTCCTGCAAACAGAGGTTCCCGCTTTCGCGGGAATGACATTGTGTGTAAGGGCGCGCGCGGTGCTGACCGCTACCCCCGCCCTAATTCCCGAAGATCAGATCCATCAGCGTGCGCTGCTGGGGCTGTTCGGGGGCCTGGTAGATCACCTGGTCGCCCACCGGCTGGGGTGGGGCGAATTGGCCGGGCTGCTGCTGTTGCTGGCTGGCGGGGGCCGAGGGGACCCAGACCTGCTGGCCGGTCGAGGGATCGACGATCAGCACCATGGGCAGGCCGGTATCGGGGTCGATGGGCGCGGTGCTGCCGACATCGGCGGCGGGGCCCTGAGTGAAGCCGCCGCCCTGTTGCAGGGGCATGCCGGTCGTGGGATCGATGGCCTGGCCATTGGCGTCATAGGTGACCTGCTGGCCCACGGGGAGGCCGGTCATGGGGTCAACCATCTGGCCGGTCTGGATCGGCTGATTGCTGGGCGGGGCGACCGGCTGGCCGGTCTGGGCATCGACATGCTGGACCATGGGCTGGCCCGTATTGGGATCGATGGCCTGCTGGCCGGTGGCGGGGTCGATGACCGGCTGGGCGACGCTCTGGCCTTCATAGGAGCCGTGCGGGATCTGGGCGACCTGCTTGCCGGCATGGGCCTTGGTCATGAATTCGGACCAGATGACAGCCGGCACATTGCCGCCCGAAAGCGTAGTGCGGGTATCATTATCATTGCCCAGCCACACGCCGGTGACCATGGCGGCGGTATAGCCGACAAAGAGCGCATCGCGGGCATTCTGCGAGGTGCCGGTCTTGCCGCCGAACTGCCAGCCGTTGAGATTGGCGCCCTTGCCCGTGCCCACCTCGACGGCGGTTTCGAGCATGTCGTTCATCTCGTCGAGCACATTGGGGGCGATGACGCGGCCGGGGCCGGCGTCGGACGCCTCGTAGAGCGGCTTGCCGTCCTTGGTCTCGATCTTGGTGATGACATTGGGGATGACCCCGAAGCCGCCATTGGCGAAGGGGGCATAGGCGCCGGTCAGTTCGAGCAGGTTCACTTCCTGGGTGCCCAGGGCGATCGAGGGCACGGGGGTGAGCTGGGAGGAAATGCCCATGCGGGTGGCCACATCGACCACGGCCTGCGGGGTGACGTCGATGGCCAGTCGCGCCGCAATGGTATTGAGCGAATAGGCGAGGCCCTGGCGCAAAGTCACCGTGCCGGCATATTTGCCCGAGGCATTGCGCGGGCTCCAGCCATTATAGGTGAACTGGGCATCCTCGGCCAGGGTTTCGGGCGTATAGCCCTTTTCCATGGCGGCGAGATAGACGAAGGGCTTGAAGGTGGAGCCGGGCTGGCGCTTGGCGGTGACGGCGCGGTTATACTGGCTGGCCTGGTAATCGACGCCGCCCACCATGGCGCGCACGGTGCCATCGACATCCATGGCGACCAGGGCCCCCTGGTTGAAGCCGCGCTTGGGGCCTTCGGAGGCCACCAATTCCTTGACGATGAACTCGGCGTCCTTCTGCATCTTCCAATCGATGGTGGTCTGCACCACGACGTCGGTATCGATCTCGCCGATATAGGCGGTCATGAGGCTCTCGACCCAGTCGGCGACGTAGGATTCCGAACCCGCGACACGAGTGCGCACGGATTGGTTGGGATCGATCTGGGCGGCCGAGGCTTCCTCGCGGGTGATATAGCCCTCTTCGGCCATGGAATTGAGCGTCAGGCGCTGACGTTCCTTGGCGCGTTCCGGATTGGATTTGGGATTATAGGCCGAGGGCGCGGGCAGAATGCCGGCCAGCATGGCGGCCTGGCCGAGCGAAAGATTGCGCGCGGAAACGCCGAAATAGGTCTGGGCGGCCGCCTCGATGCCGGTGGCGCCGGCGCCGAAATAGACGCGGTTCATATAGAGTTCGAGGATTTCTTCCTTGGTGTAGTTCTGTTCGAGCCATACCGCCAGAATGGCTTCCTGCACCTTGCGGCCCAGGGTCTGGTCGGGGGTGAGGAAGAGGTTTTTCGCCACCTGCTGGGTGATGGTGGAAGCGCCACGGGTCACCCCGCGCGCCCGCACGCTTTCGGCCGCCACGGCGAGCAGGCCAATGGGGTCGACGCCAAAATGGCTCATGAAGCGCCGGTCTTCGCTGGCGATGATGGCCGCGGGCACATAATAGGGCAATTCGCGATAGGTAATCGCTTCGCCGCCGGTCTGGCCGCGATTGGAGATCAGGCTCCCGTCAGCGGCGAGAATGCGGATATTGGGCGGGCGATCGGGAATGGCCCAGGTATTGGACGAGGGCAATTGGGCCCCGTAATAGACCACGACGCCGATAACGGCGATGCCGGCCCAGAGGGCAAAGACGAAGCCCCAATAGAAAATGCCCATGAGAAAGCCGCCGGTGCGCGAGCGGCGTTTTTTGGGCTTTTTATCGCGGGCGACAGAGGCCTTGCCGCGGCGGGGCGGCTTGGGCGGCTTGCCCTTGGGATTGGGAGGCGCGCCGCCGGAGCGTTCGTCATCGACAAAGACGCCGACCGCCTTGCCCATGGAGGGTTCGACGCGGCTGCCGCCCTTGGCGCGGCTGGCCGCGGCCGGCTTGCCCTTGGGCTGGGCGCCAACGCGGTCATCGGCGGAAATGCGAAAATCCATCAATCGAACCCGAAATAGAAAGTGCCTGGGCCTTGCCTTCTACTCTCATCTGCCATGATGGCAAACAAAGAGGTTAGCAAAGCGTAAAGGCCGACCAAGCCGTCCGCCGGTGCGTCATCCCCGACCCTCATGGCCAAGGGCGCATCCTGGCGCGGCTACAGCTTGGGTTCTCAGGGGAAATTGTGGCCGGTTTATGTGGGGTTTGGCGGGAGAGGACGCGCTGTTGCGCAGGGGCAACAAGGGGGCGATCACGTTGTGGTGGGTGGCGCTATTCGGCGGCGTGGTAATATTCGTGCGAGGGGCGCACGGCGGCGATGACGGCGTCAGCGGCCGCGGTCTGGAACTGGGCATCCCGGCGCAGCGCTTCGAGGCTGCGGGCGACCGGCAAGGAACCGGACCAGTCTTCAAAGGCAAAGGCCAAGGCCGCGGCGGCTTCGGCAATGACGTCGTCCAGCGTGTCGGCGACGGCAATGACGCCCGGCACGTCGGGGAAGGAAACGCCGTAACCGGAATCGGTGTCCTTGTGGATCAGGGCGATGTAGTGGACGTCGCGCATCGTCGTTCTCGCTCCAGCCGGCCTGGCGCAGGTGAGACCAATTAGCGAATATTAGCACAGATTTCGCAGCCATTGCCGCGCATGGCATCCCAAACCCTGATCATGGTCTGGATGGTCTGCTGGCGTTCGCTCATCTGCAGCCCACCCTGCTCGATCACGGACCTAACGCTGGCTCGATTTCCCTGTTCATCGTCATCACCCGGCTCGTCCGGGTGATCCATATCTCAGCGCATGCGGAAGCATGGATTGCCCGGACAAGCCGGGCAATGACGGCGAAACTGAGTTTGGGAGAACATGACAAGTTCCCAGGGTGAGCCCCCCGCAGGGCGGAGGTGGGCCGGTGGCGGCCTAACCCAACTCTATCCAATAAAGCCGCTTGGTCGGATTGGCTGCTGCGTGCCCGCTGAAGACGCCGCCCTGGCTCTCGATGACGCCGCGCGAGCCGATATTGCTTTCGTCGCAGGTGAGGAGGACACGGTCGAGGCCGAATTGGCCGGCGCGGATGAGGGCCTGGCGCAGGATTTCGCTGGCATAGCCGCGGCGGCGGTGGGCGGGCAGGATGGCGAAGCCGATATGGCCGCCATTGGCGCGCAGGGCCGCGTTGAGCGCGTGGCGCAGCGACAGGCGGCCGACGATCTCGCCATTGACCTGGGCGAGGAGAAAAGTCTCGGGGACGGCGCCCGCCAGGTTGCGGCCCTGGCGGCGATCTTCGAGGCCCGCTACGAAATCGGCAAATGACCCCGCCGTGTCGAGCCCGAAGGCGAAGGTGAAGCCTTCGCCGGCCAGCTCGCGGGCGGCGGCCCGGACGGCATTTTCGTCATCGAGCGTGACCGGTCGCAGCGTCAGTGCATGCGCTGGACCGGCCGTGTGCATCAGACGTCCAGATTGCTCACGCTCAGGGCATTGTCCTGGATGAAGTCGCGGCGGGGTTCGACCAGGTCACCCATGAGGGCGGTGAAGATGGCGTCGGCTTCGGTGGTTTCGTTGATTTCCACCTTGAGCAGGGTGCGGGCATTGGGGTCGAGCGTGGTTTCCCAGAGCTGGGAGGCGTTCATTTCGCCCAGGCCCTTGTAGCGCTGCAGC
>DATMSY010000050.1:0-4704 GCA_035565135.1 Devosia sp.
TGGGTTCCCTTGATGGCAGTGTTGGCTCTGGACGCATTCAGGAATGCGGGGTCATCCCGGCGAAGGCCGGGATCCATGCTGTGAAGCATCCGCCAACGCCAGTGGTGGTGGAAACATGCGGACATGGTTTCCGGCCTTCGCCGGAATGACGCCGTGGTTGGTGTGGGTCTTGAGGGGATACTGACTTTCGAAGGGGGGGCGGAATTCTCTACGGGCATAGAGTGCGTGGAGACCACGACACCCCCACACTAACCCTCCCCTAGGGGGAGGGGATGTCATAGGGGCTCTCGGGCGGCAAATGCATGCCCATCTGCTTTGTAACAATCTGTGGCTGATCGAAATAAATGCAAGATCGATGCACGTACCTCAAATTTCTTGCGAACGGTCCGGCCGTGCCATATTCTGGTGATGTTGGCTTGGGAGGGCCAAGGCGCAAAGACGCCAATGGGAGGGTCGAAGCAGACCGCCATCGCGTATTGTCCGGTTCCGTTCGATCATTGCGCCGCATCGCGGCCGTGACGGAGACCGTTTTTGCGCCTGCCTCAGCAAGACTGCACAACATCGTAAGGGAGATTAGAATGAACATTCTGAAGTCGTTCGCGGCTGTCGCCTTGACCGGCGCTTTCGTGCTGGGCTCGGCGGGCCTGGCCATGGCCCAGGACAAGGGCACGATCGGCATTTCCATGCCGGAACAGACCACGCTGCGTTGGAACTCGGATGGCGCCGAGCTCAAGTCGGCGCTGGAAGCCAAGGGATATACGGTCGACCTGCAATATGCGGGCGACGATATCCCCAACCAGCTGGCGCAGATCGAAAACATGGTCACCAAGGGCTCCAAGGCCCTGGTCATCGCCGCGCTCGACGGCACCACGCTCAGCGCCGTGCTGGAACAGGCCGCTGCTGCCGGCGTCAAGGTCATCGCCTATGACCGGCTGATCCGCGATACGCCGAATGTGGACTATTATACCACGTTCGACAATTTCAAGGTCGGCGTGCTGCAGGCCAATTCGATCCTCAAGGGGCTCGGCTATCCTGAGAAGCAGGGCCCGTTCAATATCGAGCTGTTCGGCGGCTCGCCCGACGACAACAATGCCTTCTTCTTCTATGACGGCGCCATGAGCGTGCTGCAGCCGCTGATCGATTCCGGCGTGCTGGTGGTCAAGTCCGGCCAGACGGGCATGGACAAGGTGGGTACGCTGCGCTGGGACGGGGCGACCGCCCAGGCCCGCATGGATAATTTGCTTTCGGCCAATTATTCTGACGGTAGCCGGGTCGATGCCGTGCTGGCCCCCAATGACGGGGTGGCACGCGGCATCATCTCCTCGCTCAAGGGCATCGGCTATGGCTCGGGTGACCTGGCCTATCCGATCATTTCGGGCCAGGACGCTGAAATCCCCTCGGTCAAGGCGATCATCGCCGGCGAGCAGTATTCCACAGTCTATAAGGATACGCGCGAACTGGCCCGCGTCACCGGCGACCTGGTCGACACGGTGCTGAGCGGCGGTACGCCCGAAGGGCTCGACACCACCACTTATAACAATGGCGTCAAGGTCGTACCCTCGATCCTTCTCACGCCCTATGAAGTGGACGCGACCAACTACAAGGAACTCGTGGTTGACTCGGGCTATATCAAGGAAGAAGACCTGAAATAAAGGCGATTGACCAAACCGGGGGCTCGCAGATAAAGCGGGCCCCTTCAAAGCGACCCCTGCCGGTGAGTGCAGTATGACCGATACTATTCTAGAGATGCGCGGCATCACCAAGACGTTTCCGGGCGTCAAGGCGCTGCAGGACGTCAATCTCGATGTCCGCGAAGCCGAAATCCACGCCATTGTGGGTGAGAACGGCGCCGGCAAGTCGACGCTGATGAAGGTGCTGAGCGGGGTCTATCCCTCCGGCAGCTATGACGGGCAGATCATCTACAAGGGCGCCGAGCAACACTTCAAATCCATCCGCGACAGCGAGCATGTCGGCATCGTCATCATCCACCAGGAGCTGGCGCTGGTGCCGCTGCTGTCGATCGCGGAAAACATCTTCCTGGGCAATGAACAGGCCAAGGGCGGCGTGATCGACTGGGACGAGACCCGCGACGGGGCGCGCAAGCTGCTCTCCATGGTCGGGCTCAAGGAAGATCCCGATACGCTGGTGACCAATATCGGGGTGGGCAAGCAGCAATTGGTGGAGATCGCCAAGGCTTTGTCCAAGGAGGTCAAGCTCCTGATCCTCGACGAGCCCACGGCCAGCCTTTCGGAAAAGGACAGCGCGGCCTTGCTCGACCTGCTGCTCGAATTCAAGCGGCAGGGCATTACCTCGATCCTGATCTCGCACAAGCTCAACGAGATCAGCAAGGTTGCCGACCGGATCACCGTGATCCGCGATGGGCGCACGATCGAGACCATGAACAAGGAGCAGATCTCGGAAGACCGGATCATCACCTCGATGGTGGGCCGCTCGCTCGATGACCGCTATCCCAGCCGCACCCCGCAGATCGGGGAAGTGGTGTTCGAGGTCAAGAACTGGAGCGTCTATCACCCCCAGCATCGCGACCGGCAGGTGATCAAGAATATCGACATCAATGTGCGCAAGGGCGAAGTGGTCGGCATTGCCGGGCTGATGGGCTCGGGGCGCACCGAATTTGCCATGAGCCTGTTCGGTAAATCCTATGGCCAGAAGATTTCGGGCGAAGTGTTCCTGCATGGCAAGAAGGTCGATACGTCGAGCGTCGGCAAGGCCGTGTCGCATGGCATTGCTTACGCCACCGAGGATCGCAAGACCTATGGGCTCAACCTGATCGACCACATCAAGAACAATACGACCCTGGCCAATCTGGCGGGCGTGTCGCGCTTTGGGGTGATCGATGATCTGGCCGAGCTCGATGCGGCCAATGACTATCGCAAGAAGACCAATATCCGCTCGTCCAGCGTCTATCAGGTGACGGGCAATCTGTCGGGTGGCAATCAGCAGAAGGTGGTGCTCAGCAAGTGGCTGTTCGCCAATCCCGAAATCCTGATCCTGGACGAGCCGACGCGCGGCATCGATGTCGGGGCGAAATACGAAATCTACACCATCATCAACCAGCTGGCGGCGCAGGGTAAGGCAATCCTGGTCATTTCCTCGGAAATGCCCGAACTGCTCGGCATCACCGACCGGCTCTATGTAATGAACGAAGGCCGCATGGTGGGCGAGATGCCCACAGCCGAGGCGAGCCAGGAAAAGATCATGCGCGCGATCGTTCGCGCGGAAGGGAAGGCATCATGACCACAGAAACCGCCCCGTCGGGCGTCACTGCGACCGGCGAAAAGGTCAAAGTCCAGGAACTCAGCGTCTGGGGCGCGCTCCAGGCCAATATGCGCGATTACGGGCTCATGCTGGCGCTGATCCTGATCATGCTGTTCTTCCAGTATTTCACCGGCGGCGTGCTGTTCAAGCCGGTGAACCTGACCAATATCATCCTGCAGAACAGCTATATCATCGTGATGGCGCTGGGCATGTTGCTGGTCATCGTGGCCGGGCATATCGATCTGTCGGTGGGCTCGGTTTCGGGCTTTGTCGGCGCCCTGGCCGCCATGCTGATGGTGGGCTGGCGGTTTCCGCCCGAATTTGCCTTCCTCGCCAATCCGTTCGTGGCCGGGGCGATCTGTATCGTGGTCGGCGCGGTGATCGGGGCGGCGCAGGGGTATCTCATCGCCTACCATAAAATTCCCAGCTTCATCGTGACGCTGGCCGGCATGCTGATCTTCAAGGGGCTGTCGCTGGCGATCCTGGCTGGCAAGTCGGTGGGGCCGTTCCCGGCCGAATTCCAGCTGTTGTCCGCCGGGTTTATTCCCGATGTGATCGGGCCGACCACGCTGGTAGCGGCAAGCGAGGGCGTCACGCCGGTGGTGCTGCATACGACCAGCCTGGTCATCGCCATTATCGGCGTCGTCGCCATGATCGGCTTTGCCATTCATGGGCGGGCCCGCCGCAAGGCGCGCGGTTATGAGAGCGAGCCGTTTGGCCTGTTCGTCGCCAAGAATGTGGTCGTGGCTGCCATCGTGCTGTTCTTCGGCTATATGCTGGCCTCCTATCGCGGCCTGCCCAACGTGCTGGTGGTAATGGCGCTGCTGATTGCGCTCTTTGTGTTCATCACCAAGCGCATGACCTTTGGCCGCCGCATCTATGCGTTGGGTGGGAATCTGAAGGCAGCGGCTTTGTCGGGCATCAAGACGGAACGGCTGACCTTTTATGTGTTCGCCATTATGGGTGCGCTGGCGGCTCTGGCCGGCATGATCTATGCGGCCCGCCTCAACTCGGCCACGCCCAAGGCCGGGCAGGGGCTTGAGCTGGACGTGATCGCCTCGGTCTTCATCGGCGGCGCCTCGGCGCTGGGCGGCGTGGGTGCCGTGGCCGGCGCGGTGATCGGCGCCTTCATCATGGGCGTGATGAACAATGGCATGTCCATCATGGGCGTCAACATCGATTGGCAGCAGATGATCAAGGGTATCGTGCTGCTCGCGGCGGTGTTCTTCGATCTCTATAACAAGAACAAGGCCTGAGTTTTTCGGGGCTTTTCACATCAGGCCGCCGGGGTGACCCGGCGGCTTTTTTGTTGGGCTGCCTGGATTGGGGCTCTCTCTTCATTAAGGCGAGGCTGTTCGCTTATGGCTGGGTTTCACCTCGCCCCTCAGGGGAGAGGTCGGCGCGCAGCGCCGGGTGAGGGGTGCG
>DATMSY010000051.1:0-18621 GCA_035565135.1 Devosia sp.
ATCGAGTTCGTGGAGACCTCGACACCCCCACCCTAGCCCTCCCCTCAAGGGGGAGGGGACGGATTGGGGCTCTCCGGTATCGTGATCTAGGAGGACGTTGCAGAGATGAGCCTTGGTGACATCTGGCAGCCGGTGAGCCTGACGCTGAGCCTAGCGGCGATCAATACGCTCATTCTGCTCTTGGCTGGTACGCCGATTGCCTGGTGGCTGGCGCGCAGCCAGAGCCGGTATCGGGAATTGGTGGGGGCGGTGGTGTCCATGCCGCTGGTGCTGCCGCCGACCGTGCTGGGATTTTATCTGTTGCTGGCGTTGGGCCCCAATGGGCCGGGGGGCTGGATTGCGGGGCTGTGGGGCGGTCGCACGCTGGCCTTTTCGTTTACGGGCCTGGTCATCGGGTCGTTCTTTTATTCGCTGCCCTTCATGATCCAGCCGCTGCGCAATGCCTTTGCCGCGATCGGCAATGAACCGATGGAGGCGGCGTCGAGCCTGGGCGCCAGCAATGGGCAGCGCTTCTGGCGGGTGGTGCTGCCGCTGGCGCGGCCGGGCTATATTACCGGGGCGGTGATGACCTTTGCCCATACGGTGGGCGAATTTGGCGTGGTGCTGATGATCGGCGGCAATATTCCGGGCCAGACCAAGGTGATCGCCATTGCGCTTTACGACTATGTCGAGCGCCTGCAATGGGGCAATGCGCATGTGCTGGCGCTGGGCATGGTGATTTTTGCCTTTGTGGTGATTGCGGTGACGCTGAGCGTGGACCGGCGGCTCAATACGCCAATGCCGTAGAACCAATTGCGCCAAAGGCCCGGCCTGCCTAATGTCGCCGCCATGAAGAACAAGGGAGAATCGCTGATGGATATCGCCAACGGTTTCGCGCTGGACGGGCTCAGCATCACGCTGATCGGGCTGGGCATTCTGGCGCTGCTGGTGCTGTTTGCCGGCGCCAAGACGGTGCCGCAGGGCTATAATTATACCATCGAGCGGTTCGGCAAATATACCCGTACGCTGAAGCCGGGGCTGAACCTGATCGTGCCGTTCATCGACAATGTGGGCAAGAAGATCAATGTGATGGAGCAGGTGCTCGACGTTCCGCACCAGGAAGTCATCACCCGCGACAATGCCTCGATCACGGCCAATGGCGTGACCTTCTACCAGATTCTCGATGCAGCGGCGGCGGCCTATGAGGTGTCCAATCTCGAAAACGCCATTCTCAACCTCACCATGACCAATATCCGTACGGTGATGGGCTCGATGGACCTGGACGAATTGCTCAGCCATCGCGACGAGATCAATGAGCGCCTGCTGCGCGTGGTGGATACGGCGGTGTCGCCCTGGGGCGTCAAGATTACCCGTATCGAGATCAAGGATATCGATCCGCCCAAAGACCTGGTGGATTCCATGGGCCGGCAGATGAAGGCAGAGCGCGAGAAGCGTGCGGCCATTCTCGAGGCCGAGGGCCGGCGGCAATCGGCGATCCTGCAGGCGGAGGGCGCCAAGCAGGCGCAGGTGCTGGAAGCCGAGGGCCGCAAGGAAGCCGCCTTCCGCGATGCCGAGGCGCGCGAGCGTTCGGCCGAGGCCGAGGCCAAGGCGACGCAGATGGTGAGCGACGCCATTGCCGGGGGCAATGTGCAGGCGATCAACTATTTCGTCGCCAATAATTACATCAAGGCGCTGGAGGGCATTGCCACTTCGCCGAACCAGAAAATCCTGATGCTGCCGGTGGAGGCTTCCAGCGTGATCGGGGCGATTGGCGGCATTGCCGAGATTGCCAAGGAAACCTTTGGCGGTGGGGCGCCGGCTGCGCCACGGTCGAGCCGGCCGCCGACGACGGGTTCGTAGGAGGCGTAAATGCAGGTCGTGCAGTTCATTGCCGACTATGGCCCGTGGTCCTGGATCGTTGCCGGGCTGATCCTGCTGGCGCTCGAGCTGGTGGTGCCGGGCGGGTTCCTGCTGTGGATGGGGGTGTCCGGGCTCATCGTGGGCGGGCTCACCCTGTTCCAGCCGATCAGCTGGCCGCTGCAATGGCTGATCTTCGGGGGATTGTCGCTGGTGACGATATTCCTCTGGACCCGGTTCAATTGCGGCCGGGAAACGGCCAATGACAGCCCGTTCCTCAATCGGCGGGCCGATCGGTTTCTCGGGCACGAGGCGGTGCTGGAGCAGCCCATTGTGGGGGGCTTCGGGCGGCTGGTGCTGGGCGATTCGGTGTGGCGGATCAGCGGGCCGGATCTGCCGGCGGGTGCGCGGGTGCGGATCGTGGGTAGCGATGCCGCGATGCTCAAGGTCGAGCGGGTTTCCTGAGCCGGGCGGCAAGCATTCGTTAACCATAAGGTGAAAGGATTGGCCAAGGCCCGGACTGTCGCATTGGCGGGCTGATTTCTTTCAGCTGGCGGAGCGGACCTTGCCCTGGCGCATTCGGCAATCGGGACAATGGGCTGGCGCCCTGGCGCTTGGCCTCTTCTGTCTTGCCGCGCCGGCCCATGCCGGGTCCGAACTGGGCGCCGGGGATGGCTCGGGCGCCGACAATCAGCGGCTTTTGCCCAATATCTATCCGGCCAATCCGGTGCCGCTCGAAACCGGCCCCGTGGCGGAGCCTTATGATCCGTTTTTCGATGTGGACTGGTCGGTCGCGCTGCGCGGCACCTATACCAATAGCGGCGACGAGGAACGGTTCGATACCCGCCTGGTGCCCAGCGTTTCGCTGAGCCATGTCGGGTCGCGCTCGGCCATCGGCGCGGATGGTGAGGCGGAACTGACCCGGGCCGACGAGGGGCAGGTCGATGTCACCGCGCTGCGGCTCAATCTTTCGGGGAGCTATGCGCTGGACCGGGAGACGGTGGCGACGGCGGGCGCCAATTTCTCGCTGACGCAGGACCTGCCGGGCACGCCGGGCGTCGCCAGCAATATCGCCGAATCGCCGCAGATCATGTCGGGCGGGGTGGATATCGGGGTGACGCGCAAGTTCGGGCGCTTCAATCTGGGTGTCACCGGGGCGGTGCAGCGCACGGTCTATGGCGAAACCACCTATGTCGGCGGATCGATCGTGGACAATGCCGACCGGGCGGTGTGGGCGCTGGATAGCGGGCTGCGGCTGGGCTTCCAGGTGACGCCGATCTTCGAGATTTTCGGCCGGGCGGGGCTGGGGCGCGACATGTTCGACCGGCCCTCGTCAGTGCTGCTGATCAAGACCGATGCCAGCGAGGCCAGTATCGAGGCGGGCGTTACCGGGCGCTGGGGGAGCGTGTGGGAGGCGACGGCTTCTACCGGTCTCAACCTGCGCCGCTTCGACGAAGCGAGCCTGGGCGAGGTGGTGACCCATCTCTATGACGCCAGCGTCAGCTTCACCCCGGATGACCGCTGGCGCTTTACCGGCGCGCTCTCGACCAGCGTCGAGCCGCCAGGGCCGACTTCGGGCGGCACGACCGCGGTGCGCTATGGGGCCAATGCGGAAGTGGCCTATGCGGTCAATTCCTGGCTGGCGCTGCGGGCCAATGCCGATTGGAGCACGACGAGTTACGAGGGGAGCCCGGAAAGCAAGGACGGCAATGGCTATGGGTTGGGCGTGGATTACCGGCTCGGGCCGCATACGACGCTCTCGGCCGATTACGGCTTTTCCCATAGCGACAGCACGACCGAAGGGGTCGAGGACAGCCACCGGATCATGGTGGGTGTGACCGTATCGCGCTGATTTGTCGCAGGGGGTCGGTCAGAGTGGGCGGGGCCTGATGCGCTGCTTCTCGTACAACCACCGGCGTTTCCCTCGGGCTCGACCCGAGGGCCATTCGCCGCTTGTGCCGGGTTGAGAGAGGCCCTCGGGTCAGGCCCGAGGGAGAAACGGTGGGTGGGGGTGGATGTTGCGCAATCCCGATGCTCCCCCGGCGCGCTCTCGAAGGATGCCGCATCGCGCTGGGTGCCGCCAACCGCAATGTCACGGCGCAGCAAACGGAGGTTCCCGCTTTCGCGGGAATGACATTGTGGATTTGGGAGAATTGGAAGAAATCAACGGGTCGCCGACCGCGCAATTGGCTGCGGAGGGCAGCGGCCCGGTCGCGGGGACCGGGCCAGCCGGATGGGCGTTCTGCCCTAGAGGTGGTCGCCGAGATCGAGCTTCTGCAATTCCTTGAGGAAGCCGTCGCGGATGTCGTCGCGGTCGAGGGCGTAGACGACATTGGCCGTCAAAAAGCCGATCTTGGAGCCGCAGTCGAAGCTCTTGCCCTGGTATTTGACGCCGGTGAAGGGCTGGCGCTGCATCAGGGTCTGCATGGCGTCGGTGAGCTGGATTTCCCCGCCGGCGCCGCGGGGCTGATCGGCCAGGAGGTCAAAAATTTCCGGCTGCAGGATATAGCGGCCCGAAATGATGAGGTTGGAGGGAGCTTCCTCGCGCTTGGGCTTTTCCACCATGCCGGTGACGCGGAAGCCATTATCCTCGCCCTCGCCACGGGCGATGACGCCATAGGAGGAGACTTCGGCGGGCGGCACTTCCTCGACGGCGATGACATTGCCGCCGGTTTCTTCATAGGCATCCATCATCTGGCGCAGGACGCCCGGTTCGCCCTTGAACAGCATGTCGGGCAGCAGTAAGGCGAAGGGGTTGTCGCCCACGATATCGCGGGCACACCAGACGGCGTGGCCCAGGCCCAGCGGCTCCTGCTGGCGGGTAAAGCTGGTGCGGCCGGCCGAAGGCAGGTCCTTGCGCAGTTCAGTCAGGGCATTGTTCTTGCCGCGAACCTCGAGCGTGGTCTCCAGCTCGAACTGGCGATCGAAGTGATCTTCGATGACGCCCTTGTTGCGGCCGGTGACAAATACGAAGTGCTCGATTCCGGCTTCGCGTGCCTCATCGACCGCATATTGGATAAGCGGGCGGTCTACTACGGTCAGCATTTCCTTTGGCATGGCCTTGGTCGCCGGCAGGAACCGGGTACCGAGGCCGGCGACGGGAAACACGGCCGTTCTTACGCGCTTTGGCAAATCGGGAACTCCATTTGAGGGACAGGGGTAAAGCTATCTCAAGACATGCAGTATATCATCAGGGCAAAATTGCGTTCTCAAGACAGGAGTTAACGGATGACGGTTCTGGTTACGGGCGGAGCTGGCTATATCGGCAGCCATATGGTGCTCAACCTCACCGATGCCGGCGAAAACGTCGTCGTGCTGGACAATCTCGTCACCGGTTTTGACTGGGCGATTGATGGGCGCGCCACGTTCGTCCAGGGCAATGCCGGCGATATCGACTTTGTGTTGAAGCTGATCGAGGCCCATAAGGTCACCGAGATCGTGCATTTTGCCGGCTCCATCGTGGTCCCCGAATCCGTTGCCGATCCCTTAAAATATTATGGCAATAATACTGCCACTTCTCGCAATCTGATCGAAGCCGCGATCAAGGGCGGGGTCAAGCATTTCATCTTCTCCTCGACCGCTGCCGTTTATGGCATGACGGGGCTGGCGCCGGTGGTGGAAACTACCCCGCTCAATCCCATGTCGCCCTATGGGCGCTCCAAGCTCATGACCGAATGGATGCTGGCCGACGTGGCGGCGGCGCATCCCATGACCTATGGCGTCTTGCGCTATTTCAACGTGGCGGGCGCCGATCCCGGCAAGCGCAGCGGGCAATCGACGCCGCTGGCCACTCACCTGATCAAGGTGGCGTGCCAGACGGCTTTGGGGCAGCGGGCCAAGATGGATATTTTCGGCACGGACTATGAAACGCCGGACGGCACCTGCGTGCGCGACTATATCCATGTGACCGATCTGATCGCGGCTCATGCGTTGTTGCTCAAGCATTTGCGCGGCGGCGGGGAGAGCACGACGCTCAATTGCGCCTATGGGCAGGGCTATTCGGTGCGCCAGGTGGTCGATACGGTCAAGGCCGTGTCGGGCGTCGACTTTTTGGCCGAGGAAGGCCCGCGCCGTCCGGGTGATCCGGCGTCGATCACGGCGACGGGCGAGAAGGTGCGTTCGCTGCTCGGCTGGGTGCCGCAGCATGATGATCTCAATGAGATCGTGCAGTCGGCCTATGATTGGGAGCGGCATCTGATGGTGAGAAATAGGTAAGCCAATGGTTCGCCTGATCGGCCTGTTCCTGCTGCTTCTGGTTGGTTCCGTTGAGGCGCAGCCGGTGGAAAGCTTTGACAGCTTCATCGCCAATTTCCGGGCGAAGGCGCTGGCGGCGGGGGTGAGCGCGGCGACCTATGATGCGGCCATGGTGGGGCTGACGCCCGATCCGCGCGTGCCCGATCTCGTCACCAGCCAGCCCGAATTCACGACGCCGATGTGGGACTATATCGATGGGCGGGTGACCTCGGGGCGGATCGAGCGGGGCAAGGCGGCTTTGTCGCGCAATGCGGACCTCTTCAGTGCTGTCGGGCAGCGTTATGGCGTTGATCCATATCTGCTGGGCGCCATCTGGGGGATGGAGACCGATTATGGGAGCGTGCTGGGTAATCAGAATCTGATCCGGCCGATCGTGCGGAGCCTGGCGACGCTGGTGCATCAGCGGCGGACGCGGCTGGTGGAGGATGAGGCCGATCTGATTGCGGCACTGCTGCTGGTGCAGCGGGGGCCGCTCGACGCGTCCCATCTGGTGGGCTCCTGGGCCGGGGCGATCGGACATTTGCAGGTCAATCCGAGCAATGTGATAGCCCATGGCAGCGACGGGGATGGCGATGGGCGGATCGATCTGCACAATTCGCTGGCCGATGCGCTGGCGACGTCAGCCAAATTCCTGCGCGATCTGGGTTATCAGCCCGGGGTCGATTGGGGTTTTGAGGTTACCTTGCCGGCGGGGTTCGATTATCTGCTGGCCGATCGCGAGCAGATGCGGCCGATTGCGTTTTTTGCCGAGCGGGGCGTGACGCGGGCCAATGGGCGGGCTTTTGCCGATGGGCGGACGCCCGTGTTTCTCTATGTGCCGGCGGGCAAGGATGGGCCCAAATTCCTGATGACGGGGAATTACCTCGTGCTCAAGGGCTATAATTTCTCCGACAGCTACGCGATGAGCGTGGCGCATATGACCGACCGGCTCAAGGGCGGCGGGGCTTTTGCGCAGGCCTGGCCGCGCGGCACGGAATTTCCCAATCTCAGCCAGCGCAAGGCCATTCAGCAGGCGCTGATCGATCTTGGGCTCTATCGCGGGGCGGTGGATGGGCGGATCGGGCCGATCAGCCAGGCGGCCTATGCGCGGTTCCAGGCGGCGCAAGGCGAGGTGGCCGATGGGTTCATCACCAGGGCGTCCTACGAGGCGCTGGCGGCGGCGACGCGGTAACATCGCGGCGAGAGCGTGGGTTTTGGCCCCTCGCTTTGCTAGGATTTTGCAGGAATGCGCAGGGACTGAAATGAAGCGGCTTGTTGTGGCGATGTTGGTGGGTTTGCTCGTCCTTATCGACGTGGCGCCGGCCTTTGCCCAGAACGAGACAATGCTGGTGGCCCAGCAGCAGCGGCGGCGGACCCTGTTCGACCTGCTGTTTGGCGATGACCAGCAGCAGGCGCCGGCCGAGCAGCCGCGGCAACAGCCCCGCCAGCAGCCGCGCAAACCGGCACCGGCGCCGCGGGCCAGCCTGCCGCCGCCCAAGCCGCAGATCGAAAAAGCGGCTGACGCCACACGGCTCGCCGTGTTCGGGGATTCGCTGGCGGTGGACCTCAGCAAGGCGCTGGAGCGGTTTTATGCCGAGGACCCGAACCTGGTGGTGATCGGGCAGGGCGTGGGCTCGTCGGGCTTTGTGCGGGCCGATTATTTCGACTGGGACAAGGCGATCGGCGAGCAGATCGCGGCCGATAGTTTCGATCTGGCGGTGGTGATCATGGGGGTCAATGACCGGCAGGATATCGGCTCGTACAAGGCGCTGACCGAGCCGTGGAATGCGGCATACCAGGCGCGGATTGCCGATTTTCTGGCTCAGTTGCGGGCGGCGCGCAAGCCGGTGATCTGGGTGGGATTGCCGCCCATGGCCAAAGGCGATTATTCGGCGGCGATGACCCAGATCAGCAATATCCAGAAGCTGGCGAGCTTTTCGGGTGGGGCGGAATTCCTTGATATCTATGAGAGATTTCTGGGTGAGGACGGCAAATATTCGTCCTATGGCCCCGATGTCAGCGGGCAGAATGCGCTGATGCGCAAGGATGATGGCATCCATTTTTCAGCGGCCGGGTCGGACAAGCTGGCCTTTTATCTGAGCCAGACGATCCGCACCTTCTATCGCGGCAAGGGCGTGAGCGTGGCGGTGAGCGATCCGCTCTTGGGGACCGACGCCGCAGCGATGTTGCGGCCGCCCTATCAGGGGATCGGGCAGGTGCGGCTGCTCGAAGTGGCGGGGGCGGTGATCCCGCTGAGCCGGGCGCCGCAGCGGGCCGGGGAATTGCTGACCGCCAGTGGCGGGCCGGCGACGCCGAGCTTTACGCTCGAGCAATTGGTGGCCGCGCCGATCGGCAGGGTAGATGCGTTTGGCGTGGGGATCGACCCGGCGGCGAATGGCGTCGAGAATGCCGGGGGACGGTAAAAGGCCGAGCCCCATGTCTGTTCAAAAATACGAAGTCATTCCCGCGAAAGCGGGAACCCCTGTTTTCTTCACTTGCATCCCGAAACGGAGGTTCCCGCTTTCGCGGGAATGACACTGTGGGTGGATAACGCCGCGCCTTAGCGCGGCAGGTCGGTCTTGCCCATGAGGTCGAAGTCGATGGAGCGGGCGGCCTGGCGGCCTTCGCGGATGGCCCAGACGACCAGCGACTGGCCGCGGCGCATGTCGCCGGCGGCGTAGACCTTGGGCACGGTGGTCTTGTAGCTGAGGGTATCGGCGAAGAGATTGCCGCGCTTGTCGAGCTGGGCGCCCAGTTCGGTCAGCATGCCCTCGTGGATGGGATGGGCGAAGCCGATGGCCAGCAGCACCAGGTCGGCCTTGATCAAGAACTCGGTGCCGGCAATGGGCTGGCGCTTGCGGTCGACGCGGGCGCATTCGACGCCGATGACCTGGCCCTTGGCATTGCCGACGATCTTCATGGTGCCGGCGGCGAATTCGCGGATGGCGCCTTCGGCCTGGGAGGAGGAGGTACGCATCTTGACCGCCCAATTGGGCCAATTGGTCAGCTTGTTCTCGAGCTCGGGCGGCTGGGGGCGGACGTCGAGCTGGGTGACGGCGATGGCGCCCTGGCGGAAAGAGGTGCCAACACAGTCGCTTGCCGTATCGCCACCACCCACGACCACGACATGCTTGCCGGCGGCGGTGAGCTGGATTTCCTCGCTCACATCCTCGCCGCCGATGCGCCGATTCTGCTGCACGAGGAAGGGCATGGCGAAGTGGACGCCGTTGAGATGGGTGCCTTCGGCATCGACATCGCGGGGCTTTTCCGAGCCGCCGGCGAGTAGCACAGCGTCGTGCCTGCCCTGCAGATCGGAGAGCGGCGTGTTTACGCCGACATTGACGCCATAGTGGAAAGTGACGCCTTCGGCTTCCATCTGGGCGACGCGGAAGTCGATATGGTCCTTTTCCATCTTGAAGTCGGGAATGCCATAGCGCATCAGGCCACCGGCCTTGGGCTCGCGTTCATAGACATGAACGTCGTGGCCGGCGCGGGCGAGCTGCTGGGCGGCGGCCATGCCGGCGGGGCCGGAGCCGACAATGGCGACCGACTTGCCGGTCTTGGCCTTGGGCAGCTGCGGCTTGATCCAGCCGGAGCGGATCGCCTTGTCGGCAATGGCCTGCTCGACCGTTTTGATGGCGACGGGGGTATCTTCCAGATTCAGGGTGCAGGCTTCCTCGCAGGGCGCGGGGCAGATGCGGCCGGTGAATTCGGGGAAATTGTTGGTCGAGTGCAGGTTGCGCGCGGCCTCTTCCCAATCGCCATTGTAGACGAGGTCATTCCAGTCCGGGATCTGGTTGTTGACCGGGCAGCCGGTATCGCCATGGCAGAAGGGAATACCGCAATCCATGCAGCGGGCGGCCTGATCGGTGACCCGCCCTTCCGACATGGGAATGGTGAATTCGCCAAAGTGACGGATGCGGTCGGATGCCGGTTCGTAGCGGGATTCTTCGCGCTCGATCTCGAGAAAGCCTGTTACCTTACCCATGCTTTCCTCCTAATGTGCTGCTGCCGAGAAGGCAGGTAGTCCGAGTTCTTGTTCGCAGGCGGCAATCCAGCGCAGAAGCGCGGGCCGCCCATTGAGATCGAAACCGCCCTGTGGCGCCTGGCGGGTATAGGCCAAAAGCGCGATATCGGCGATGGTCATGGCGTCCCCGACCAGGAAGGTGCGGCCGGTCAAAGCCGCTTCCATCAGGTCGAGCGCCTTGTTGCCGCGCGCCACCAGCGCGGGGTCCAGTTCGGCAAAGCTCTGCCCATCATAGACCACGCGAGCCCGGGCCACCGCCACGGTGGGCTCGTGGCTGTACTGTTCCCAGAACAACCATTCGTCCACCTTGGCTGCCGCATAGGCATCCTCGGGCAGGAAACGCGTGCCCCGGGCCAGATAGCGCAGGATGGCGTTGGACTGGGCCAGGGGACGACCATCATCGAGGACGACGACCGGCATCTGGCCCGCCGGATTGAGCTTCAAAAATTCAGGCGTCGCGGTCGCGCCGGAGCGCGACGCGATCTCGTGCAGGACGAAGGGCGTGCCGGTGGCGTCGGCGATATACTTGACCTTGAGGACGTTGCCGGACCCAAGGTTGCCATAGAGCTGCATCATCAGTGCTTGCCTCGATCCTCGGCTCGAGCCGAGGGAGTGAACCCCTCACCCGGCGCTGCGCGCCGACCTCTCCCCTCAGGGGAGAGGTGACGGGGCGTCGTGCCTGACCTACCGACCATCATTCCGCCGCCGCCGCGCCCAGGCCGCCGCTGGCGCGCTTTTTTTCCATTTCGCGGATGGCGCGGCGGTATTCGACCGGCATCACTTTCACGAATTTGGGGCGCATCTCGACCCAGTTGTCGAGGATGAACTTGGCGCGGGTCGAGCCGGTATAGTGCAGGTGATTGGAGATGAGCTGGTGCAGGCGCTCGTCGTCGTGGCGGGTCATGTCGCCTGAGATGTCGACGCGGCCATGCCATTCGAGATCCCCACCGTGATGGTGGAGCTGCTGCATCAATTCTTCTTCTTCCTGCACCGGTTCGAGATCGACCATGGCCAGGTTACAGCGGTCGCGGAAGGTCTCGTCTTCATCGAGCACATAGGCGACGCCGCCCGACATGCCGGCAGCGAAGTTGCGGCCGGTGGGGCCGATGACGACGACGACGCCGCCGGTCATGTATTCGCAGCCGTGGTCGCCGGTGCCTTCGACCACCGCGATGGCGCCGGAGTTGCGGACGGCGAAGCGTTCCCCGGCAATGCCGCGGAAATAGGCCTCGCCCGCAATGGCGCCGTAGAGCACGGTATTGCCGACGATGATCGACTTTTCGGGCACGATGGAAATCTTGTCGGAGGGGCGCACGACGATGCGGCCGCCCGAAAGACCCTTGCCGACATAGTCATTGGCGTCGCCCACCATGTCGATGGAGATGCCGCGGGCCAGGAAGGCGCCGAAGGCCTGGCCGGCCGTGCCGGTCAGCTTGATCGAAATGGTGTCGTCGGGCAGGCCTTCATGGCCATACTTCCTGGCGAGGGCGCCCGAGAGCATGGCGCCGGCCGAGCGGTCGCGGCTGCGGATGGGCAGCTCGATCTGCACGGGCGTGCCATTGTCCAGAGCCGGCTGGGCCAGTTCGATCAGCTTGCGATCGAGCACGGCTTCCAGATGATGGTTCTGGAACTCGGAATGATAGAGCGTGTCGCCGCCAATGGGCTCGGGCTTATAGAAGAGCTTGGTGAAATCGACACCTTCGCTCTTCCAATGGTCCTTGAGGCGCTTCTGATCGAGCAGGTCGGAACGGCCGACCAGTTCGTTGAGCGTCTTCGCGCCCATGCTGGCCATGAGGCCGCGCAGTTCTTCGGCGATGAAGAAGAAGTAGTTGATGACGTGCTCGGGCGTGCCCTTGAAGCGCTTGCGCAAAACCGGGTCCTGGGTGGCGACGCCAACCGGGCAGGTGTTGAGATGGCACTTGCGCATCATGATGCAGCCGGCCGCGATCAGCGGCGCGGTCGAGAAGCCGAATTCGTCGGCGCCGAGCAGGGCGCCGATGAGGACGTCACGGCCGGTCTTGAGGCCGCCATCGACCTGGAGGACGACGCGGCTGCGCAGACGGTTCAGCACCAGGGTCTGGTGGGTTTCGGCCAGGCCGATTTCCCAGGGACCGCCAGCATGCTTGAGCGAGGTCAGAGGCGAAGCGCCGGTGCCGCCATCATAGCCGGAAACGGTGATGTGGTCGGCGCGGGCCTTGGCGACGCCGGCGGCAACGGTGCCGACGCCGACTTCGGAGACCAGCTTGACCGAGATATCGGCCTGTTCATTGACGTTCTTGAGATCGTAAATGAGCTGGGCGAGATCTTCGATGGAATAGATGTCGTGATGCGGCGGCGGGCTGATGAGGCCCACGCCGGGGGTGGAATGGCGCGTCTTGGCGACGATCCAATCGACCTTGTGGCCGGGCAATTGGCCGCCTTCGCCGGGCTTGGCGCCCTGCGCAACCTTGATCTGGAGAGCATCGGCATTGACCAGATATTCGGTGGTGACGCCGAACCGGCCGGACGCGATCTGCTTGATGGCAGAGCGGAGCGGGTTGCTCGACCCATCGGGCAGGGGCTTATAGCGATCGGGCTCCTCGCCGCCTTCGCCGGTGTTGGACTTGCCGCCAATGCGGTTCATCGCCTGGGCGAGGGTGGTGTGGGCTTCGCGCGAAATCGAGCCGAAGGACATGGCGCCGGTGACGAAGCGCTTGACGATATCGACAGCCGGTTCGACTTCCTCGAGCGGCACGGCTTCGCCGAGCGGCTTGATGTCGAAGAGGTTGCGAATGGCGAGATAGCCGTTTTCGCCGGTGTTCACGCGTTCGGCAAAGCTGTTGTAGCGATCCTGGGCGGTTTCCGGGCTTTCATCCCTGGTGCGGACGGCGTGCTGGAGGTCGGCGACGACGTCGGGGCTCCAGGCATGCTTTTCACCGCGGATGCGGTACATATATTCCCCGCCCACATCGAGGGCCTTGCGCAGCACCACATCGTCGCCAAAGGCGTCGCGGTGGCGGCGCACGGTTTCCTCGGCGACTTCAGAGAGGCCGACGCCTTCAATGGTGGTGGCGGTGCCGAAGAAGAAGCGCTTGACGAAGTCGGTCTTGAGGCCGACCGCGTCGAAAATCTGGGCGCCGCAATAGGACTGGTAGGTGGAAATGCCCATCTTGGACATGACCTTGAGCAGGCCCTTACCGACGGACTTGATGTAGCGATAGACGACTTCCTGCGCGTCGACCTCGGCCGGGAATTCGCCCTCGGCCTGGAGGGCGGCGAGCGCCTCGAAGGCGAGGTAGGGGTTGATGGCTTCGGCGCCATAGCCGGCCAGCATGGCGAAATGGTGCATTTCGCGAGCTTCGCCGGTTTCGACGACCAGGCCCGAGGAAGTGCGCAGGCCCTTTCGGATCAGGTGGTGATGCACGGCCGCGGTTGCCAGCAGCGCCGGAATGGCGATGCGGTCGGCAGCGACCAGCCGGTCACTGAGGATGATGATGTTGTATTCGCCGGCAATGGCGGCTTCAGCCTGTTCGCAGATGGCCGAGATAGCCGCTTCCATGCCCACCGCGCCCATATCGGCGGGATAGGTGATGTCGACGGTCTTGGTCTTGAACTGGTTGGTGTCCATGTCGCCAATGGCGCGGATCTTTTCGAGATCCTCATTGGTCAAAATGGGCTGGCGGACTTCGAGGCGCTTCTGGTGGGAGAGGCCTTCCAGATCGAAGATGTTGGGACGCGGACCGATGAAGGAGACGAGGCTCATCACCGATTCCTCGCGGATCGGATCGATGGGCGGATTGGTGACCTGGGCGAAGTTCTGCTTGAAATAGGTATAAAGCAGCTTCGACTTGTCGCTCAGCGCCGAGATGGGCGTATCGGTGCCCATGGAGCCGACGGCTTCCTGGCCGGTGGTGGCCATGGGGGCCATCAGCAGCTTAATGTCTTCCTGGGTGTAACCGAAGGCCTGCATGCGATCGAGCAGGGATTCGGAGGTAACCGGGGCCTTGGGCTCGGTCTCGGGCAGGTCCTCGAGCACGATCTGGCTGCGGGCGAGCCATTCGGCATAGGGGTTCTTGGTGGCCAGAGTGCGCTTGATCTCCTCGTCGGAGATGATGCGGCCTTCTTCCAGATCAAGCAGCAGCATGCGGCCCGGCTGCAGGCGCCAGCGTTCGACGATGTCCTCGTCGGGAATGTCGAGCACGCCGGATTCGGACGCCAGGACGACATGGCCTTCACGGGTCACGAGGTAACGGGCGGGGCGCAGGCCGTTGCGGTCGAGGGTGGCGACGACATAGCGGCCATCGCTGAGCGACATGGCGGCAGGCCCGTCCCAGGGTTCCATGAGGGCGGCGTGATATTCGTAGAAGGCGCGCCGCGTGTCGTCCATCAAGGGATTGCCGGCCCAGGCTTCGGGGATCAGCATCATGGCCGCGTGGGGCAGGGAATAGCCGCCGCGCACGAGGAATTCGAGCGCATTGTCAAAGCAGGCCGTATCGGACTGGCCCTCATAGGAAATGGGCCAGATCTTGGTGATGTCGTCGCCGAAGAGGGGCGAGGACACCGAGGCCTGGCGGGCGGCCATCCAGTTGACGTTGCCACGGATGGTGTTGATCTCACCATTATGGGTGGTCATGCGATAGGGGTGGGCCAGCTTCCAGCTCGGGAAGGTGTTGGTCGAAAAGCGCTGATGCACCAGGGCGATGGCGGATTCGAAGCGCTCGTCGGAAAGGTCCGGGAAGAAGGCCTTGAGCTGGTAGGCCAGGAACATGCCCTTATAGACCAGCGTGCGGGCGGACATGGAGACGACATAGAAGCCATTGTCGCCATCGCTTTCCGGAATGGCGGCATAGACGGTGTTGGAAATCACCTTGCGCACGATGAGGAGCTTGCGCTCGAACTCGTCCAGCGTCAGGCCGGCCGGGCGGGCGATCACCATCTGCTCGATGATGGGCTGGGTGGCGATGACGCCTTCGCTGAGCCGCGAATTGTCGGTGGGGACGACGCGCTCGCCCAGCAGGGTCAGGCCTTCGCGGGCCAGGACGCCACGGACGGCCTCGGCGCACTTGTCGCGGAGTTCGGTGATGTTGGGATAGAACAGCATGGCCACGGCATAGTGGTGCTTTTCGGGCAGGGGGAAGCCCATCACGTCCTTGAAGAAGGCGTGTGGGGTCTGCACCAGAATGCCGGCGCCGTCGCCCATCAGGGGATCGGCGCCCACGGCGCCGCGGTGTTCCAGGTTCTCGAGGATTTCGAGACCCTTTTCGACCACTTCATGGCTGGGCTTGTTCTTGATATTGGCGATCATGCCGATGCCGCAGGCATCATGCTCGTTGGCGGGGTCATAAAGACCCTGGGCCACGGGACGACCGGCGACGCGGCGACCGTTCTCAATCAAGGTTTTGCGATTGGTGGCTTTGGTGGTGACCGGAGATGTCTGTCCGTTCCGCGCGTGTGCCATAATCGTGTTCCTCGCTTGTTGATCGCGCCCGTTGCCGGGCTCTGTCGCTATGTCGTGTGCATCCTGATGGTGCCGGTGACGGCTT
Organism: Devosia sp.; assembly: GCA_035565135.1. Taxonomy (GTDB): domain Bacteria; phylum Pseudomonadota; class Alphaproteobacteria; order Rhizobiales; family Devosiaceae; genus Devosia. The sequence goes on from DATMSY010000051.1 coordinate 15,619, forward strand.
CGTGGATGCGGTCTCGTCCTCTGGTGGGCGCATTGTTCAGGCGGGTCGTACTACAACAGTACGGCTCGCATTGCCAAATACGTCCATGCGTGGGGAGCGGCGCTGCATCCAAATGGCCGCTCAACTTCGAGCTATCTTAGCTCCGCCTATCCGTTTCCGCTAATGCATAGCGGGCCAGCCGGACCAGCGTGCGTGCTGGCCGCGGAGAGCGGGGCGACGCGTCAGATAGGACAGTCGTGCTGCCCTAACAAGGTCACATTTGCATAATTCCAAACTGGCTGCAAGCGGATTTACGAAAGTCCTATAGGAGATTTCCAATCGGGCTATAGGAAATCATAGGAGATCGCTGCCGGAAAGGCGGCGCCAGCGGGTCAGGGTGACATTGGCCTGGGGGTCGAGGGGCTCGAAACTGACGGGGAACAGGCCGCAATCGGCCAGCACGAGGCGGGGATGGCCGGTGCTGAAGCAGGGCTGGCCGTCGCGGATCAGCACGATATTGGATTCGGCGAGATCGAAGGCGGTGAAGCGGTCGCGGAAGAGATCGAAGACCCCGGTAATGGCGATGCTGCCTTCGGCAATGCCCAAAGCGGTAAGCGCCGATTCGAAGGAGAGACCGGCGGGGTTCCAAAAATGGGCGTGTCTGTCGGCGGGGTCGAGGGAGAGATCGGACACGGTGGAGGTGACCACAAGCCGCTTGCGGCCGGGATTGGGATTGCGCTCATGGCCCGGGCGGCCGAGGACGACGAGGCTGGCGCGATCGAGATGGGTCTGGAAGCGCTGCCAATCGAGGTCATTGCGCAATTCGGCCGGCATGGCGCCATCGGCCGTGGCAATCTTGCCGTCGGCGGAGACGATGGCGTGGCCAACGATATCGTAAGGCAAGGGGAAGTCTCCGTAGTCTAGCGCCGGGCGATGATGTGGAAGGCATGCCAGTGTTTGGGCCTGCCGGACATGGTCTTGCTATTGGCATCGTCCTCGATATCGAAGCGCAGCAGGGTGAGATCGGCAAGGAGGGCGCGAGCCGATGCTTCGGTATGAAAATTCATGCCCGGACTGCCAGCCCAGGTGTCGCGATCGCCAAAGAGCTGGCCGACCAGCAGGCCGCCGGGTTTCAGCGAAGCGAGAATAGCGGAAAAGACGCGGGAGAACTGGGCGGGGGCGATGAAGGGCAGGGCATACTGCGCATTGACCACGTCATAGGTGGCCGTTGGACAGGCAAAGGCCTCGAAGGTCGAGATTGCGTAAGTGAAGCGGTCGGCTGGGAAGGTATCGGCCGTCGCCTGGGCAACGGGGGCCGAATCGAGGGCGGTGACGGCGGCAAAGCCCTGTTCGAGCAGGTATTGGCTATCGGTAAGGGCGCCAGCGCCGAGATCGATGGCGGCATCGCGGGCGGCAATGAGCTGCAGGGCCTCGACCAATAGGGGCCGCGGGGGGCGGCCGGCGGCCTTGTCGGCATATGCCTGCCAGCCTTCGAAATAATGATGGAACGTTCCGGCCATGCGAGCCCCCCGCTGGGTGTTGGCGGGAAAGTAGGGCGCGGGGGGCTTGGCGTAAAGGTCTGGCGGCCCTCAAGGGGGAGGGTACGACGGGGCGATGGCTGGTGGTTGCGGGAGGAAGGAAACGGAGGTTCCCGCTTTCGCGGGAATGACATTGTGGGAGCGGAGGTCAGGCGCCTATTCCAGATGCGACTTGATGAACCAGAGGTTCTTGTCGAGATCGCGGGAAAAGGCGGTGAGGATGTCGGCGGCGTCGGCATCGCCGGCTTCGTCGGTGGCGTCGATGTCGCTGCGGACCTGATTGGCGAGGGCGGCATAGCGCTCGGCAAGGGCCGCGAGGTGGTCAGTGGTTTTGCGGATGTCGGTGGGGTAGGGCTCGAGCTTGGTTGATTTGGCGACGAGCTGGCTGGTGCCCAGGGCAATGCCGTCGAGCTGGGCGATGCGCTCGGCGATGATGTCGGTATGCTCGTCAATGGTGGCGCGCATGGGATCGAGCATTTCATGCACGGCGATGAAATTGGGGCCCTTGAGGTTCCAATGGGCCTGCTTGGTGATCAGCGCCAGATCGATGGCGTCGGCCAGGCGGCTATTGAGAATATCGATGACGGCGGATTTGGCGTTGCTGGAGGCGAGTTTGATGGCGGGTGTTTTCATGGAACAGTCCTTTGGCGCTGGGGTGTTGCAGAAACAACATTCAGGGCGCTGGAGGGTTCCGAGTGAAACGTATCGGAGAACGAAACCACGTTTGGCCGGCGAGCATCGAAATTAGCAAGGGATTCTTATTTGTGACTTTCGTGTCTTGCCCGCATTTATGTGCCAGGCGGTTCTTTGGAGATATCTATGACGAAAAATCAAATAGCATCGATGAATGAGATTGTGCGCCTGCGGGCGGATTTCTGGAAGTCGTGCGCGGCTACTCTGTTCTCCGCAGGCGTGTTCCAGTTCGTTCTGGCTTGTCTAGTTCCGATTATGACGGCGACCCTTGAGGTATCGAATGGCGCCCCCCAGACGGTTGAGGTGAACATAAATGCCGCATATGCATTGTGGTTGGGTTCTGTCCTGACGAGCCTAGCGGCCTTCGGCTGCTTCTCACGCGCAGTCCATTATCTTGGCAAAGTAGTGCATGATCCCACCGGTCAAGAGTTGTGCCCGGATGTCAATGATCAACAAGGGGCGGAGTTCGCGGTCAGGGGCTAAGTTGCACAAAACAAAAAAGCGCGGCCCTTGCGGACCGCGCTCTGGACGTCTCGGGAGGAGACGGGATTAGTTGACGGACTTGTCCTCGATGGTGGCAGTGGCGCCATTGATCGCGATCTGGCGCGGCTTCTTGCTTTCGGGCAATTCGCGCTTCAGTTCGAGATGGAGGAGGCCGTTTTCGAGCGTGGCGCCCTGAACCTCGACATAATCGGCCAGCTGGAAGCGCAGCTCGAAGGCGCGCTCGGCAATGCCGCGATGGAGGAATTCACGGGCCTTCTCGGCGCTCTCCTGGGGCTTGGCGCCCTTGACC